>JAKZRS010000068.1:0-10953 GCA_047518015.1 Thermodesulfobacteriota bacterium | reverse complement strand
TTCGAGGCTATAGGTAAGAGTGTCGTTGTCGTCGTCCGTGGCCGTTACAGCCGCGCCGATGTTGGCCGCGCTCTGCACCGTCGCCGCACCCACGGTCTCAGTGAAGCTCCGCGTCGTGCTCGTACTTGGGAACTCGGGCGCATTGTTGCTCTGATTGAGCGTGAAGCTCAGCCTTGCCATGCGCGTGTCGGAGAACTTGCCCTGTCCCTTGAGACTGGTGATGGTTCCCTGTGGACTGGTGGCTAGATTGCTCAGCGAAAATTCTTCCCCGTCCTCGGTGCCGGCGTCGTAGGGAAACAGGTCTACCGTGTGAGAGGACCGCCAGGCATCCGATCCATCAAGCAGAGAGAGACCGGAGACGCCCACGAACCAGTCCGGGCTGGGACCGATCATCGATAAGAGGGTAAGCAGGGGATGAGTACGGCTGAACTCGACTGGAAACGTCCTCGTGCCCGTGGCGGGGGTCCCACTGCGCTTGACCTTGGATTTTACGTCTACGCCGGCATTGGTGATTTCCGTCTCGAACGTGCTCGTGCCACCAAATTCCGCCACTCCTTCCACACCAGCGGTGGCTGTGCCGCCCGGTGCCCAGAAGGTCACATCGCTGTTGTGTACGGCGCCGATCAACGTCGTGAAATGCGCGCCGCCCACAACCCCGCCGGGTGTGCTGTCGGTGTTCCAGTTGCCTTCAAAAGTTACCGTGTAGGTGGCGGTGGCCTGCGCGCGGGCCGGTTCCGGCTGCGCGCCGAGGACGATGGCGGCAAGGAGGAGAAGACCCATTGCGCCCCGGCAGGAACCGCGGAAGATGCGGGGGAAGCACAAAAGGCGGACGCGCCCGCGCGCACGGATATCGCTCCGGCAGGGCGGAACGGACGGACCCGGCAGTCTGTCTGACTTCAGCGGAGTCATCTCAGGTAAAATAGTACCCTGAGTTCGGCACATTTTCGAGCAGGGAGCACTGCGGTTCCTCCATAAATCCTCCATGCATTCCTTGACAAAAACGCCCCCAGCATAAGATACTTACAGGCGGGATTGGTGGTGGTGAAATTACTTCCTCGCGGAAAACGAAACGGGTGGTTTCTGTATATGGCCCTTTTAGCTGAGACCTGGAAAAAGACATTCGGCGCAAACGAAAGCGCCATGCTGCTCGATACATTCGGCGTAGGAGACTTCTCGGAGCTTCGCCCATCCCCGAAACTTGAGAGAGTAATATCAAAAGCCATTGAAGAAGAAGGCATCACGCGCGAAGACGCCCTCTATCTGACAGAGCTTTTTCCCAAGGAAATTCCCTTTCTTCTTCTGGCCGCATCGGCAATCAGGAACCGCTCGAAAGGAAAAACCGTAACCTACTCCAAAAATGTTTTCGTACCCCTGACCCAGCTCTGCAGGGACCGTTGCGGATACTGCACGTTCAAGATAGAGCCGGGAGAGGGAGCGCTGTTCATGACCCCCGAAGAGGTCGTTGACATGGCGAAAAAAGGAGCAAAGGCCGGGTGCACGGAACTTCTTTTCGTTACGGGCGACAAGCCCGAACTCGCCTACCAGGTATACAGGGACGCTCTGGGGGAAATTGGCTATGAAACGACCGCGGAGTATCTGATCGACATGGGGAAAACGGGGCTTGAGCACGGGCTCTTTCCCCATACGAATCTCGGGCTCTCAATCCCTGAAGAGCTCTCTGAGTTCAGAAAAAGCAATCCCAGCATGGGCCTCATGCTTGAGAACATAAGCGAGAGGCTGCTTAAGAAAGGAAACGCCCACCACGGCTGCGCCGACAAGGTCCCGAAACTCAGGATGGAGACGATGGAGTACGCGGGCGACCTCAGTATTCCCTGGACAAGCGGCATACTGGTTGGAATCGGGGAAACTTTCGAGGAAAGAGTGGATTCGCTTTACGCCCTTTTGGAACTCTCCCGCAAGTACGGCCATCTGCAGGAAATAATAATTCAGAACTTTAACCCCAAGGAAGGAATAAGAATGGAGCAGTATCCTCCCGCCGATTTTCTCGAGATGCTGAAAACCGTCGCCATATCAAGGCTCGTGTTCGGAGGGGACATGAACATACAGATACCTCCCAACCTTAACAACAAAAACTTCACTTTCTACCTGACAGCCGGCATAAACGATCTGGGTGGCGTGTCACCTCTCACGATAGACTACGTGAACCCCGAGGCCCCTTGGCCTCAGGTGGAAAGAATGGAGAGGGAAGTAAGCGCTCTGGGCTACGAGCTCCGGGAAAGGCTTCCCGTGTATCCCGAGTATATAAACGAGCAGTGGATAGACCCCTACGTTCTGGGCAAGGTAAAGCAGCGCGTGGATGAAAACGGGTATGTTCCTATAAACTGAAAATGGAAGATATAAACAAGATAATAGACTCTATAGAGCAAAGAAGGCCCATTGGCGTCGACGGAGTGATGTCGCGTATAAACGGCACGACGGGGAGAATAATCGAAGACGCACTTTTGGGAAAGGAAATCTCGGTTGAAGACGGTATTCATCTCTTTAGCATAGAGGATGCAGACGAGATATCGGCCCTTGCGCTTGCCGCCGACCAGATAAGAAAGGAAGACGTGGGAGACGTGATTACCTACGTCGTTAACAGGAACATCAACTTCACGAACATATGCGATGTTTACTGCGGCTTCTGTAATTTTATGGCGGACGAGGGGGACGAAAGAGCGTATTTTCTCTCAATGGACGAAGTCGCTGAGAGAACCGTGGAAGCCTGGGAAATAGGCGCAACGGAAGTATGCATGCAGGGAGGTATGCACCCCGAGATAGACGGCAATTTCTACGTCGAGCTTATAAAGACGGTGAAAAAGGCCGTGCCGGAGATGCACACCCACGCCTTTTCTCCCTACGAGATCTACTACGGCGCTAAAACGCTCGGCATAGAGGAAGAGGTCTTCATAAGAATGCTCAAGGATGTCGGCCACAACACCTTCCCCGGCACCGCGGCAGAGGTTCTGGTTGAGGAGGTAAGAAAGATAATCGCCCCCAGGAAGATACCGACCGAAGTGTGGATAAGGGTAGTAAAGAAAGCACACAAAGAAGGGATGAGAACCACCTCGACCATAATGTACGGACACCTTGACAAACGCCACCACTGGGCCATACACCTGGGAATTCTGAGAGACATCCAGAAAGAAACGGGAGGGTTCACGGAATTCGTGCCGCTACGTTTCATTCCCTGGAACACCAGGCTGTTCATTCACTCCAAGGGAAAGGTGAGAAAGGGGCCAACCGACCTTGACCAGCTGAAAATGTACGCGGTTTCGCGGATGATGCTCAGGGGCTGGATAAACAACATACAGGTCTCCTGGGTCAAACAGGGGCCTGAGTTCGCTCAGTTCTCACTCACCGCCGGGGCAAACGACTTCGGGGGAACGCTCATGGAAGAGCAGATATCCCGTTTCGCCGGCGCAAGTTACGGACAGTACTTTCCACCCGAAGAATTCAGAAAACTCACCAGAGAAATAGGCAGGATCCCGGCCGAAAGGGACACGACCTACGGGATTCTCAAGATGTTTGAAAACGGTGAGGCCTGAGGACTTTTTCTCCCACACGCCGTCTTTTGTCCCGAAACATTCCGGCCGGCATCGGTTCCCATGGAAGGATCAAGAATTGAAGAGCTGAGCAGGACGCTTCGCAGTCAAATCCGGGGCGAAATAAGAAAAAGCCTCGTTGACCGGACCATCTACAGCACGGACGCGAGTAACTACAGAATTCTTCCTGAAGCGGTCGTAATCCCGAGAAACCACCAGGACTTAAAGATCACCATCTCGGAAGCCTCCGCCCGCAATATCCCGGTCACGGTGCGGGGAGCGGGGACAAGCCTTGCTGGGCAGGCGGTAGGAAAAGGAATAATCCTCGACCTCTCAAAGTACATGAACAGGGTGATCGACGTAGATGCCAAAGGGAAGAAAGTCAGGGTCGAGCCCGGAATCTGCATTGACAGCCTGAACAGAAGCCTTTTGCCCTTAGGACTCATGTTCGGACCGGATCCCTCAAGCGCAAGCGTCGCCACCGTCGGAGGAGCCGTCGCGAACAACGCCACCGGAGCTCACTCCATACTCTACGGAATGGCGGGAGACCACGTCATTTCCACAAACGTCGTACTCGCCGACGGGTCTTCGCTTGAGCTTTCCAGGAAAAATTACGAAAGGCGTAGTGAAGGAGACGGGATCGCGGGGAATCTTTTCGAAAAACTCGCCGCGCTAATAAAAGAAAGCGGGGAACTTGTCAGAAAGGATTTCCCGAAGCACTGGAGAAGAGCCTCCGGGTACTCGCTTAACTACTTTCTGGATGAACAGTTCAATCCCGCAAAACTTCTAGCCTCCTCGGAAGGTACCCTTGCAATTTCAACAGATTTTGAGCTTAACCTCGTGGAAAAACCTTCTTCAAGCGCCCTTTGCGTCATCTCGTTTCGCGAGATTCCCGAGGCAATGGATTCGGTTTCAGAAATTCTCTCCCACAGCCCCTCGGCGATTGAGCTTATTGACGGAACGCTGATCGGACTTGCGAGGAGAAAAAAGGGGTTCTCCTCCTCTGTTTCCTTCATTGAGGGAACCCCGGGGGCCATTCTGATAGTCGAATTTCAGGGAGACGACGAAGGGCAGACCGGCGAGAGGGCAAAGAGCCTCGTGAAGTTCGTTGAGTCCGCAGTCCCGGGCACAACCGCGTTTTCGGTGCTCGGACTGGAGGAGCAGAAAAGAATCTGGGATGTAAGAAAAGCGGGGCTCGGCATCCTGATGAGCGACAGGGGAAAGCAAAAACCGGTGCCGTGCATAGAGGACGTCTCGGTTCCCGCGGAGAATCTCGCCGACTATACAAGGGACGTAATTTCTCTTCTCGGCGAATTCGGTCTCAAAGCCGCTTTCTACGGCCACGCAAGCGCGGGATGCCTGCATATAAGGCCCCTTCTTGACCTGCGGGAGCAAAAAGGAGTATCCGACATGGTAGCGCTTTCCGAGCGAACCCTTGAACTTGTTCTTCGCTACTCCGGGGTAATGAGCGGTGAGCACGGAGACGGTCTGCAGAGAAGCTATCTTAACGAAAAGCTCTTCGGAGAAAATCTCTACTCCGTCATGAAAAGGCTCAAGGAGGTCTTCGACCCGCAGGGAATACTTAATCCTGGGAAAGTAGTCCGTGGGGCAGATTCTTCCGCAAATCTTAGGATAAGGGAATCCGGGGGGAATATCGCCACCTTTCTCGACTGGTCCCGTGAAGGGGGTCTCGCCGCCGCGGCCACTATGTGCAACGGCCAGGGAGTCTGCAGGAAAACCTCCGAGGGAATAATGTGTCCTTCCTACAGAGCGACCCTTGATGAGGGCGATACCACAAGAGCGCGCGCTAACCTTCTTAGGGAACTTCTGCTGGGCAACATGGACGAGAACATGATCTACGAGAAAGGATTCTACGATGTTTTCGATCTCTGCGTGGGATGCAAGGCGTGTCGGACCGAATGTCCTTCCGGAGTTGATGTGGGCAAGATGAAAACCGAATTTCTGGCCATCTATAAAGACAAAACAGGGTTTACGGCAAGAGACCGGCTGTTTGCCCGGGTACACGAAATAAGTTCTTTGCGTAGCGCTCTTCCTCATTTTGTTAACCGCACGCTTGAGGGTTCTTTCTCCCGAAAGCTGCTCTCCCTCGCGGGAATTTCACGAAGAAGATCTCTTCCCCATATGGCCGAAGATACTTTCAGCGGGTGGTTTCAGAGAAGAAAGGAAAAACCTGGAACCGGGAAACAGGTGGTCTATTTCCACGACACATGGTCTGAATTTTTCTACCCCGAAATAGGAAAAGCCGTTACCGCAGTGCTTGAAAGTCTCGGTTTCTGCGTGCTTGTGGAGAGGCAAAGAAAATGCTGCGGGCGACCGATGCTGAGTATCGGGATGGTGGAAGAAGCCAGGAAAAACGCGATTCATAACGTAAATGTTCTCTCCGGTTACGCGCAAAGGAACATCCCCGTGGTTTTTTCAGAACCCAGCTGCCTGTCTGCGTTTCGGGATGAATACGCTGATCTTCTTCCTGGAAACAAATCTCTTGACGCGCTCGTCCCTAACATCCACTCGGTCTGCGAATTCGTTTGCGCGCAACGGGAAAATCTCCACGAGAAAGATCCAGGGAAGCAAAAACGTGAAAAGATACTAGTTCACGGACACTGCCACGAAAGATCCGTGGGCGACTTCGGAAAAACCCTCTCGCTTCTTGAAAACCTGGGCTACGAAGCGAAGCCGAGCGATGCCGGGTGCTGCGGCATGGCGGGTAGCTTCGGTTACGAAAAAGAGCACTACGATATATCAAAAGCCATGGGGGAATGCGGTCTTTTCCCGAAGATAAGGAGTCTCGGCGAAACGGGAAGGGTCTGCGTCACGGGCATCTCCTGCCTCGAGCAGGTATCCCATTTCACGGAGGCAACTCCGGTTCATATAGCCCTGCTCCTTGAAGAAGCCACATCAGGGTAAACCGCAAAATAAAGATTCATCGTCCATAGAAGACCCCTGCGCTTGCCGGTAAGATAAGAACTCATGGGATTTCCACAAATCATAGGACACGAACCCCAGAAGGAATTTCTTCAAAGCTCGGTCCGGAAAAACCGCATCTCACACGCCTACCTTTTCTCAGGACCCGAGGGCGTGGGGAAAAAACTGGTCGCTATCGGTTTTGCGAAACTTATAAACTGCGCAAAGAGAGAAACGGAGAATCTTGACTGTGAATGCGTTTCGTGCACGAAAATCGAAAGAGGCTTAAACCCCGACGTTCTTGTGTTCGGATACCCAGGCGAGAAAACGATAAAAGTAGGCCACGTAAGACAGGACATAGAGCGTCTGATTCATCTGGCGCCCTATGAGAATCCGTACAAGGTTTTTATAATCGACGACGCGCAGAGAATGAATTTCAACGCCCAGAACGCGTTTCTGAAAACCCTTGAAGAGCCGCCGCCGAACTCCGTCATAATCCTCATAACAACGCTTGCCGACCTGCTCATGCCAACCATAAGATCAAGATGCCAGTCGGTGGTGTTTCAGCCTCTTGAGACGAAGGAGGTAGTAAGGTTTCTGGAAAAAGAAAAACCCGGGGGGAATGACCCGGAGCTTGTCTCGAGAATATCGGGAGGCAGCATCTCGAGGGCGCTTAATACCGACGAAGAGTACCTTCGTAAAAGGACCGAATACATAGGCTGCGTAATGGCCGTAGACGGCAAAAAGCCGCTTACCCTTTTTGATTCCGTGGAAAAGATACAGAAAAACATAAAGGGGAAAGGACCGGAAGAACTGAAAACGGTCTTTGACATTCTCTCCACATGGCTTCGGGACTCTGTGGTTATAAAGACCTCAGGGAAAAAAGAGGAGATAGTAAATACCGACCTCCTTGAGCAGCTAAGCGAATACTCGAAAAAAAGGGACATGCCTGAACTTCTAGGTAAGTTTGCCGCTCTTGAGAAAACCATGGCGAGGATCTCGGAGAATAACGTAAACGTCGAGGTTTCTCTTGAGAACCTTCTTCTTAGACTTTCCCGGTAGCAATATCAATCTGCCCGAGACTTTTTAAAGGACTTGTTTTTACGCATCAATAGATGTATAATTTGATGTAAATAATTTCTCAATTCATCAATTAAGCAAGGAGCATTAAAGATGAGAACAACATTGAATATAGACGATGAGCTACTGGCCCGAGCACAAAACCTCACAAATATCACCTCAAAACCGAAACTTGTTAGGGAAGCGTTAAAAGCTTTAGTGGAACGGGAAAGCGCACGGCAACTTGCCAAGTTAGGTGGTACTCAATCTGGGCTTCGATCCATTCCACGTCGCCGTTTTGACAATGATTCTGATTGATACTTCGATATGGATTGAACATTTGAGCAAAGGAGGCAGAGTGATTGAGGATTTGCTCAGAACTAATAAGGTGCTTATCCATCCTTTCATTGTTGGTGAGATCGCCTGCGGTAATCTTGCCGACCGTGCTGAAATTCTTTCAATGCTTAATGATTTACCTTCTGTTCCTGTTGCCGCTGAATCTTCAGTTTTATATTTCATAGAACAAAATCAGTTAACGGGGCTCGGCATTGGCTATATTGACGCTCATCTGCTAACTGCCACGGCTTTGGAGCCGCCGACGCGATTACTGACGCTGGACAAACGTCTCAAAGCAGCCGCAGAATCCTTGGATTTGTCGTATTAGGCAAAATCCACCTCGCAGCAGGATTATTCTATTCAAACAGGGGCCGTATTTCGCAGGAAATAATTGAAATACCCGCCGGTTATGTTTTATTAATCCGAACCCGGATATTTTTCGCCCTGAAAGACGGAAGCCATGAAAAAAGAGAATTTTTACGTAACAACACCAATTTACTACGTAAACGACGTACCGCACATAGGTCACGCCTATACAACCATAGCGGCCGATACGATCGCAAGACACAAGGCCGCCTCGGGATATGAAGTCTACTTCCTTACGGGAACCGACGAACACGGGAGAAAAATAGAACAAACTGCCCAGACAAACGGAGAAACTCCCATAGGACTTGCCGACAGGGTAGTAGTGAAGTTCCAGAACCTCTGGGAGGTCCTCGGCATCTCAAATACCGATTTCATAAGAACCACGGAACCGCGCCACCACGAAGCGGTCTCAGAGATCTGGAGGCTCGTAGAGAAAAACGGGGATATATATCTTGACGAATACGAAGGGTGGTACGACGTAAGAAACGAGGTTTTCATAACCGAAACCCAGGTTGAAGAGATAATGAAACTTCCTGAAAAAAACCGCCCGCGCCTGGAGAAAATAAAAGAGCAAAGCTACTTCTTCAGGCTATCGAAATACCAGGAGCCCCTTCTGCGTTACTACAATGAACATCCAGAGTTCATAAAACCTGATTACAGAAGAAACGAGGTTGTAAGTTTCGTCGAGGGAGGACTCAGGGACCTGAGCGTAAGCAGGACAAATTTCTCATGGGGAATTCCGGTTCCCGACGCCGAGGGACATGTTGTCTATGTCTGGTTCGACGCTCTCACGAATTACCTGACGTCCCTGGGGTTCCCTGAAAAAACCGAGTCCCTTGAGAAGTTCTGGCCGGCTGACATACATCTTGTGGGAAAAGACATACTCAGGTTCCACGCGGTCTACTGGCCCGCATTCTTGATGTCGGCTGGACTACCGCTGCCGAAAACCGTTTTCGCGCACGGGTGGTGGACGGTCGAGGGGGAGAAAATGTCAAAATCCTTGGGGAATGTTATTGATCCCTATCAGGTGGTGGAGGAGTTTAACTCCGAGATGTTCCGCTACTTCCTGCTTCGCGAAATACCTTTCGGACAAGACGGGGACTACTCGAAAAGATCACTTGTAAGCCGCGTGAACGGAGAACTCGTAAACGGGCTTGGAAATCTTGTGAGCCGCTCGCTTGGGATGATTGAGAGATATTTTGAAGGGGTCGTTCCGAATCCTGCAGAACTGTCGAAAAATGAGAAGGAGATAGAGAATTTCTACCGCGAGACGGCACGGCAAGTCAGCTCTGATCTTGAAGAACTCGCTTTTAACAAGGCGCTTTCCCGTATATGGGAATTCATAGCGCTTGTAAACAGGTACGTTGATAACGCCGCTCCTTGGAAACTCGCGAAGCAGGAAGAACAAGGTGAACGACTCGGAACAGTGCTCTGGACGCTTGCTGAGAGCATCCGGGTGATTTCCCTTCTCATCTACCCGTTTCTGCCGGAAACCGCCCGTGAGATCCGCAGGAAAATCGGTCTGTCTCCCGAGATCAATGCTCAAGATACGGACTGGGGAAATACGAAACCCGGCACTGTGGTAAAAAAGGGAGAGAATCTTTTCACGAGGATAAGGGAAGAAGACGGATAAGTGCAGCGACATTCCTTGCTGTGGCGCACTCTCTGCCATGGAACCGACATTTCGGCTGAGATATAATGGTTTCTGGAAACTCTCTTTCGCTCATGGTAACAATTCGGCTGCTTCCCTTTAACCTATCCGCCTTGCTTTTCTGTCTGCTTGTCCGGGTTTATGAATACTACGGTAGGAAGTCCCAAATGATTGTGGATTTTATAAATACTGACAAGTCGGTTATCCATCCTTAACTCATTTATTGCTAACCTTCGCATTCGCGAAAAAACACCTGCTTTACACTTAAATTCCTAATTGCAAAACGCCGGGGAATGTGTTTGTATTTATGATACGAACTATGGGTTTGAAGAGATTGTTTGCGTCTCTTAATTCAAAACATTTTATCTTAAGGAGGATTTAGTCATGAGAGCGACAAGATTTTTGACAATAATTGCCGCGCTGTTTTTATTCACGATCGTGGCCGAGGCCGGCACGCTTGAGGATGTAAAGGCACGGGGCAAGGTAAACTGTATTGTTTCATCAGGACTGGCTGGATTCGCCTCTCCGGATGAAAAAGGCAACTGGCAAGGTTTCGATGTTGATTTCTGCCGCGCAGTGGCAGCCGCCGTGCTCGGAAGCGGTGACAAGGTGAAATTTGTACCGACTACGAATAAAACGCGGTTTACCCAGCTAAATGCTGGCGAAGGCGACATACTGTTCCGCAACACCACTGAAACGCTGAGTCGTGACGCTGACCTGAAACTGACCTTCCTGCCCGTTAACTACTATGATGGTCAGGGCTTTTTAATTCGCAAAAGTCTTGGGGTAACGTCAGCAACACAACTGGCCGGGGCTTCAGTGTGCATCCAGACCGGCACCACCACGGAACTTAACCTGGCGGATTACTTCAGAGCCAACAAAATGAAGTACGAGCCTGTCAATACCGAAACCAATGAAGAAAGCATCGTCGCATATGAAAGCAAAAGATGCGACGTGTACACAACCGACGCATCGGCTTTAGCCTCTACGCGAGCGGCGCTGAAAAATCCTTCAGAGCATGTGATTCTTCCCGAAATCATTTCAAAAGAACCCCTGGGCGGCGCGGTGCGCCAC
>JAKZRS010000067.1:0-26038 GCA_047518015.1 Thermodesulfobacteriota bacterium | reverse complement strand
CTGTTATAGAACCCCAGCCTGCGCTTCCCTTCGTGAACCACCGCCATACTCCCATCCCCATACTCATGCACAACCACCTTCGCCCTTACGAAGTGAGCACGATCCCCAACCGGGGGAATCTGCAGACTCATCCCCTTGTACTTAACGCAGTTGTCGTTGCCCACTACCCTCTGGTGCTTCAAACACAGTATGTCTTCCAACCCCACACCGAGCAGCGGCACAAACGCGCTGCCCTCCTCAGCCGCCGCTACCGAGAAACGCCTGTTGAAATCATTCACAAAACTCTCACTCAGATATCTGTTCGCTTCCCCCATCTCCACTATCCCCTGTTCCTCCAACTCCGCGGGCAAACGCCCCTGTAACGTCTTGAACATCCTCTCGCTGCGCCCCCTGGCCTCCGGAGAGTAACCCGGAATCATTACAATGCCCAGCTCCTTCATCGCCCTCCCGAACTGCGTCAGATTCTCCTTGTCAACCCTTCCTCCAGCCCTGGGAGTACTCCAGTAGTGAGAACCTCTGTCACTGTAAAAACTTGTGAATATACCCTTACTCTCCAATACATCCCGCACGCCTCTCATGCTGCTCCAGGTTCCCTCCTGCACGACGAAAAAAGCACTGTATATCCGCCCTGTGGCGTCATCCATTGTTACAACCAGATCCCACGTCTCCCCGCAAACCCACCTGTGCGTGCTTGCGTCCTGATGTATCATCTCCCCCTCCTGCCTCTTGCGCTCCCTGAGCTCCCGGTGCGGACCACGGCGCTTGCCCCTCGGAACCACCCCCGCATCCTGCAGACATCTCTTCACCCAACTGTAGCCGCGAGCTCCCCCGTGAACCTCCTCGTAAGCTTCGTAGAAATGCCTTATGTTGCGATTCGGGTAACAATCCCTGTACAGCGCCACCACCCTTGAAACCTCTTGCTGTGAAGCACGCCGAGGCGAGGGCTTGCCCAGGCGCCCGTCCCCAAGCCCTTGCTTGCCTTCCTCTTCGTAACGAACCACGTAGCGGCGAAACGTCCTCTCGCTCATCTCAAGCTGCTCCCCAGCCTCCGCCTGAGTAAGCTTCCTCTTCTTCCATCTCTGGTATATCAACTCAAACCGGTTTGTCCTCATCATCTGCAGATACCCTGGCTGATTCATCTCTATCTCCTCCCTCTTCAGAGGAGATAAATCCAGTCAACCTCTATCTCCACAAACCGGACAACTCACGTACTCAAAAACCGGCCATATAACGTACTCTCTACAGCACGAAACGCGTTGAGAAGAAGCAAAGCCCGCCGCGATGGCCGCGTTTACGGGCGGGAAGCGTAAATATGGTTTTTTTTCTTAAAGAAAAGCTGCAATAATCCCGGTTAGATACAAATGTGACGGGATATTCAGGGAGGATTGTTTACAGACAGTCTTACTTTACCCCCGGGAAGTCAAGGCGGGTCATCCCCGCCAGGGGAATGGCGGCTACGCTCCCTGAGTCCGGAAACCAGCAGATAATGGAGATTGTTCCCCCGCACCCGCCAATTCCTCCCCTTCCCCCGAGGACCCTATCCCGGAAGCTTTTATGATCTCATTTCTTGTTTTTTCCCGGATTCCGGGATTCTCGTGCAGAAACTTCTTGGAATCATCTCTTCCCCGCCGAATCTTGCCTGGCTATTGTAGATAGTTCCCACCGTGAGGTGATGTTTAATTTCCCAAAACAGGTACAATAATATGGTTAAGATTTCCTGTCTGATTCCTGTCAGCGGTTATCTCTTCGCTCGGCATTGGGTTATCCGAACGCGTGCCATCCGCGACATGACTTGAGTTTTCGAATTTCGCCTAAGCACTCCTTATGAATCTGTTCACGGAAGGAACAAACAACATATTAATGCTGCTTGTAAGCACCGGGCCCGTGGTCAAGGTCGTGCTTCTGGTTTTAATTTTTATGTCCATTTTTTCCTGGGCGATTATCTACTCGAAATTTCGTCTTCTAAGAAGTTCTTCCAAGAAATCAGCCGCATTTCTTAATCTTTATCATTCAAACGAAGACATGAGAGCGCTTCTTTCCTTCTCGGAGAAAGTCGGCGGTCCGGTTGCCGAACTGTTCAGGGCGGGTTACGCGGAAGTGGTAAAAACGGACAAGAAAAAAAGCCGGGGCGAACCCGACCTTCAGCCCAATGGAGACACTTCTCGTGCCGAATCCGTAGACCTCGTGGAAAGGGCGCTTAACAGGGCAATGACCGCAGAGTCTTCAAAGCTTGAGAAGTCTCTGGTTTTTCTTGCCACTACCGGCAGTTCAGCCCCGTTTATCGGACTCTTCGGAACCGTGTGGGGTATTATGAACTCCTTCATAGGACTTGCGGGAAGCAAAGGGGTTCCATCGCTTGAGGTTGTGGCTCCGGGAATTGCGGAGGCGCTTATAGCAACCGCCATCGGGCTCGCGGCCGCCATCCCCGCCACGATAGCCTACAACTACTTTGTCAACCGGGTAAGAGCGATGGAAGTGGAAATGGAGAATTTCTGCGCCGGATTTTTAAACACGGCGGAAAGGTATCTAAACAGGTAACGGGGAATTTCGCTTCATGGCAGCGGAAAAATTCAATACAGGCCGGCACAGGTCAGTCCTCTCGGAGATAAACGTCACTCCCTTTGTTGACGTAATGCTGGTTCTCCTGGTTATTTTTATGGTCACCACTCCCATACTCTACCAAGGAATCAAGGTGAACCTTCCGCAAACGGCGTCTTCTAAAATCCCGGTGGAAAACCAGAAAAGGATAACCGTGACCCTGACGGGGTCCGGAAAGATATTTCTCGAAGACACCAGCTACCCGCTTCCAGAAATCGCCACCGCTCTCGGCAACATCATGGAAGCGGAGGGAACAACACCCGAGAGTGGGATGGTTTTTCTCAGAGCTGACAAATCGGTTAGATACGAGTTTGTGGTAAAACTTATAGACGAGATCAAAAAAGCTGGTGTTGAGAAGCTAAGTCTCGTAACGGAGTCAAAAAACATAAAGGACATAAAAGCGAACATGTAAAGAGATGAAGGGAGAAGAGAATCTATTTCGCAAAGGACTTTTTGTTTCTCTGGGTCTTCATCTGCTTGTTGTTTGTCTGCTTTCTCTGGGAGTGGGGGAACACGGGGGGTTTCCCCCTGAAAGTTCAATAGAAGTATCGCTTTCGACCCATGCTCTGCGTGCCGACAAGAAAAAATCAGATGTAAAGTCGCCCAGCCGTTCCCAGAAGCCAAAAAAAAGCGCGGAAAAGAAAGTTAAAAAAACTCCGTCGGCACAGGTAAAGACCCCGGAGAGGAAAAAAGAGCGTCCGCCTGCACCCGTGGCGAAAAAACAGGAACTCCCCAAAGCTTCCCCGGCGGAAACAAAAACCCCCGAAAAGCGGAAGGAGCCTGTAGCAACACGCAAAGAGACAGTTGCAGAAAAGACCGCGCAGAGCACGAAGCCCGAGATGGAGAAGAAGGAAGATACCGCTGAGAGAAATCCCCTTCAATCCAGAAAAAGGGAAGTTATCAGGGACATCAAAAAGGAATCCATTTTGAGGAGTATCGAGAAAGCAGGGGAAGCGGCGTCAGCCCAGCCTGCTTCCAAACAGACCGGTCCGGGGCTTATCTCGCTTGTGCTTGACGTTTATTACAGAACAATATCGAAACGGATACAGAGAAACCTGATTCTGCCCCTTAATATAGATTCCAGTGTCTTTCTCGCGGCCCAGGTGAATTTCCATATGAGAGAGGACGGAGAGGTGTACGACGTAGGCATAGAAACAAGTTCCGGGAACAGAAGTTTCGATTCTTACTGCATAAAGGCCGTAAACGCGGCTTCACCGCTTCCCCCTCCCCCAAACGAGCTGAGGGACAGGATAAAATCGGAATTTTTCATCATTTCATGTGAAAGCAAAAAATGATTCCTATGCGCCTCATACTTGTAAGACACGGAAAAACGGACTGGAACGAAACCGGAAGATGCCAGGGAGTAAGCGATGTCCCGCTCAACAGGGGCGGAATCGAGCAGGCGGAGAAAGTGGCTTTCTCTCTTAAGGACGAGAGGATCGACCGCATATACTCAAGCGATCTCATAAGGGCAAAGGCTACGGCAGAGAAAATCGCCGCGTATCACTCCCTTGACATTAATACCAGGGATGATCTGCGGGAGATGGACCAAGGGGTTTTCGAAGGGCTTGATTTCTCCCACATAAGGGAGAAATATTCTGACGTGCTTGAGCACTGGCGCACAGACCCAGAAACCCTGCAGCCGCCCGGGGGCGAGACCCTAAGCGGCGTTCAGCAGAGGGCGCTTGACGCAGTTGCGGACATCAAAAGCTTTGGGTCGCAGAATATAGTGATCGTAAGCCACAATCTGGTTATAGGGACCCTGCTTTGCAGATTTACTGGAAATTCGCTCAAGGAATTCCGCGATTACATGGTGGACGAAGCCTCAAAAAGCATTGTTGAAATATGTAACGACAGATTCATTATAATATCCTTTAACGACATTGATCACCTGCGCTCTACCGGCGAGTAAGTCAGGCCGCGAAAATTCATGAAAGACGAAATACTGAAAGTAATAAAAGAGTCCGTAGATTCGCTCGCGTTTCCCGGAATCCCGACGGAGGACAAGGCGGAGTTTGAGGTGTCGGTTCCGAAAAAAAAGGAATTCGGCGATTTCTCCACAAACGCGGCGCTTGTTATAGGAAGCATGGCAGGGCAGAGTCCCCGCAAAGTTGCGCAAAAGATAGTCGAGGCTATAGAGCAGCGTCAGTGCGACTTCATAAAAAAGCTTGATATCGCCGGACCGGGATTTATCAATTTTTTCGTTAACGAAACCTTGTTTGGATCTGGACTCCAGGAAATTCTTCGTCTGGGTGACCGGTACGGAGCTTCCCGCAAGGGTTCCGGGCAGGAGATAATGGTTGAGTTCGTAAGCGCCAATCCTACGGGCTACCTTCATTTCGGTCACGCGCGAAACGCCGTTGTCGGAGATTCGGTGTCCAGAATACTTTCCTTCTGCGGATATGAGGTGACCAGAGAATTTTACGTAAACGATACGGGCAGACAGATGGACATGCTCGGCCAGTCCGTATACTCGGCCCTCGCACACTTGTACGGACTCACAAAAGAGCTCCCAGAAGACGGGTATCACGGAGAATACATCTCTGAACTCGCCGTGGAAATAAAGAAATCGGAGAGATGTCCGCAAGTGCCCGGGGATGAATCAGCCGCTATCGAGTTCTGCAAAGAGTTTGCCTACTCAAAACTGCTTGAGGAAATAAAAACTGATCTTCTGGACCTGAGGGTGAATTTTGACAACTGGTACAGCGAGAGGACCGAAATACACGGTCGCGACTCAGAAGAAAAAAAGATTGCCGAAACTCTCGCCAGACTTGAAGATCTTGACGCAGTTGAGAAGAAAGAGCAGGCGCTTTGGTTCAAGGCTTCGCTGTACGGGGACGGCAAGGACTGGGTAATAATAAAAAAAGACGGTTCCCCGACTTACTTCCTCTCCGACATAGCTTACCACGTGGATAAATATTCAAGGGGCTTTTCCAGGCTGATAAACGTCTGGGGGGCCGACCACCACAGTCACGCCTCGCGTCTTAAGTCATCAATGAAGGCCCTTGGCCTAGATGAATCTTCTCTGCAGGTACTTCTTATACAGTTCGTGAGGCTCGTAAGGGACGGCAAGGAAGTTCCGATGTCGAAAAGAACGGGAGATTACGTTACGCTTCGCGAAGTGCTGCGCGAAGTCGGATGTGACGCCGCAAGATTCTTTCTGCTGATGAGAAGCTCTGACAGCCACCTTGATTTCGATCTTTCCCTGGCGAAAAAAGAATCAAGCGAAAACCCCGTTTACTACGTTCAGTACGCAAACGCGAGAATTTCAAGCCTGATAAGAAACTCGGCAGAAGTGGGAGTGAGCGCTTCGGAAAAACGTCTTGATCTGCTCTCAGACGATGAGGAACGAAACATAGTGAAAAGACTTCTCAGATTTCCGGAGGTCGTCCTCTCTGCGGCCGAGTCGCTTTCTCCACATAAGGTAGTCTATTATCTTCAGGAGTTGGCGGCTGAGTTTCATTTTTATTACAACAAAACAAGGATACTGGACCCAGAGGACGCCGATACAGCTTCCGCGAGGCTCTACCTGGCACGTTGCGTACAGGTAGTGATAGAAAACGGTCTTGGGCTTCTCGGAATAAAGGCTCCCCGGAGCATGTAAAAATGACTGAAGAAAGAAAAGAAAAAAATCCCCGGGTACTGCGTCTGTCCCTAGTTTTTCTCGTTGTTTTCACAGTGGTGTTTTCCCTGGGAGTGGTAGTGGGGAAAAAATTCATACCCGCAGACGAACCGGTTTCGGCGGAGAAATCTCCCAGCCTGCTGGAAAAACTGTTTTCGTTTGTACCGCGAGGGAAATCCCCGGACGGAGAAGCAGAGAAACTGGTCGCTTCTCCGGATGAGAATGCTCCGGATAAAATATCCACTCGTGACAAGTACCTGTCGGCGATGATCAACCCCGATCACAAATACACCATTCAGGTCAGTTCCTTCCTGAGCAAGAAGGTCGCCAACCGCACTGTAAGGTTTTACAAAGACAAGGGATATCCGACCTTTATAAGAGAGTACTCACCTTCTGAAATCACCACTTTCTACAGGGTGAGGATAGGAACCTTTCAATCCAAGGAGCAGGCGCAGGAATATGGAAACGAGATAAAGGAGAAAGAAAAAAACTTCAAGTTTTACGTAACTGTTAACGACTGATCGGCGGAGGGCGGACATATGCCGTCTACCCGCAGATAGACTACAGAGGAGATTACAGGTTATTATTTGTTCTCATGGAAAACGAACGGATATCCGCTAACTCCGAAGAAACTGACGAGAGATCGAAAACCGGAAGAAAACCGGACTCTTCCAAGCTTCTTTCGGGCGGGATCAAGTCCTGGTGGGTTTTTCTGATGAGCCCCATAGAGGACTTTCTTATAGACAGGAAGTTCCGCCCCAACGTGCTTACTATTACCACCCTGGTGGTTTCTGCGCTTGCCGGCTACTTTTTCCATCTGGGTATGATTTTCATAGCCGGGGTGCTGCTGCTGGCCGGTTCGACTTTTGATATTTTTGACGGCAGGGTGGCGCGCGCACAAGGTCTCAATTCACCCAAGGGAGCTTTTTTCGACTCCTGCGTGGACAGATATTCGGAAGTTCTCATCTACCTGGGTCTTCTGAGTTTTTTCAGAGACACTTTTTTCGTTTACATAGTTTTCCTGATAGTCAGCTGTTCCATGATGGTCAGCTACACAAAAGCCAGGGCAGAGGGACTCGGAATTGACTGTGAGGTAGGGATAATGCAGAGAACCGAGAGGGTAGTCTACCTCGGGGTTCTCTCCGCGTTTAACTTCCTCGGCAACACAGTTACTTTTCTTCTCGGGATCGGAAACAGAGATTACCTTCTGAAACTCTCGGTCATCATTCTGTTTCTCTTCTCCTTTTACACATCAATCCAGAGGATGGCTCATGTAATGAAGAAGATAGACGAAGCGGAAAACGGTGGGACGGACGGAGCCGGGGCCGCGGACTAGGAGCTTCTCTCCCTTATCCTGCTGGCTTTCTTTGAAAGGCCTCTTAGGTAGTAAAGCTTGGCCCTTCTCACGCGGCCTTTTCTTTTTACTTCTATCTTCCCTATAAGCGGGGAGTGTACGGGGAAGATTCTCTCGACGCCGATACCGTAGGAAACCTTTCTTACCGTGAAAGTTTCCCTGAAGCCCGAACCTTTTCTGGCTATCACGGTGCCTTCAAAAACCTGGATCCTTCTCCTTTCGCCTTCCTTAATGTTGTAGTGGACCGATACCGTGTCCCCTGCCCGAAATTCCGGCAGGTCGGTTCTCAGGTGCTTTTTTTCAATTTCTGCTATAATTCCCATTTTTTTTAATCTTCCTTTTCGTGGGATGTTGAATATACAGAACCTCTACGGTGTTGTCAAAATATTAAAAGAGCTTTTTTTCAGCCGCTCCCGGAGATTTTCCGAAGCGTCCATCCCACCTAGTCAGGCTCCGCAGGAAAGCAGCCTGTCAAGTACTATGGCGGCCGCGCTTCTTACGGAAAGATGATTGAATCCAGTGTAACCGCTTATAGGTTTAAGAACGTAGTCGGCCACTTCTATCGTTTCACGCGCAAGTCCCGACCCCGTACCGAAAAGAATCAGAAAGGGCTCCGTGTTTTCGAATATTTTTTCCCGAAGCGCCCTGTAGCCAGTCATGTCGTTTGAAAAGCGCGCATCCGTAGCCACTACTTTCGGCTTTTTACCTTCTATTTCCTCTATCTGCTCCACAACTTCCTCTATAGTGCTCATTATGCTTATAATGCCGAAGGCCTTGCTTTTGGTCTCGTTAAAATTCTTTCCCTCTCCCTTGATCCAGTGATCAACGAGTTTGCCAGCGAGGCGGCGCTGCTGCTCCACAGGGTTTATCAGATAGAACTTTCTAACTCCGTACGTAGTGGCGTCTCTGGATACGTCGTGCGCATCTATGCTTTTAAATGCAGTGGAGACGACTTCAAGGCGGCTGTTGTAGACCGGATAATGAACCAGCGCTATATAAACCTTAAAACCGGGAGAGCTCTCAGCTTTAAACTCCTTCAGAAAGGCCTCCTCCTCCCCGGAGAGCTGCGCGTCGTCAAGAAAAGCCGAGTTCTGAATGAAAGTGCTTTTTATACTCTCCCGTCTCCTCCATTTCCTTATCTCCCCGTGGTCTCCCGAAAGAAGTACCTCGGGAACTTTCTTTTCCATGTAGGTCCGCGGCTTTGTGTACTGAGGATACTCAAGAAGCCCGTTTTTAAGAGATTCAGAAGCGAGAGACTCCGTGTTTCCGAGAACCCCGGGAAGATATCTTGATACGGCGTCCACTATCAGCGAGCAGGCGTATTCTCCTCCGGAATTTATGTATTTCCCGGTTGATATCTTCATATCAACGTAAAGTTCGTTAACCCTGTCGTCCACCCCTTCGTATCGACCGCAGAGGATTATCAGCTGTTCAAACCCGCAGAGCTCCTGCGCTTTGCGGTCGTCAAATTCCTCCCCCTTGGGGGTAGTGAGAATTACTGCGGAGCGAAGTCCTTTTTCCCTTATCCGGCTGATGGCATTTCCTATAGGTTCCGGGGTCATGAGCATTCCGCTTCCCCCGCCGTACGGGGTGTCATCCGTTTTTCCGTGCTTCGCGTCTGAATAGCTTCTAAGATCGTGGACGTTTATCTCCACCGTCTTGTTCTCAACGGCCCTGCTTATCACACCGAACGAGAAAACGGAATCAAAAAAACCGGGGAAAATTGTTACTATATCGAACTTCATCACAGCATCACGAGGCTACTCCAGGAGCCCTTCTACCGGTTCCACGGTAATCATTGAACCGTCAAGGTCCACCGCGGTCACGAATCTTTTGACAAACGGGACCAGGAATTCCCGCTCCGTGCTTTTTATCACGAGAATATCGTGTCCGCCCGAATCGATAAGATCCTTCACCTCTCCGATATTATCTCCGCGGGTGGTACGGACCTGAAGCCCGATGAGATCAGACCAGAAATACTCATCTTCTCCCGGGGACTGCAGATTGTCTCTTTCAACCAGTACGTGGAGATCTCTCAGTCCGTCCGCGGCCTCGGGGGTATCAATGCCCTTTAATTTCAAAATCGCGGTTTTTTTCTGGAATTTTATCCGGGACAGGTCGAATCTTCGGGGTTCCGTCCGGTCGGGAACTTCTATATAGATTTCTTTTACCCCGGAGAGGTTTTCCGGGCGTCCGCCAAAGGCGAACATTTTCACTTCACCATAGAGGCCGTGTCTTTTTGTTATCTTTCCGTAGAGGACAAGACTTTGTTTCGCGATTTCCGGCAATGCTACTCAAGAATCTCCAAAATGGCACGTTTTTTCGTCTTCGCGGCCATGGCATTCAGTATGCTGCGAAGCGCCTTTGCCGTTCTTCCCTGTTTTCCAATTACCTTGCCCAAGTCCTCAGTGGCCACTCTAAGCTCAATAACCGTAGTTTTCTCACCCGCGATTTCCGTCACCTTAACCTCTTCGGGATTATCGACAATGGATTTTGCCATGAAATCGACAAACTCTCTGAGTTGACTCATTAAGGAGCATCCCTCCTGAAACTAAAATCTTTCTGCCTAAATTCTCGCGTGGAAGAAAATATGCTACGTAACCTGCGACATGAGCTTGCTCACCCTATTGGTTGCCTTGGCGCCGTTATCCATCCATGCTTTCACTCTGTCCATGTCTATTTTCAATTCGTGGGGTTTTCTTCTCGGGTCGTAATGTCCCAGTATTTCAAGAAACTTCCCGTCGCGCGGAGAACGTACATCCGCGGCGACTATCCTGTAAAACGGCCTATTCTTGGATCCTATCCTGCTCAATCTTATCTTGACCAAACTGCCTTTACCTCCTGAATTCGGGTTAAAACCATGCTCCCGTTATCTGAATTTCATCATTTTCTTTGCTAGCTTACCCATTTTCCCCATGTTTTTCATCATGTTTCGCATCTGTATATAGTTTTTTACCATGCGGTTCACGTCAGGCACCGAAGTGCCGCTTCCCTTCGCTATTCTTTTCCTGCGGCTGCCATTTAGGATAGTGTGGTCTTTTCTTTCGGGCAAGGTCATGGAGTTGATTATTGCGAGGCTTTTTTTTATCTCCTCCTCGGCCTTTACCATAGCTTCCGGATTATCGGTGATTTTTTTCATGCCCGGGACCATGTGCGCTATGTTTTCTATCGAGCCGAGTTTGCTCATGGCTACTATAGATTCCCTGTAGTCTTCAAGGGAAAACTGTTTTTTTGATATCCTTTCGGCAAGTTTTCTCGTTTGGTCTTCCTCGAAAGCGTCTTCTGCCTTTTCTATCAGGCTGAGGACGTCTCCCATGCCCAGGATTCTCGAAGCTATCCTCTCGGGATGAAAGACCTCAAGGGCGTCGGCTTTCTCTCCCGTTCCGAAAAACTTGATCGGTTTGCCCGTGGTAGCCTTTATTGAAAGCGCCGCCCCTCCCCTAGCGTCCGCGTCCATCTTGGTAAGAATCACTCCATCGAGGTCAACGGCTTCATCGAAACTCTGCGAAACGTTCACGGCATCCTGTCCTGTCATCGAATCGGCAATCAGGAGAATTTCATGGGGATTTATCTTCCTCTTTATGCTCCCCAGCTCATCCATAAGCTCGCGGTCGAGGTGTAGGCGTCCCGCAGTGTCTATGATCACCGCGTCTGCCCCTTGTCTTGCCGAACCCGAGACCGCGTCCACGCACACGTCTACGGGGTCCGTCCCGGCAACGGTATCGTAGACGGGTACATCTATTTTTTCCCCGAGTACTTTCAGCTGCTCTATCGCGGCGGGGCGGTAGATGTCCGCGGGAACAAGCAGGGGAGTTTTTCCATGGCGTTCCTTAAGAAACTTGGCAAGCTTTGACGCCGTGGTGGTTTTTCCCGAACCCTGAAGCCCGACCAGCATTATTATCACGGGAGGAGAAACGTTAAGATTCAGAGGTTCGTTTTCCCGCCCCAGAATTCCGGTAAGCTCCTCTTTTACTATTTTTATGAACTGCTGTCCCGGATTGAGGCTCCTTTCGACTTCCTGACCCAGTGCTCTTTCCTTGACAAGTTCGATGAACTGGCGGACCACCCGGAAATTGACATCGGCTTCAAGAAGGCTCAGGCGCACTTCGCGAAGTGCGTCTTCTATGTTCTTTTCGCTTAGCTTTCCGTAGCCCCCTATTCTTTTGAGGGTGGAGCCGAGCTTTTTCGAGATTCCTTCAAACATCAGTGCTCTGCCTGCCGGTTTCAAGCCCATAAGGGCCGTGATTATGAACTATATAATACCGGAATTGCGAAATACAATCCTTCTCAGGGCGGAATGCGGAGAAACCTGAGAATTCGCGTTGAAACCCAGCAGAATTTTTTATTACGATAAATATCAGCGTATACATCCGGCATTCTACGACAAGAGGAGAGAGCAACTTCAAACTCTGACGAATCGATCGGATCAGGGAGAGGGGAATCTGGTTTTCGCAACCACTGACCTCTTCCACAGTGCCGTAACCAAGATAAATTCCAATCAAGATTATCAGAAGTCATTAACAACAAGTCAATGGACAAAACACTCCAGGCTATTATAATTAGCGTGGTTTGTATTTTATCGGAGGCACCGTTGAAACTCGGAATATACGGTTACATAAAGCAGTTCATGAGATATCCGAAGAGCACGGGTTCAATAACGCCTTCAAACGAAGAACTATCAGAACTTGTCACCGAGACCGCCCGGCTCAGCGAAATGGGAACCGTGGTAGAACTTGGCCCGGGAACCGGGGTTTTTACCGAGAAGATCCTGGAGAAGAAACACCCTGAAGCGCTGTTTTTCGCAATAGAGATCAACCCCGAGTTCTGCGAAGCTACCAAGTTACGATGTCCCTCCGCGACAGTCTACAGGGACTCCGCGGAGAACATGAAAAAATATCTTGAGAGGCACGGAAAAGATTCCTGCGACTGTGTTATTTCAAGTCTTCCGTGGGCGGTGTTTGACCACGGAACCCAGGACAGACTGCTTGACGCTATCTGGGACGTGCTGAGGCCCGGAGGTAAGATGATTACTTTCAGTTACTCAATCAGCGTGATGGTTCCAAACGCCAGGAGATTCCGCTCGATTCTGCGAAGCAAGTTCACAAATGTCGTCAAGTCAAAAACGGTCTGGTCCAATTTCCCTCCCGCGTTTGTGTACAGCGCGGAAAAATAGTCTCATCTCCTTAAATGCGGTCCAGGCCAAGACCGGATCGGCAAACAGATTCCGCAGCGTAAGAGCTGTTGGGTATAATTAACGGATAACGCGTAAGCGGTTCTTTTATGTCTCAGCACCCCCTCTATCTGATTGACGGCAGTTCATATATATTCAGGGCGTATTACGGCATAAAAGCCGATCTTTCCACATCCGGGGGATTGCCCACCAACGCCGTCTACGGATTTGCCAACATGCTTCTTAAGTTTCTCCGGGAATACGAACCGGAATACCTGGGGATAGTGTTTGACTCCAAGGGAGAAGTGTTCAGAAACGAAATATACCCCGAGTACAAAGCCAACAGGGAGGAAGCTCCTGAGAGTCTTAAGCTTCAGTTCCCGAAAATTTTCGAGCTGGTCAGGGCGTTTTCGATCCCGATGCTGGCAATGAAAGGATACGAGGCCGACGACATCATGGGAACCATAGCCAGGGCGCAGGAAGAATCAGAAGTCGTTCTGATTACCGGAGACAAGGACTTCTGCCAGCTGGTGTCCAAGAACGTGACTCTGATTGACACAATGAGAGAGCGGGTAACCGGGGTGCGGGAAGTGCGGCAGAAATACGGAATCGAACCTGGACAGATGACTGACTTCTTCGCCCTTGTGGGAGACAAGATCGATAACGTACCGGGAGTCAAAGGCATCGGGGAGAAAACCGCCTCGGCCCTTATATCCGAGTACGGGGATCTTGACGGCGTATACAGCAACCTTGACGCGCTTCGCCTCAGCGTCGCCCAGAAACTAAGAGATCATAGAGACGCCGCGTACCTGAGCCGTGAACTAGTTACCATAAAAACGGACGTCGAGGTAGGAACCGGTATCGAGGATTTCAGATACAAGGGATGGTCGGCCGAAAATCTTCGGAAAATCTTCTCAGAACTTGAGTTTGAAAAGTTTCTTGACGAGATTGGCGTCTCTCGCCCGCCAAGCGAAGGCGAAGCGGTAAGATACGATTCCTACGAAACTGTTTTCGAGGAGAAATCGCTCGGCCGTGTCATAAGCATGATAGAGGAAACGGGAGAACTCTCAATAGATCTCGAGACGGACTCCAAACTGCCGATGAAGGCAAGGATAGTGGGCTTTTCACTCTGCCACGCTCCGGGGCAGGCTTTTTACGTTCCCATCGGGCACGTCGGAACCATGGAAACCGAAAGACAGATGAGACTTGACACTGCGCTTTCGATGCTGAGACCCGTTTTGGAATCCAAGGACGTAAGGAAGATAGGTCAGAACATAAAATACGAGATGCTTGTGCTGAAAAACCACGGCGTCACGCTCAAGGGGATTTACTTTGACACTATGTTAGCCGCGCACCTGCTCGACGCTTCCCGAGGGAGCTACAAGCTTGACGAACTCTCAAAAACGGAGCTGGGTCACAGAATGATTTCCTACGATGACGTTACGGGAAAAGGGAAGCCCAGAAAGAATTTCGCCGAAGTTGATATCGAGACGGCGACAAGGTACTCCTGTGAAGATTCGGACGTGACGCTTATTCTTTCAAGGAAATTTCTTGAGACTCTAAAACAAGAGCAACTCTGGGACCTTTACAGGAAGAATGTTCTCGGTCTTATTCCGGTTCTCTGCGACATGGAGTCTACGGGAGTGAGTGTTGACACCGCAATTCTCGGGGAGATGTCCGAGGAGTTTAAAAAAGATCTCAATTCCATTGAGGCCGAAATATATGAAAAAACCGAAAGGAAGTTCAATATAAACTCAACAAGGCAGCTTTCCGAAGTGCTTTTCGAAGAACTCAGGCTTCCCACCCGAAAGAAAACCGCGAAAGGCGCTTTTTCCACCGATTCCGAGGTGCTGAGGGATCTCTCCACAATCCACGAGGTGCCCCGTCTCATATTGAGACACCGGTTTCTTTCCAAACTGAAATCCACCTACATCGATCAGCTCCCAAGGCTCATCAATCCGGCCACGGGAAGAATTCACACCTCTTTTAATCCCGCCGGCACTTCAACCGGGAGGCTGAGCTCAAGCAACCCGAATCTTCAGAACATCCCGATAAAAACCGAGGACGGAAAAAGAATAAGAAAATCATTTGTGGCGAGAAACGGCTGCGTTATACTGTCGGCCGATTATTCCCAGATAGAACTTCGCCTGCTCGCCCATTTCTCGGAGGACCCTACCCTGCTTGAGGCGCTTCGAAACGACAAGGACGTACACATCGCAACGGCCTGCGAAATCTTTAACACAACCGAGGACCGGGTCACTTCCGAGATGCGGAATCTCGCCAAGACCATAAACTTCGGGATAATATACGGGATAAGCGCCTTCGGGCTCTCAAAGCAGCTCGGTACCACGGTCTCGGTCTCAAGAAACTACATAAACCGGTATTTTGACAGGTATTCAGAGGTAAAAACCTATATGCAGTCATCTGTTGAAGAAGCCAGAAGCAGAGGTTACACCGAGACGCTTGTCGGCAGAAGGAGACCGATACCTGAGCTTGTGTCGAGAAACAGGGTGGAGAGGAGCAGAGGAGAGCGTGAAGCCATAAATACTCCGATACAGGGGTCCGCTGCGGATATAATAAATCTGGCCATGATCCGAATATTCAGAAGACTTGAAGAAGGCGGTTTTCTCTCCAAGATGCTTCTTCAGGTTCACGACGAGCTTCTTTTCGAGGTGCATGACACAGAACTTGAAGAACTGCGAACTCATATAAAAAACGATATGGAAAACGCCTGGGAGCTCCATGTGCCGCTCAGAGTGGAGATCCGCGCCGCAAAGAACTGGGCCGAGGCTCACTAAACTCAAAGAATACATCAATGATGAATTCCGGAAGAAAAACCTTGATTCTGCGCGTACTGGTTTTACTTTTTGCGTTTCTGCCAGCAGCGTCTTCCTATGCCGAAGTAAACGAGAAAAAAATCCTCTCTTTTATTTCAAAAAACGCTTCGTCACGGGGGAAAATCGGAATAATGGTCCGCTCCGCCGATACCGGCAAAACGGTTTTCCGCTACAATAGCAAAAAGGAATTTATTCCCGCTTCCAACAATAAAATACTTTCCTCAGTAGCAGCACTCTCACTACTCGGGAAGGATTTTCGGTTCAAAACCAAGTTCTATCTGGGTGGAGGAATACACGCGGGAGTCGGCCACGGCGGTCTTTACGTAAAAGGATTCGGAGATCCCACTATAGACATCGAGAAGATTCGGGAGATTGCCGGGCGGATTAAAGCTCTCGGGATAACCAAAATCAACGGCGGGATATACCTTGACGGCTCATATTTTGACGACATCTATTACGGACAGGGCTGGGACCCTGATTGGTTTGGCAAAGGATTCTGCCCTCCTGTAACGGCAATTTCGTTTAATTACAACTCGGCCAAGATACAGATTTCCGCGTCCGAGGTGCAGGGGGTTCCCGCCACAGTCAGAACGGAACCTGCAGAGTTCCCCTTTCCGATCAGAAACAAAGTTTCAACGTCACTTAAGAAATCAGGCGTTATGGCGAAATACAACGAACGAAACGAACTCGGGATTTCCGGATACGTTTCTTTCGGAAAAAAAGCTGAAACTCTAGAGCTTTCGGTTCCCGATCCATTTTTTTATTTCGGGGGAGTACTCAAGAGAGTTCTCGAGGAAAACGGAGTTGAGGTCAGCGGGGATATAGATCGCAAGAGGGTGCCACGGTGGGCCGGCAAAGTATTCACTCATTACTCAGAACCTCTGGGCACCGTTATTCGTGAGTATAACAAGGAAAGCGTCAATATAATCGGAGAAAACATAGTCAAAGTAATCGGCGCCGAGTTTCTCAGCACCCCGGGTTCATGGAAATCCGGCACATACGTAATTGAGAATCACCTGAGGAAAATCGGTCTTAACGGAAACTTCTCCATGGCCGACGGTTCCGGTCTTTCAAGGCTGAACAGGGTTTCCCCGGAAGATATAACCCAGGCGCTAGCCAAGGTCTATGAAAACCCGGATATTTCCGCAGAGTTCCTCGCATCCCTTCCGATTGCCGGAGTTGACGGAACTCTTAAGAAGAGATTTCGCAACCTCAAGGGCAAGGTCTACGCGAAGACCGGATATCTTGAAGGAGCCAGGTCTCTATCCGGTTACGCCTTCGGGAAAAACGGGCGGGTTTACGTTTTTTCCATCATATCAAACGGCATGGGGGCAAGGGTAAAAAAACTTCAAAGTCTGCTTCTGCGAGAACTTGTCTACTGATTTATTCCGTGGAAACTGTCCGCCAATCTCGCGAATTCCTCAACTGAAAGCGATTCAGCTCTTCTTCCCTGATCGATACACGAATCGGAAAGTGCCCGCTCAACTGTCTCCCTCTCAAAAAAGTTACCGAGCGAATTCCTTATGATCTTTCTCCGAGAGGAAAACGCATGTCTCGTAACGGCCCTGAATGTCTTCTCGCTTGATACCGAGAACACGGGTTCTTCCAGCGGATCGAGGATCACCACCGCGGAATCCACCTCTGGGACCGGATGGAATACGCGTCTAGAGACCTTGAAGGCAAGCTTTATGCTGAAACAGCTTTGCAGAAGGACCGAGAGGGAACCGTAGCTTTTTCGTCCCTTTGGAGATGATATTCTCTGCGCCACTTCTTTTTGCAGCATCACGACTATTTTCGAGAAAAGCTCTCTTTCATCAAGAAGCTTTATCAGAATCTGGGTGGATATGTTATATGGAAGATTGGATACGAGCTTCATTTTTCCCCCAGTGGAAAAATGGCTGAGACTGACCTTGAGGGCATCTTCGTAAACGAATCTGACGTTTTCGGATTCTGCGAATTTCTCGTCAAGAAAGATTCTGAGCCGCGTGTCTTTTTCAATCGCCGTGACTCTGCCGGCGCCGTGCGTTAGATGCTCTGTAAGGCTGCCTTTGCCGGGGCCAATTTCAATCACATGGTCTTCTTCCCGAAGTTCTGCGGCAGTGCTGATTTTACGCAGTATGTTTGGGTCGTTCAGAAAATTCTGTCCGAGCCTCTTAGTATGGCGAAATGTCTCTTCCTGCTCCATATCATCCATCCGCTTAAACCAGTATCGATCCCGACCCTGCGGGAAGATACGACCGTAAAACTATACTCTGATTCTATGTTTTCGGAGATTCCGCGGTATCGCCCGCTAGCGAAGCCAGCGGATACTTCTGTAAAACAACTTTTGATTACGGAGGCAAAATACTGAAAAATGCAAAGTTATTCTTCTTTGAACCTGAATATCTTTTCTTTCTCCTTTATCATCCCCAGCTCTTCTCTCAGTATTTTCTCAATGTATCTTTCGTCTTGCTTCAGGGCCTTTATTTCCTCTCTGTACGCTCTGTTCTGTGTTTCTAGGTTCTCTATTCTCTTCTCTATCCTCTTGTTTTCGTTTTTGAGAAAATAGACCTTGGAAATCTCATTGAAAAACACCAAGGCCACCACCGCGACGATTACCGAATAGACAGCCAGCCTGATGAATTTTCCCGGTTTCATCTTTTCTCTAAAGCGCAAAAGTTCCTACAAGAAAAGGGTTGGTGCTTTTTTCAATTCCCACGGTCGTTCGGGGACCATGGCCCGGATGGATTTCGTAGTGGTCGGGATATTTAAAAATCTCGGAGCGGATCGACCCGACAAGTTCCGCCATGGTTGTTCCCCCAGTAAGATCCACCCTGCCGACGCTTCCCGCAAAAACCGTGTCACCCGCTATTATAGATTCTTCAAAGACAAAACATATGTGCCCCCAGGTGTGCCCGGGGACAAGCAGTATCTCTCCCCTGAGATTCCCGACAGAAAGGGTGTCTCCTTCTTTCACGTAGCCGTCTACCTTGGGAATTTCAACAAAATCAAACCCGGGGAACCTCATCTTCGCCTCGGGAAGCACATCGAGCACGGGCTGTTCTTTTTCGTGTATGTAAAAAGGTATGCCGAGCTTTTTTTTAAAAGCCTCAACGCCGGCCACGTGATCCAGATGCGCGTGGGTGTTAACTATTTTTTTTACCTCGAGTCCCGACTTTTCAATTTCCGCGGATATTTCCTCTATCTGCTCTCCGGGGTCAACGAGCATAGCTTCGTTCGTATCTTCATCCCCTATGATATAGCAGTTCTCAATGAATATCCCGCCCGGAACGCATCTTATTATCAATTTGATCTCCTCTGAGTCTGGTTTATGCAAAAATCGATGAATCTGCCCTCCGGCGGCAGCCACTTAAGTTCAACCGATTCCACCTTTGCGCCGGTCGGACCCTCGTCGCACCACTCAATCAGCTTTTCGAGATTCTCGGTCGTTCCTTCGGCGACTATCTTTACGTTTCCGTCCACAAGGTTTTCTACATGTCCCCTGATGCCAAGCCCAGTCGCTGTCTGCGCCGCCGAGGCTCTGAAATAAACTCCCTGTACCCTTCCCTTCACCAAGATAAGCGCTCTTCGTTCCATCCGACTCTCCAAGACTACCAAAAGCCTCTGTCGGCGTCAATGAACACGTGGATTCAAGACTTCGGAATGATTCCAAGACAAGAGAGAAAGGCTTATACAGCGTTGACAGGAAAAGAGGCAAAATGTACTTTGTTAGCTTGATGAGTGAGTACCGAGTCCATTTCAGATGCATAGACGAAAACTGCGCCGAGACCTACCCCATTGATGAAATCATCTACAGGTGCAGGAAGTGCAACAATCTTCTCGACGTTCAGCACGACATGGAAATTCTGGGGCAGAAGACGCCTGAGCAGTGGAAAGAGCTTTTCGACAGCAGATACAGAAAGCAGGTCTGGCCTTTCGGAAGCGGCGTCTGGGGAAAAAAGGAATGGGTGCTGCCCTCGATTAAGAACGAAAACATAGTTTCAATGTACGAAGGATGCACGAACCTTTTCTGGGCCGAGAGGTTGGGAAAGCAAGTCGGCGCTGAAGATCTCTGGATAAAGATGTGCGGCAACAGCCACACGGGGTCCTTCAAGGACCTGGGGATGACCGTGCTCGTTTCCGCCGTAAAACAGATGATAAGCGACAATATGAGCATCCCGGCGGTCGCCTGCGCCTCAACAGGGGACACCTCGGCCGCTCTGGCCGCCTACTGCGCATCGGCAGGCATTCCCTCAATAGTTTTTCTTCCCAAAGACAAGGTATCCATTGCCCAGCTGATCCAGCCCATATCGAACGGGTCCCTGGTTCTTTCCCTGGACACGGATTTTGACGGCTGCATGGAAATGGTCCAGAGAATCACGAGCGAGCATAACATCTATCTCGCAAATTCCATTAACTCCCTGCGCATAGAGGGGCAGAAAACGATAAGCATAGAACTTTGCCAGCAGTTTGACTGGGAAGTTCCGGACTGGGTGATAATTCCGGGCGGCAACTTAGGCAACGTGTCCGCGCTCGGAAAGGGATTTTTGATGATGTATGATCTCGGTCTCATAAAAAAACTTCCGAGAATAGTTTGCGCGCAGGCGCAGAACGCAAACCCCCTTTACCTGAGTTTCCTTAAGGGCTTCAGTGAATTTGTCCCGGTAAGAGCGAAAAAAACCCTCGCAAACGCCATACAGATCGGAAACCCCGTAAGCATCAACAAAGCGATTTCGATTCTCAGGCGATTCGACGGAGTCGTGGAACAGGCATCGGAAGACGAACTTTCCCACGCCTCGGCAATGGCAGACAGGACGGGCACTTTTAACTGCCCCCATACGGGAGTCGCACTCGCGGTGTTTTTGAAACTGCTTGAGAAAAAGGTTATTTCCCCGAAGGAAAAAATAGTGGTCGTTTCCACCGCTCACGGACTGAAGTTCGTGGAGTTCAAAGCCGGCTACCATAAGTCCGCCCTTGAAGGGATATCGTCTGAGCTGAGAAACGCTCCGGTGGAACTTCCAAACGATTACAAGACCGTAAGAGACGCCATACAAAGCAGGATTTCGGTCCAGTAGCAAACCCCTGTTCCCCCGCAACCCGGGTGTTTCGCGCTCTCAGCCTTTCCCTGTTGTGCCCGCGTAGGCAGCCGAGACTTTTTTCGAAGACCGGAACCTCCACCATTCCCAGGCAAGCAATGCCCATACGGGCGCAAACTCTATCCATACCACCGCGTTCCCGAATATTCCAGCTTCCCCGGCGGGAGAAGGAAAATAATACTGGAGATAATAAAGCGGAAGCAGCGCGGTGAGGGCGAGAAAACCCGGGCTCGGAGCTATGCAGAGAAACGGAAGAAGCCACGTGTAGTACCAGGGGAACTGCGCCGGGCTCAGCAGAAACGCGCCTCCGACTATGAGAAGGGCTTTCCTGTGAATGCCAAAAGACCCGCTTGCAAACACCACGTAGAACTTCCAGCCAAAAAGAATCATAATGATGCCGGCTCTTGAGTGCGTCTGCGCGTGTCCGGGGTGAATGCCAAGCGCCTCAAGAACGAACTCCCATCCCAAAAGAATCGTCGCGAAGAACGGACTGTTGTTCTGCCAGCTCTTTCCATACGCCACGATCCCGGAAGCCGGATCCAGTTTAAACGCGAATGTGGGAAGCAATATAATTAAAAGCGCGGCAAGAAAAATAAGGCTCTGCAAAAGCGTTTCGCGCTTCTCTCGAAGGGGTTTTAAAAACATCCCGAAAAGAAGCGCGGGCCAGAGCTTAACTCCCACCGCAAGCGAGAGTGCAAGCGTCCAGAGTCTTCTCCTTCCGCAAAGAAAAAGAAGTATCGCTCCCAGTACGAACGGAAGCGCCAGGACATCCATGTGCACGGAGTTGAATATTTCCTTTACAAGAAGCGGGTTCCACCAGTAGACAAGGGAATTCTGGAGGGGAATGTTAAGTTTTTTCAGGCTAGCAAACAAAAGCGCGAGCGTGGCCAGATCAAACACTATAAGCAGGATTCTCCACCCCGTAAGGCTCATGGGAGATGTTTTGTAGGATACGGCGAAGAAGAATTCCGCAACCGGCGGATAGATGGTTTTCACGTGCGGGTGGTTTATTTTCTCAAGCGTATCGCCGTAGAGGCTCTTAAGTTCTTTGAGTTTTTCGCTCCCTCCACCCTCCGCCGCTTCCTTTGGCGAGTGCTCGTAGGGATTCATCCCGTTTGCAAGAACCGCACCGTCCCAGAAGTAGCGGTGAAAATCGTTTTCAAGTATCGGGGTTGAGAACAGAAACAGAACCCGGAACCCGAGACCGAAAAGAACTATGAGGAGAAGCGAGCATGCGCGGTTTTTTCCGAAACTTCCCACCGCCACGAAGTAAATGACCGAAGCGGCAACCAGAAGCGATATGAAAACCGGTATCAGATCTTTTTCAAAAGCCTCTGAGGAGAGTTGCGGGGAGATTTTCGCAATAGCCCCAAGCAGGAGAAAAACGGCGGTTCCGCACAGGAGAAGGAACCGGTTCGGTTTATTGATTTTCTGCATCAATAGGTACAATTACGAGAATAAAGTTTCATTCGGCTCGGAACTCCGGAAGATGAACAAGAGCAGGGGAAAATTAAAACTAATTCTAAGGAGCAAATCAATCCTGCTCGGAAATTTCACTTTGGCATCAGGAAAGCAGAGTTCCTATTACATTGACGCCAGGCTCACAACCCTGGATCCCGAAGGCGCAAATTTGATATCAGAAATATTTCTGGGTGATATCGCCGCACAGAGCGGCGTAACGGCCGTAGGAGGACCATCCTCGGGTGCCGACCCCATGGTGGGCGCGATTATCTCCAGAAGTTTTGCGGAGGATATGCCGCTTCGCGGGTTCATAGTAAGAAAGAAGGAGAAGGAACACGGTACCGGAAACATGATAGAGGGCGGACTCTCTCAGGGAGACAGGGTAGCCATAGTCGAGGATGTGATTACAACCGGCGGTTCCGTGCTAAGAGCTATTGATCTCGTCGAGTCCGCGGGAGCCAGCGTCTGCAGGGTTCTTTGCGTCGTTGACAGGGGAGAGGAAACGGAAAAAACTTTCCTTGAGCGGGGCTGTAGCTTTTTTTCCATATTCAGGGTTTCGGAACTTCTCTAGAGAGCACCTCGCAAAACCCTTTTGTTTTTCGCGCAAACCGGAATGCTATTCAGTTTTTACGTAATTATTGCCGCTGATATTTTAGGCGTGGAGACAGCTCATTGAGCACTTTGCTGGTTGTAATACTCGTACTTTCGGGATTTCTGGCCCTCAACATAGGAGCCAACAATTCCGCGGCGTCCATGGCGACTTCATACGGCGCCGGGGTAAGGTCGAAAAGACAGGCCGTATGGCTCATAGCGATCTTCGCCCTTCTCGGGGCGCTTACGGCCGGAGCTCCAGTGGTCGAAACCGTGGGCAAGGGGATAGTGCCCGCCGAAACTCTCTCCTCTGACATAGGCTTCATATTTATAATCCTGCTCCTGGGAATAGGTTTCATCACCTGGGCAAACGTGGTGCGCACACCCATCTCCACTACCCACGCCATAGTATGCGCCATAGTCGGGATTGGTCTTTATACTCAGACGCTTGATTCCGGCAGTTTCCTCCGGGTGCTCAAATGGTGGATCGTGGCGCCCATAGTAGCATGGGTAATAAATTTCGCCGTGGCGAAGTTTTTTTACTTCAAGATAGTCCTCTATCTCGCAAGCCATTTCTCGGAAAAAAAAGTTAACCTTATCCTGACCGTTCTCATCACCATATCCGGAACGTTTATCGCGTTTTCGGGAGGCGCGAACAATTCCGCAAACGCCATCGGTCCCATAGTGAGTCTGGGGCTTATAGATTCTTATCCGGGCGCGATTCTTGCCGGCGTTGCGATGGGAGTGGGAGCGATTCTCCTCGGAGGCAGGGTTCTTGAGACGCTTGGAAAGAAAATAACGGAGATATGCATCATAAGGGCTATCTCGGTTGAACTTACGGCCGCCGTGATAATACTGCTTGCCTCGTTAAACGGAGTTCCCGTTTCGATCGTCGAAATAGTCACGGCCGGAGTGATTGGGTTCTCGTGCGCGCAGCATGGATTCGCCGAGACTTCCAAGAACAGTCATGTTGTCAAAATCGGTTTTTTCTGGTTTGTTGTCCCTGTGGTAACCGTTGGGGTAAGTTATTATGTATCCCTCGTATACGTAAAGTACGGTTTGTCGTCGTATCTAAGTTTTCTCGGTTAGATGAAATTCTCAGAAGAAGATATAAAAAGCCTCAATCGCGAGTTTGAGCGAAGTTCTCCCCAGGATATCCTCGCCTGGGCTTCGGAGAACCTCGGTTCGTCGGTGGCGCTTGCAACCAGTTTTCAGGTCCAGGGGATGGTGCTTGTTGACATGTTCGCAAAAACAGACCCCGAAGCGAGAGTCTTCACTCTTGATACCGGAAGGCTTCATTCGCATACATACGATGCCATGGAAAAAACAAGGGAGAAGTACAACATCAATATCGAGGTGCTTTTCCCCGACACGGCCGAAGTAGAGGAAATGGTGACCAGCCACGGGGTTAATCTTTTTTACAAAAGCGTTGAAAACAGAAGACTCTGCTGCCAAGTAAGAAAAACCAACCCGCTAAATGGATTTTTAAAGACCCTCGACGCCTGGATTACATCTATAAGGGCGGACCAGACGCAGCAGCGTGCTGATTCAAGCAAGTTTGAGATTGACTACCTGCACGGAAGAATGCTCAAGATAAACCCGATTATCGACTGGACCACTGATGAGGTATGGGATTACGTAAGGAAAAACGACGTCCCTTATAACAAGCTTCACGACATGGGATATCCAAGCATAGGATGCGCTCCCTGCACGAGAGCCATCGAGCAAGGGGAAGATCCAAGGGCAGGCAGATGGTGGTGGGAGCAGGGCTCGGACAAAGAATGCGGAATTCACTTCAGTCACGAACCGTAATCCTAGAGAGCAGGGAGTGGATTTCAGGTTTCCTGCCGCAGATTTTTTTTCACAATCGGAATAACTTCTTCTTTAAGCAGCCTCATTGATTTTTGCCACTTCTCCCCGGGCTTCCATTCGTGTCCCATTATCAGAAGCACTCCGAATCCTCCGACAAATTCATGAAGCTCGATTATTTTCCGGGCGACTTCCTGAGGATTTCCGACAAGCCACATGTTTTCGATCATGTAATCCATAGTCACCTCTTGGTCGGACATTGACTTGTCAACCTTGAACAGATTCAGGTTGTTTCTTATCAGGGGAACTATCTTGAAAAAGTAATCCCGGAAATCTCTTGCGAGCGTGCCCTCTATTACCTCTTTTCTCGCTTCCTCGGTGGTCTCCGCAACGTAGACGTCCCTTGCGATCCTCCATTTCCCCCTCTCCGCCGTTCTGCCGGCGGCATCTGCACCCTGCTGATATCCCGCCCAGTGAGATTTCAGCACGTCGCGGGTAACTAAATTTATGCTCATCGGTATCCAGTCCCGCTCCCCGGCGGTTCTAAGGCTCGCAGAATTCTCCGAAATTCCTGCTACCGCAATAGGAGGATGGGGTTTCTGGTACGGTCTCGTGTGCACTCCAAGACCAACTTTTTCCACGGGATCGGGAACGGTGAAGTCCCACCTAGAGTTGCCGTAAGCGCCCGGGCGCGGATCGTTCCACAGATTGAGTATCATCTCAAGTGACTCATTCATAAGCTGTCTCTGTTCCCCCGTCCTCGGGTTTATGCCGAACGCCTCAAAGTCTCCGATGAAACTCCCGGCTCCCACTCCCCAGTAAAACCTTCCCTTAAGCAGGTTGTCGAGAACCGCGATTCTGTGCGCAAGCATGAAAGGGTCGTGCTGAGGCAGGCATGAAACGCCCGTACCGAAGATTATGCGCTCCGTAAGGGCAGCGGCTTTGGCTATGAAAAGGTCAGGGGCCGGTATGTTCTCCCACCCCGCCGTGAAGTGCTCTCCTATCCAGGCTTCCCTGAAACCGATTTCGTCGAGAAAAACCACCTGCTCCATGTCCGCTTCGAGCGTCTCGGAGAGGGAAGAACCGGCCGGATGAAGAGGCATCGTGAAATATCCGAGTTCCATTTCCGAAACATTATACTTCCTTGAACATAAAAGGAGAATAATTCGCCGAGAGGACCCGGTCCGTACAGTTTGGCAAAAGCGGTTGGTATATAGTAATATGATACGGAATTTTTGAATTTAGAGCGTTTAAGTTTACTGTGGTTCTGGGCAACCAGCCGCTTAATTAACACAAACAAGGAGAACAATGAAGATGTCTGAAGAGAAAAAAGAGTACAACAAGCCTTTGCCTGAGTTCCGCCCGGAGACAAAGCCTTTTTGGGATGCGGCTAAGGAGCACAGGCTGGTTATCCCCAGATCAAGGGAGACCGGAGAGTTTTTCTTTTACCCAAGAGCTCTTTCCCCCGGAGGGGACATGAGTGATGACATAGAGTGGGTAGAGAGTGAGGGACGTGGGAAG
>JAKZRS010000066.1:0-13364 GCA_047518015.1 Thermodesulfobacteriota bacterium | reverse complement strand
AGCGTCAAAGCCCGCCGATACGAGAATGAATTCAGGTGCGTACTGCTCCGCCACGGGCCCGAGTATCTCGGTGAATATTCTAAGGTAGTCTTCATCGCCCAGCATTGCGGGGCAGGGCACGTTAACGGTGTACCCGAGCCCGCCTTTGTATCCAAGTTCCTTCAGGCTCCCTGTGCCGGGGTAAAACGGGAACTGGTGCACCGAAAAATAAAGTACTTTGTCCGAGTCGTAAAAGATGTGCTGGGTGCCGTTTCCGTGGTGTACGTCCCAGTCTATGATCAAGACTCTTTCAAGACCGCAGTTGGCCAGAAGATGGGCCGCCGCGACCGCAACGTGATTAAACAGGCAAAAACCCATCGCCCTGTCATGTTCCGCGTGATGTCCTGGAGGCCGGGCGAGTACAAACGCGGTATCGATTTTCTCCGAGAGAACATCGTTTACCGAGCATATAAGTCCTCCGGAGCCCGCAAGTGCGGCATCAAACGAAACCTCACATGTTGACGTGTCGGCATCGAGCTCTGAGAATTCCTTGCCCGAGGTGCTTTTGACCATATCGAAATAGGGCTTGCTGTGCGCGAGGGTGATTTCCTCTTCCGTCGCGGGTCTTGTATCCGCGGGAACCGTTTTCTCAAGAAGACCAGATCTCTCAAGCGCCCCCAGAATGCTTATCAGTCTCTCCGGACACTCCGGGTGCCCCGGAGGGTTTTGGTGAGCCAGGAAAAGGTCGTTACTTACTATTGAAAGTTTTTTCATTTTCAATCGCCTTTTTAAGATAACCTATGAGATAAAAGGAACCACAAACGCAGGCCGCTTCTCCGTAACCAAGAAGCTTTTCATACGCCCTTAAGGGGTCTTTTACTGTTTCGATCAAGTCAAACTGCCCACGGGTAAGCCCCAGGATCTTCTCCGTATCTAAAGACTTTCTCACTCCGGTGAGTTCCGTTATGATCAGTTTTCCTGAAACGCGAGAAAGTATTTCTGTAAAACCTGCGATATCTTTGTTATCGAGCATTGTTACCAGGAAGTTGAATTTTGTCCCAGGATGATAGAACTCAAGTGACTCGACAAGGCTTTTCCCAGCGGCGGGGTTGTGCGCGCCGTCAATTACAACTGGGATTTCTTTGCTTAAATATTCCATTCGTCCCCCTAAATTGACTCCCGCGAGGGCTTCTTTTACTTTTTCCGGATCCGTTTTATGGCGGGTGTGCATTGTCAGCAGTTCGGCTGTTGCTACGGATATTACGGCGTTTTCCACCTGGTGTGTGCCCGCAAGAGAAGTTCTGAGTCCCAGAAGATTCCACCTCGGCCCGGTGTAATCAAAACTTAAGTCTTCTTTTTTCCTGTAAGTGAAATCCACTCCGATTCTGTGGCATCTTGAGGAAGTTTCCCGGGATCTGCGCTTGATTACGGAGAGGGCTTCACCTGTGCATCCGGTTAGCACAAGTGAGTTTTTTTTGATTATTCCGGCTTTTTCCGCGGCAATTTTATCCAAGGTGTCTCCCAGGTATTCGGTGTGGTCAAAAGATACGTTAGTTATAACGCTTGCCACGTGATCGCATACGTTTGTCGAGTCCCACCTGCCGCCCATTCCCACTTCAAGCACGCCTATATCTATTGATTTGCGGTTGAAATAAAGAAACGCAGCCACGGTGAGCAGCTCAAAATAACTGAGTTCCACGTTAAGTTTCTCACAAGCGGTAAAAACTGTGCCAAGGCTCTCTTCGAGTTCCTCCCTGGTTATCTCTTCTCCGCTCACCTTTATTCTTTCCGTGACATCGACTAGGTGAGGGGATGTGAACAGGCCGACACGGTAACCGTTTGCTTCGAATATCGCCGCGATACAGGCCGCCACGGAGCCCTTGCCATTGGTTCCGGCGACGGTTACGTAATCCTTTTTTTCGTGAGGAGATCCCAGTTCTTCCAGGACCGAGGTGATTCTCTCGAGCCCCGGTTTTACGCTGTCCACCCCTTTTAGGTGTAGTCTCTTAAGATTCTGAAACATTCCGGATTTCCAGGTAAAGATAGTACCCGCTGATTTGAGATCTCCGCCCGGCTTGCAAAAGCAGTTTTATTGGGTCCGTGCGGACAAGCTTGAGATTTGAACTGAAGGAGTCAGTCCTCGAGTATAACTACGGCAACGGAGTATTCCCCGTCGTGTGATATGGTGGTATGAATTTTGGTCAGGCCCCTTTGTTCGGCGATTTCTTTTGTGCTTCCCCGAAGGTCTATGAAGGGTTTTCCAAGCTCGTCCCGTTTGACCGCTATGTTGTGAAACTTTATGCCCCGTCTGAACCCGGTTCCAAGCGCTTTGACAAAGGCTTCCTTGACCGCGTAGTTAGCGGCGTAGCTTATATTCCTGTTTTTGCCGTTTCTGCCCTGTGCGATTTCATCATCGGTGAAAACTTTCCGAAGAAATTTCTCCCCCCATCTCTCAATAAGGCTCTCTATGCGGCTGTTGCGAACCATGTCAATGCCTATGCCTGAAACCATATCTTCGTACCCCGTGCTCTGTTATAGGAAGTACTATAGCAGGTGAATCATATCTCTTACGGCTTTTTCCATTCCTGAGGAAAGCGCCCGTGAAATTATGCTGTGACCGATGTTGAGTTCCTCAATCCCGTCGATTCTTGAAACCGCAGTCACGTTAATATAATTGAGACCGTGACCGGCGGATACCCTGAGTCGGTGGGAGAGGGCGTCTTCTGTTGACTTTCTGATCCTGTCAAGCTCCATTATCATTTCGGTTTCGTTGCGGGCGTTCGCGTAACTTCCGGTGTGAAGTTCAACCATGTCGGCGCCCGTCTGCGCGGAGGCCCTTATCTGGTCTGGATCGGGGTCTATGAAGATGCTTACGAACAGTCCGGAGTTCTTCAGTTCTTCAATCGCCGCGGCAATTCTCTCCGTATCCCCGCGCACGTCAAGTCCTCCTTCCGTCGTTATCTCCCGTCTTTTTTCCGGAACGAGGGTTATAAAGTCGGGAAGTGTCTTGCTCGCAATTTTAATCATTTCGTCCGTGATGGCCATCTCCATGTTAAGTCTGGTTTGCACCGTCTGTCGCAGCAGCAGAAGATCCCTTTCCTGGATGTGCCGGCGGTCTTCCCGCAGGTGAACGACTATTCCGCTTGCCCCGGCAAGTTCAGCGTGCAGGGCGGTGGCCACGGGATCCGGTTCACTTCCCATCCTGGCCTGTCTCAGGGTCGCTACGTGGTCAACGTTTACGTTAAGTCTGGTTCTCATCTACAGGCTTCCCGTTCCTATGTTCTCACTTATTACAGAAGATACGCTTGAGGCGATCCCGTTTATCAGAGCTTCATCCTCTCCTTCCACCATCACGCGCGCGAGCAATTCGGTTCCGGAATATCTGAGATTTATTCTTCCTTTGTCTCCAAGGATCTTTTCCGATTCTCTGACAAGCTCGAGAAGCCCCGGAATCTGTTCAAATGGTTTTTTCTCCTTGATCTCAAGGCTGTTAAGTACCTGTGGAAACAGGTTTATTATCCCGGCCAATTCAGAAAGCGGTTTTCCCTTTCTCTTCATTATACTTAGAATCTGAAGCGAGGCCAGCAGACCGTCTCCCGTGGTTGAATGGTCAAGAAACAGCAGATGACCCGATTTTTCACCCCCGAGATTTGCTCCCAGTTTTCTCATGGCTTCTACAACGTATCTGTCTCCCACACGGGTTCTTTCAAGCCTGAGTCCTTTTTTGCTGAGGTAGTTCTCAAGGGCCATGTTGCTCATCTGCGTAGCCACCACGGTGTCAGTTAACAGGGTTCCGGCTTCCATCATTTCGGATGAGCAGATAGCGAGCACGTGGTCGCCGTCAACTTCGTTTCCGTTTTCATCGGAGAAGACAACCCTGTCCGCGTCTCCATCAAGCGCTATCCCTATATCGGAACCGCTTCGCACGACTTCTTCAAAGAGTATCTCGGGCCGCAGACTTCCGCAGTTAACGTTTATGTTTTTTCCGTCCGGCTCCGTGCCGATTGTGATTACCTGTGCTCCCAGTTCCTCAAAAATTATGGGTGCGACCTTGTAAGCGGCTCCATTGGCGCAGTCAACGACGATTCTCACTCCGTCAAGTGTCAGATCTTTTGGGAAAGTGTTTTTGAGAAACACTATGTACCGTCCGACCGCGTCCTCGATTCTTTTCGCCTTTCCCGTGAGGGAAGGGGGGGTTAGCCGTTGCTTTCCGAGAACCATGTTCTCTATTTCGATCTCTGTTTTATCCGGCAGTTTGAAGCCCGTGGAATCGAATATCTTTATTCCGTTGTCGGTGTAGGGATTATGGGACGCCGAGATAACCACGCCGGCCGTAGCTCTCATGTTTGAAGTCAGAAAAGCTATCGCCGGGGTGGGCAGGGGTCCCACGAGCAGTACGTCAGCCCCCATGGACGTTATGCCGGAAGCTATCGCCTGTTCAAAGACATAACCTGAAAGCCGGGTGTCTTTGCCGACGAGTATTTTCACGTGGCCGCCCGTTTTTTCGGACAGATATCTTGTTAGAGCCTTTCCGAGAGCAAGCGATATCTCGGGGGTCATCGGATAGGTGTTGGTAACCCCTCTTATTCCATCGGTTCCAAAAATTTTTCTCTCGGGAAGTTCGGATAAAGAATTCATGGTTCAGGTGCTTGGAGATTCTTCGACGGCAGGCGCTTTGACTTTAACCCTGATTCTTTTCGGAGTGACACTTGTAAGCTTAAGCAGGTTTGAATCAGGATAATCCACCTTTACCTTGAGTCTTTTCTGCTTGCTCTTGCCCATTTCGGCTCCGTCTATGTAAACATTGATTTCATTGCTTGTAAGGTTGTTGATGATCTTGTAGGGACCATTGAACACCAAAGTGGCCTTAAGTTCTGAAGTCGTGCTGTAATCGAGCTGTCCGAAATTGCGGGGGACTATGTCAACGTCCCGAAACTCTTTGGTCAGTATTATCTCTTTTATATGAACCGTTACGTTTACATGATCGCCCTCAAGAACTTCCATGTATTGCGAGGGCAGTTGCAGCTGCGCCGGTGCCGTGAACTCGGATTCTTCGCCTTCAAGTTTTATTTTCGCCGTCTCTATGGTTTCCAGTTTCGCAAGTTGCGAGGCGGGTCCTTTTACCTTTATGGATGCGGGGACAACCTTTATTTTTTTCGATATCTCGTAACCGGAATCCGGTTCTCCCAGTATGGGCTTTACCTTGAATTTTTTCGTTACAAGCCTGTCTATGTTAAGCGAGAGTTTTGAAGGGCTTGTTGCGACTATATCTATTCCTCTCGGAACTATTTCCGAAGCCACACGCTTCAAGTCTATCTTGAGGACACCCTGTTTTGTTTTTTGCAGATCAATGGAGATTGACTTGTTCGAGTGGGCGAACGAAGACAGCAGACTTCTTGGTCCTCTGAGGGAGATGTCAACGCTGTCGGGCAGTTTATTTACTATAATAAGGCTCTCCGGGAGACTGCCGAGGTGAAGCGGGATCCTGATATCCCTTTCCACGTCGAGTTCGAAGTTCGTAAACGCCCAGAGAAGCACCGCCAGCGCAAGCGCGATTGTCTTTTTGGTAAGGCCTTGAAAAAAAGGTTTTTTCTCCATCAGGCTTTTCCCGCATGGCTTGCTTTTATGCTGCCCGGGCTTTCCATGCTCAGTACGGAAACCAGACTCGGTCTGAGCAGTTTGTCGTTGGCGATCCTTTTGAGTTCTCCGTCTGCCGCAAGCGAAATCTTTCCCGTTTCCTCAGACACGATTACTACAACAGCGTCAGTTTCCCTGGACAGCTCTATGGCGGCCCTGTGCCTTGTTCCAAGTTCCGTTCCCAGTTCAAGGTCCGTACTGATCGGGAAAAAGCATCCGGCTGAAAGAATAACTTCATCTTTGATTACCAATCCCCCGTCGTGAAGAGGGGATGCCGTATTGAAAATACTTATGATCATCTCGCTTGATAAGGTGGCGTTAATCGGTCTTCCAGGAAACATCTTGAGGCTTTCCTGCCTTTCGATGGCTATTAGGGCTCCAATTTTTCTTGAGGAAAGAAAAGAGCAGGCATCTACCAGTTCTTCTATCACCGTTTCGTTCGCGCTGTGTTTCGCGAAACTGAAAAGAAAAGGTTTTTTTCCTATGTTCGCAAGTCCCCTTCTTATATCGTCCTGAAAGAGGATGATTACTATGAGTATTGCGAAACCAAGAAAGTGGGTAAGTACCCAGTTAAGCGTGAAAAAGGCCCATTTTCTCGAAGTGAAATAGAGAATTACCATCGCCACGATTCCGATCAGAATCTGCGAGCTTCTGGTTCCCTCTATGGCTTTTAGTATGTAGAAAAATATTATGGCGACGATCAGGATGTCCAGGCTGTCTGAAAAGAACCGAAAGTTTTGTATTGTAGAGCCTGTCATCTGCTAGTTTGTCCCGTATATGCTTTTTACTGTCCGAATCGCCTGGGCCGTTTCAAGTACATCATGAACTCTTACAATAGAAATCCCTTTAAGTACTGATATTATTACTGAACAAACGGATCCTATCAATCTTTGCTCAACAAGCGGGCTCCCCAGGATTTCCCCTATAAAAGATTTTCGCGAGGTCCCGAGGCAGACGGGGAACCCAAGTTCGCAGAACTCTTCAAGTTTTCTTATGATTTCGAGGTTCTGCTCGGTGGTTTTTCCAAATCCTATGCCCGGGTCGATTATTATGTTGTCCCGCGGTATTCCTGCGGCCATGGCCCTTTGGGCTGAATTCAAAAGAAAGTCCGCTATATCGGAAATAAGCGAGCGGTAGCGGGTTTTTTTCTGCATGTCCACCGGTCGCGAGCTTGTATGGGTGAGTATGATGGCGGCTCCGCTTTCCGATACCTTCTGCGCGACTTGCGGCTCGAAGCTTAGTCCGCTTATATCGTTTACAATTGAAGCTCCCCGCCCGAGAGCTTCCTCCGCAACAACGGCTTTTGTCGTGTCTATCGATATTACGGTGTCAAATTCCTCTGAAGCCGCTTCTATTAGGGGTATAACCCTGTCAAGCTCCTCCTCCACACTCACACCGAGAGAACCCGGCCTTGTGGATTCTCCCCCTATATCAATAATATCGGCCCCGTCTTTAATAAGAGAAGCGATTCTCTTGAGAGCCCGCTGGGGATCGTTGTACTTTCCGCCGTCATAAAAAGAATCCGGCGTCATGTTCACAATTCCCATGACAAGGGGTTTTTCGCTCAGATCCAGTTTTTTTGAACCGAGTTTTATCAAATGGGATCCCGGCGCGTTCTGATTTGCTTTGTAGGCTGGGCGCTTTAGCAAACGGTTCTCACTCCCGGTCATGCGAAGACGGCCGAGAAACGGTGATATGGCGGGAAAAAGCCACGGGGATCAGACCCTGCCGGCTATATCAAACGGCTTTTTCACTTCCGGTCTGAACCTCTGCGTCTTTGACACCAGTTCGTCAAGTTCCGCTGAGTCTATCACTTCTTTTTCAAGAAGCAGGGAAGAGAGTTCATGCAGGATATCCAGATTGTCTTTAAGGAGCCCTAGCACCTTGTCGTAGCTTTCGTTTATGATTCTTCTTATTTCCTGGTCTATCTGCACCGCGGTATCTTCGCTGTAATCGCTTTTTCTCGAAATTTCCCTGCCTAGAAAAGGCTGCTGTTCTCCCTTGCCGAAGGTCACCGGTCCCATAACTTCGCTCATTCCCCATTCGCATACCATTTTTTTGGCTATCTCGGTAACTCTCTCAAGATCGTTGGCCGCACCGCTGGTTCTCTCGGAGAACACCAGTTCTTCCGCGGCCCTGCCTCCCAGAAGCACCTTTATGGTGGAAAGCAGATAGGTTCTCGACAGTGTGTACTTGTCTTCAAGGGGGAGCTGCTGGGTGACTCCAAGAGCCATTCCTCTCGGTATGATCGTTACTTTGTGTATGGGATCGGCTTCGGGAGTCAGCTTCGCCACAAGCGCGTGTCCGGCTTCGTGATAGGCGGTGATTTTCTTTTCTTTTCCGCTTATCAGCATGCTTTTTCTCTCAACCCCCATGGTGACCTTGTCTTTTGCGTATTCAAAGTCCTCCACGGAAACTTCTTCCTTGTCGTTGCGGGCTGCGTGAAGAACCGACTCGTTAACGAGATTCTCAAGGTCGGCTCCGGAAAAACCCGGAGTGGATCTCGCGATTACCGAAAGATCAACATCCTTGGCTATCGGAGTGTCTTTCGAATGAACAATCAGGATAGCTTCTCTTCCTCTGACGTCTGGTCTCGGGACGACAATCTGACGATCAAACCTCCCCGGCCTGAGAAGCGCCGGATCAAGCACGTCCGGGCGGTTCGTTGCGGCCATAACTATAATCCCTTCGTTTCCTTCAAAGCCGTCCATTTCAACCAGAAGCTGGTTAAGGGTCTGCTCCCTTTCGTCATGGCCTCCTCCGAGTCCCGCTCCCCTGTGCCTTCCCACGGCGTCAAGTTCGTCAACGAATATTATGCAAGGGGCGTGTTTCTTGGCCTGTATGAACAGGTCCCTGACCCTTGAAGCTCCGACTCCGACGAACATTTCCACAAAGTCGCTCCCGCTTATTATGAAAAACGGTACTTCGGCTTCTCCCGCTATGGCTTTTGCAAGAAGGGTCTTCCCCGTTCCCGGGGGACCGACCAGCAGAATCCCCCTGGGTATTCTTCCTCCCAGGCGTGTGAATTTCTCAGGACTTTTAAGGAACCCCACTATTTCGCTTACTTCCTCTTTTGCTTCCTCAACCCCGGCCACGTCCTTGAAGGTGATCTTGTTCTGGCCTTCGCCGAGCATCCTCGCGCGGTTTTTTCCGAAGCTCATCGCCTTTGAGCCCCCGGCCTGCACCTGCCTCATGAAAAAGACCATGAGCGCGACCAGTATGAAAAGGGGTCCCCAGTTTATGAGTAGCTGGATCAGTGAGCTTTGTTTCCGGTGTGAAAAACTGAACTCTATGCCGTTCTCCTCAAGCTTTGCGATAAGCATTTCTCCCGCGGGACCCGTGGTTGTGAATCCGCGATCCAGGGGATCGGCATTTTTAAGCTCTCCCCTTATCATGTTTTCGCCGAACTCTACCTTTGCTAGACTGTCATTATCCAGATATTCCAGAAATTTACTGTAGGACACCTCGGAGTAGACGTTTGCCGAGGTGTTCATGAACTGGTACACCGCAAACACGCCGACGAATATGGCTACCCACAGTACAAGATTTTTAAAAATATTTGCTGACATGCGTCATTCCTCAATCTTTACGTAACTCTCGCGTAGATGAAAACATCCGAAATATAAAATAACACAGTTGAAATTTCATTTCAAACAAGGCCCTTAATCATAAAGATCGGTTCCGAGGTACATTTCTCCGCTGTCGCAGAAAATTACGAGCACCTGAGCGCCGTCCCCAAGCTCTTCTGATATGCCAAGAGCCGCGTAGAGAGAGGCCCCCGAAGATATTCCGACCAGTATTCCTTCCTCCGAAGCAAGGGCTTTTGCGCATTCGCGGGCCTTATGCGTCGGGACCTTGTAGATTCTGTCGATTATACCTGTATCGAGCTTCTCGGGAACAAACCCGGGCGATATGCCGCAGATGCCGTGGGGAGCTTCTTTTCCCTCGGACAGGGTAGGGCATTCGGCGGGTTCAACGACCACCACCTTGAGTTGGGGGTAGGTTTTTTTGAGTTCAGGACCTATTCCCATTACCGTTCCCCCACTTCCGACTCCGCACACAAAGGCATCAAGACGGCCCGGTATCTGGCTTTTTATCTCTTTTGCGGTCTCCTCACTGTGAATCGTGATATCCGCGGTGTTTTTAAACTGGTCAAGAAGGTAAAAATCCGGGTTTTCATCTTCTAGCTCATGAGCTTTTTCTATCGATCCTCGAAGTCCGCGACTCGCCGCGGTGAGGACCACTTGTCCTTTAAACGCGTTTATCAGCTGGATTTTCTCTTTCGCCGTGTCCTCGGGCATGACAACCGTGAGATCATACCCGCTTGCCTGGCAGCAAAGCGCGAGTCCCATCGCGGTGTTGCCGCTTGATGCTTCGATTATGGCCGTTTTTCCGGGTTCTATGAGGTTCTCCCGCTCCGCCTGCCTGATCATGGCAATACACGCCCTGTCTTTTATGCTGCCCGCGGGGTTCAGGTTCTCAAGCTTCGCCCATATTGTCGAACGGCCGCCCTTCGGGACGCTTCCGAGTTTTATTACCGGCGTGTTGCCGATGCAGTCAATCAGGTTTGTCATCTGCGTGTTTTTCGTGCGGCTTTTTCCGTGCCCGGTTAATTACACAAGAAAAGAGATTATGTCTTTTAGCACGCGGCTGTCTTTGCTTTTGATTTCGGCCAGCACCTGCTGTATCTGCTCCCACGCCGCGTCTTCTTTTTTCATCTCGTTTTTGAGCTTGAGAAGAAGTACTTTTATTTCCTGATCCGTGACATCTTTTATATACGAACTGAGATTGTTCATTGCTTCGGTTCCCGTAGAATGTGCCGTTAATTTAATTGTCGATTAAGATAACCCAATATAAGGTTTTTTAAGGTAACCTTTTTTCAAGTTGATTTCCACGAAGATTATATACTCACAACACAGATGAATTTGAATAACGGAATAAATCTTGCGGGCAAAGACCCGAGCAAATTCCTCCGTTCCCGTTCCCTGATGTCCGCGACGTTTGTGCTTGCGTGCCTGGTCGGGATTCTTGCGATCTATATCTATTTTTCAAAAGATCTTCCCGATCTGCGGGATCTCACGAGATACCAGCCCGCTATTCTAAATGAATTCTATTCATCCGAAGGGGAGCTGATAGCGCAGTCCGGGCTTGAAAGAAGATCTCTTGTAAATCTTGAATATATACCTGCTTACGTCATAAACGCCTTCATAGCCGTAGAGGACAGGAGATTTTACCAGCACAGCGGCGTGGACGCGAAAAGCGTTCTGAGAGCCCTTTCTCAGAACCTGGTTACGGGAAGAATCGTTTCCGGCGGAAGCACCATTACGCAGCAGATAACCAAAAACCTTATTCTGGGTCCCGAAAGGGCCTACAGCAGGAAGATAAAAGAAGCGATCCTCTCATACAGGATAGAAAGAAATCTCTCCAAAGACGAAATACTGTATCTGTACCTAAACCACATATACCTTGCCGACGGGGTATACGGAGTTGAGATGGCGAGCCGAAATTACTTCGGGAAATCGGTAACGGATATAAACATAGCCGAGGCGTGCCTGCTGGCGGGAATTCCCAGAAGACCGGAACTGTATTCGCCGAGAGTCAATCCCAAAAACGCGCTTAAAAGGCAGAAAACCGTGATAAACATGGTGCGGGATCAGGAATTCATAACTCAACGCCAGAAGCGGGAGGCCCTGGCGTATAAAATAAAAATCGTTCCGAAACAGGAGCCCAGGGGGGAATACATAGCCCCTTATTTTGTTGAATACGTAAGGGAATATCTTGAGAGGAAAGTCGGGAGAAAAGCCTATGAAAAGGGTGGCTACAAGGTTTACACCACCCTTGACATGGATCTCAATCTTGCCGCGTACAGGGCCCTTCGGAGGGGAATACTCAGACTTGAGACAAGACAGGGCAGAACCAGATTCAGCATCGCCAGGCTCAAGACTCCTGAGAAAATTGAAGAGTTCAAAAATCAGCAGAAGCACCTCGTTTTTGAGAACGGCAAAACGTACAGGGCCATCGTCACCGTTATAGGAGACATAGATGAGAAAACTTCTTTTGCGACTGTTGAAGTCGGCGGTGAGAAACGAAAACTCAGTTACATAGTTGATCCAGAGCGATATCTTCCGCCCCCGGAGGGCAAGTACCTTCTTCCCGAGAAACTGCGGATAGGGGACGTTATAAGAGTCATGGCATCCGTAAGCGGGGACAAAGTGACGGATATAGTTCCCCTGTTCCAGCCGCAGACCCAGGGGGCTTTGGTGTCCATTGATACAAGGGGCAACGTTATTTCAATGATAGGAGGTTATGAGTTCGGGACCTCGAAGTTTAATCGGGCGATCCAGGCCAAAAGACAGCCGGGTTCCGCGTTTAAGCCTTTTCTCTACTCCGCGGCCATAGATAAGGGATATACGCAGACAAGCAAGCTTCTTGACGTGCCGATTATCGTGGATGACTGGGCTCCGGAGAATTACGACGAAGAATACATGGGACCGATTTTCTTCAGGGAATCCCTTGTTAACTCGAGGAATCTTTCTTCAATAAGACTGATCATGGATATAACTCCGGAATATGTGGCAAATTATTCCAGACGGTTCGGCTTTAAATCCAGAATCAGTCCTTATCCCTCGCTTGCCCTGGGAAGTTCCGAAGTAACTCTGCTGGGAATAACTACCGCATTTTCTGTTTTCGCAAATTCCGGGATATACAGAAAACCGAATTTCATACTCAGGATTTATGACAGAAACGGAACTCTTATCGAGGACAACACGGGGGAGGTCTACCTTCGGTACGAAAAGAAGTTAAAGGAAAGAAAAGAATCGGGGGAATGGAACTACCAGGAAAGACAATCACCACAGCAAGACGCCAGGTCGCAGTTTTTAGGCCTTTTCGCCGAAGAACAAAGAGATTTTGTCACCTCGGAGGAATTCAGGGCTTTTATTAAAAAGGTCCCCATTCATTTCTTTGGAAATATAGAAGAGTTTACTAGGGTTATAAGCCCCGAGACGGCATATATGATGACGGACATGATGAAGGCGGTTATCTCGGAGGGGACAGGGATACTTTCTAACTCGCTTAATTCCAAGGCGAGAATCGCGGGCAAGACGGGAACCACAAATGACTATACCGATGGGTGGTTCGTAGGATACAGTCCAATGGTTGTCACCGGGGTGTGGGTCGGAAAAGACGATAACACCTCTCTTGGAGACAGGGAATCGGGATCTTTGGCTGCCGTTCCCGTCTGGAAAGAGTTTATGAGTGTGGCGCTTGACAAATATAATGACCGCACGACATTTGAGATTCCTCGCGGCATAAAGATCAAGAAAACTCCTCTTGGGGAAATTGCTTACAAGGTCAAACCAAGTATGTCCAAAGATGATGTGCTCAGGGGATTGAGGATGATGGTAGTGAGACCCAGGGAAAAGGAAGAGGAGCAATTACGGAAATACGATTACAACATAGATTCTCTTTTCAGGCGGGATGAAGAAGATGATGATGAATAGAGGGTGAAAAGAGTAGGGGGGTACCCCCCCGTTAAGAGAAATTTAAACATCTTAATAGCACGGGCAAACACCTTAAAATATAACCTTATTATTAAATTGACACGTGTATTTTGTGAGTGGGTGTGATAGTATGCTTTTTGCTTGTCACATTCAACTCAGTAGTGAAAACTGAATAGACCGAGTTCTCAATGATCGTAGATCGTCACTCGGCATTATGGAGTCTTATATTCTTTGCTGCGGTAGCCG
>JAKZRS010000065.1:0-13700 GCA_047518015.1 Thermodesulfobacteriota bacterium | reverse complement strand
CGTGGAATCGTGTAAAATTAAACGATAAGAAATTATATGCAATCCTACCAAATTCTTATTTCTTGATTTTCTGTTTTTGTATTTTCCTCACGTGATTACTTTTCCTAACTAACATTACTCCGCCAGCGCTTGGTTTCTGTTTACAAAAAAATTTGACAATCGAAATAATTTTTACCATAATGGTAAGTGAGAGGATATGAATTTATATGGTGCCGGACTGCCGGAAGTCGGTCAGGAACAAAAGATAAAAGGGAGAATCATTTGTCTGACTGGGTTAAAAGAGGAACGCTTCGCCACTTGGTTTATATTTATACTAAAATTTGACAGCGGAGATAAAATTACCATAATGGTAAGCAAAAAGATCGTAAGCCTATATGGCACCAAGCTACCGGAAGTCGATCAGGAACGAGACATAAAAATGGGCCGCTATATGATAAGGATCGTGTTTTGCGGCTGCTAACTGAAGAGGAGAACATTATCGTTTGGACTCGTAAGTGTGGAAGTGACCTGCAGTCCCTGGGGATTGACTTGGAAGATGTTGCCGAGTTAATAAGAACGGGTTTGGAAAAAGGAATCTTTCTCGGTTCTCAATGGTGTGAGCAGAAAAGAAACGGTCCGTGGGCTGCGTGTGACGCTTACAGAATCTTCCGGTTGGAATGGAGCGAGGTGGCTCACAAGGAAATATCAGTTGAATACTATATCAAATTTGCCATTAACAAGACGGGCAAGTTGCTTTTGGTTGTATCTTGTCATCTGTCTGGTTCTTGGTAGAGGAGAGTAAAAATGAAAAAAGATTTGAGGTGTGCTATTTGCGAAGAAGGCAATCTGATTGAGAAGGTTGTTAAGAATCGTGTGGATTACAAAGGCGAGACCGCCGATTTGGATCTGTATTTTTCCGTGTGTGACTGTTGTGGTTCGGAGCAGGCCAATGCTCAGCAGGCACGTACGAATAAACGCCAGATGGTAGCGTTTAAAAAGAGGGTTAATGGTCTATTGACTGGCTCTGAAGTCAAGTCTGTCCGGGAAAAACTGGGACTTAAGCAATCGGATGCCTCCAAAATTTTTGGCGGAGGTCCGGTAGCGTTTTCAAAATATGAATCCGATGATGTCACTCAATCTGAGGCAATGGATAAGCTGCTGCGCGTTGCTGCGGAAGTTCCCGGAACCTTTGATTATCTGGCAAGATGTGCTCAGGTCCATGTAGATGTATATAGAAGCCACCACGCTAGGCATGCTTAAGTTGTATCCACGAACCAGAAGAAGAGTTCTCTTGCGAGAACCACATAGCGGAACGATTTCCAAAACTGGCAGAGACTGATTTAGAGGGAATTGCATATGACTCTTTGTTCAAGAGGCTTTGCGGGGAAGGTCAACTCCACACACTCCCTGGCAAAACAATTATTGCTCCCTTTGCTTTCGTGTCGGTGTTGGCTGGCACCTTGCTTGCCCTCGAGATTGTCCGGCGACTTGGGTCAAGTAATAACGCTCAAGATTTTAACTGCTGGCGTGTTAATTCCTGGCATCCTCCTTACAGCCGCCAACGCAGCATCCGACGGAGGCAGCCGGGATGCACATTCTGCAGAGATCCTGTGCTTAAAAAAGTAAACGATGACCTTGGGGGTTGACCAAATTTCTATTTAAATGGTAGGAGAATCAATGCAAATAACGCCGCTTTACTCTGATATCCACCGCCCGATGAGAATTCTTGCGCTTGCCTCGGGCAGAGGAACAAACTTCGAGAAAATACACTCAAGACAGATTGAGCTCGAACAAGACGGCGGAGGAAACTACGGAACAATAGAACATGTCTTTTCAAACAGCCCCGAGGCGGCGGTTCTCAGGAAAGCGGAAACACTCAAAATCAAAACCTCTTCGATAAGTTCTGAGAGTTTCTTTGCCGCCCTGGGAGAACACCCTTCCGACGAAGGCGGACGAGTTCTTTACGATTCGGCCGTGATTTCGCTTATTGAAGAGCTTTTTGAACCCGATCTTGTGGTGCTGGCGGGTTACAGGAGAAAGCTCAGCCGCCTGTTCACCGAGAGGTTCCCGAACAGGATCATCAACCTCTATCCCGGTGACACGACCAGAGACTACCTCGTAAGAGGCAAAAGCGCATGCGTCCAGGCCATAGAAAACGGCGAGAAAACCTTAAGATGCACCGTCTATCTTGAAAACAACCCCGAAACAAGGTTCGGAACCGTAATAGCTCAGTCGTCCGACATATCCCTTGAGGGCTTCGGTACCGGGGACGTGGCGGCGATGGAGGAGAAAATCAGAGAACAGGGCGAATGGAAGCTTTTCCCCTTCGCAGTCCATGATTTGATCGCAAACGGAAGGGTCGCGATTGATGGGGAAAACAATATCTACGTTGACGGTCTGCAGACTGGGAAAAGCGGCTTTTCGCTCTCGCCCTGAAATCAGAGACCCGCGTCTCTTAGTTTTTTAAGAAGTTCGATGTCTTCTGCCACCTCGGAAGGCGGCATTTCCACTATCATGTCAAGATTCTCGAAAAACGGGTTTTCTATCATCGCCCGAAAGCAGTCAATTCCTATCTCTCCCTGCCCGGGATGTTCGTGGCGGTCCTTGTGAGAACCAAACTCGGCCTTGGAATCGTTTGCGTGAACGAGTTTTACCGTTTCGGGAGCAAACACGGCGTTGATGCTTCCTACCAGTTCCCCTACCCCCTCGAAGGTCCTTATATCGTACCCTGAGGCAAACATGTGGGCGGTATCTATACAGACTCCAAGACCGTCACATTCCGCGCGTTCCAGTATGAGCGAGATCTCCTCGAAGCTCACTCCTATTGTCTCCCCCTGGCCCGCCGTGTTCTCAAGCAGAAGCTGCGTTACACCCCGGTAATCCTCGAGAATCCGGAGAACGGAGTCGACCACGTTGCTTATCGCAACGTCCCTTTCCATTTCTTTCGCGCTTCCTATATGGGTCATCATGTATTTCACCCCCAGGGCGCTTGATCTTTCAAGCTCCTCCCTTACCAGATCCACGCTTTTTCCCCTGAGATCCTCTTTCCCGGAAGCCAGGTTTATGAAATAAGGAGTGTGAACGTAGTAATCGCTTATAGCGGCCTCTGAGCAGTTATGAAAAAAGGCCTCAAGCAGACGCTCTTGGAGCTCAGGGGGCTTTCCGCCCCTCGGAGAGCGGGTGAACATCTGAAAGCATTCGCATCCAAGCTCCCTTGCCCTAAGCGGCGCGTTCTCAATCCCGCCTGCTATTGAAACATGCGCTCCGAATCTCATCCTGTTTTAACTCCCATTTGACAAATTCACTCCGTAAATATAACTTGAATGCAGGTTTTTAAGGAGTGGTGAGTTGACCCCGACAAAGGCTTTTGTCACAAAAGGCGTAGGTAAGCACAAGGAAAAGCTCTCAAGCTTCGAGCTTGCCTTAAGAGAAGCCGGCATCGCCCAGTTTAACCTGGTCAGGGTTTCAAGCATATTTCCCCCCGGCTGCCAGCTCGTAAGCAGAAAGCAAGGACTCACCATGCTCTCCCCCGGGCAGATAGCCTTTGTGGTAATGAGCGAGAATGCCACAAACGAGCCCAGCAGGCTCATCGCCGCGTCAACCGGCCTCGCAATCCCGAAGGACAATACACTCTACGGATACATTTCGGAGCACCACAGCTACGGGCAGAAGGAGACCCTCGCGGGAGAATACGCCGAGGATCTTGCCGCCTATATGCTCGCCACTACACTTAACGCTCCCTTTGACCCCGATAAAAGCTATGATGAGCAGAAAGACATATGGGAGATAAGCGGGCACAAGGTAAAAAGCAGAAACATAACGCAGACGGCCGTAGGAGATAAAAACGGACTCTGGACAACGGTTCTCACCGCGGTGGTTTTCTGCTCTTATGGAACAAAGACGCTCAGCTAGCCCGCATTCCCCATAAAGCAGAACGGTCTTACTGTGTCAGATTCTGGGCTTCGCCTGAATTGACTGTGCTCTGAGGACTTTTCCAGAGTTGAGATTGGCTATCCGTAAGATTTTTTGAATCCGATTCGCTTTCCAAGCCACATGGATGGTTTTCGACATTCTCGACGTCATGAGGCGTTTTTCCGCACAAACCATTGATTTTCGACATTGGAAGAGATAAAATATGAAAATTCGACATAGTTGGAGCTCATATAGTATATTTCGATAACTGTGAAGGATTTTCGAGCAATGCGAATACAGAATCTGACACCGGATTTCTTTCAGGGTGAACTCCTGCCGCAAGGCACAGAGCTGGTCGGCTGGTCTGCTCTCGTGCACTCGCTCGGCGTCGCCGCACCCGTACGCGATCCTTCCTGCGTTTCGCAAAGACATGTTCGCGGAAGTAACCGAAGCGACGGTACCTGGAATATCTACGACAAGAGATATCGCCCCGAATCGACGCTTGAAGGACACCTGACCTTCGCAATGCGTCATGAGACGATCGATCTTCTAGTCCTCAAAAGAATTCTCCAGGGGGTCCCCGAGACCGCGCTTGTCCAAATAATCCGCAGCACGCCGAAAGGGGTTACCGCGCGGAAGGTCTGGTTCTTCTTTGAGACTTTGACCGGCAAGCGCCTCGATATTGCGGATGCTCCCGCGGTCACGGCCGTCGATGCCCTCGATCCGGACCGCTACTATACAGGCAGACGCCTGATTTCACCGCGACACCGAGTCCGTAACAATCTTCTGGGTACAGCAGAGCTGTGTCCCGTCATAAGGCGAACTCCGAAGCTTGAAAAAATGATTGCTCTTGACCTCTCGGCGAAGACACGAGATATAATCGGGGAATCCGGCGCGCAACTCATTGCGCGCGCCGCAAGTTTCGTACTGCTTGAAGACAGCCGGGCGAGCTTTGAGATCGAAGGAGAACATCCGCCTGTTAATCGGCTCGAGAGATGGGGACGCGCGGTCATGGAGGCGGGGAAGAGGCCCCTTCGCCAAGCGGAAATTTATCGCCTCCACAGCATCCTGATCGGCGATGACCGATTCAGAACCACGGGATACAGAACCGAAGAGGTGTTTCTGGGCCGTCGCAACCGCAACTACGAGCCCCTGCCCGAGTTTATCGGCACGCCTCACGGTGACGTTGGGTATGTGATGACCGCACTTAAGGAATGCGGCGACCGTCTGCGCGACTCAGGCGTTGACCCCGTTCTCCACGCCGCATGCGTAGCGTTCGGGTTTGTGTATATCCATCCGTTTACCGACGGAAACGGACGCCTGCACCGCTGCCTGATTCATCAGGTCCTGGCGGAGCGTGAATTCACGCCTCCGCAGATGGTGTTCCCCGTTTCATCCGTAATGCTGAACCGTATAGACGACTACGGAGCAACATTGCGGGCGCATTCCGGCCCGCTGATGCGGTTCATAGCCTGGAGAGCGTTGCCGAGCGGCAACGTGGAGGTCACAAACGACACCTCGGATCTCTACCGCTACTACGATTGCACGAACGAAGCGGAATTTCTCTACGACTGCATTCTGCAAACGATAGAATTCGATCTGCCGCGCGAAATCGACTACCTGAAGCGCCATGACATTGTCGTGAAGCAGATCATAAACGCCTTTGAAATGCCGGAGCGGACAGCGGAGGACGTCGTTATGCTCATTCGTCGAAACGGAGGCGTTTTCCCCAAGAAACACCGTAAAAAAGAACTCGCAAAGCTTACCGAAAGCGAGGTTGCCACACTTGAAGCTATCGTGGCGGAGGGGTTCTCCGGTTCAGACTAAGAGTGCGATCGCCTGGATTTGAGCCGGTTTTTCCATATCGCTTCATGAGAGATCATCGCAACGGGCTTCTTTTATCAGTTCGCGGGCAACTTCAAAAGTTTTTTCAGACACGCTTTTCCCGGCAAGCATCCTGCCGATTTCCATTACCCTCTCCTCTTCACTGAGAGCATTCACCGAGACATCCGTTCCCCGCTCGCCAAACTCCTTTGCCACGAGCAGGTGGGTGTTCGCGAATTTCGCGACCTGAGGGAGGTGCGTTATGCACACGACCTGGCTTTCATCCGAGAGATTCCTTATTTTCCTCCCTATGCTCTCAGCCACGACTCCACCTATCCCGGCATCCACCTCGTCGAAGATGAAAATCGAACCGGCATCGCCCGTGGAGATAAAACTCTTAAGCAAAAGCATTATTCTCGAGAGTTCCCCGCCGGAAGCAACTCTGTTAACGGGTCTTGAGGCCTGGTCAGGGTTAGCGGAGAAAAGAAACTGCACGCTGTCCACACCGCCTGCTGAGAGCTCCTTTTTCGTGAATTCCACCTCAAAACGCGCGTTTTTAAGTCCCACCGACTCGGCCTGCTCGCAGAAAAGACCCTGAAGCCGCTTCGCTCCCGCTTTTCTTTCGGCCGAGATGGAAGATGCGGCGGCGGAGACCTCTTCTTTCAGTAAATCCCTTCTGCGCTCGATTTCCTCCATCATCTCAGCCGAGTTCTCAAGGCCCTCGAGCTCGGATTCGATCTGCTGCTGTTTTTTTATTATTTCCTCGACGGAATCCCCGTGCTTTCTCTTAAGCCTCCCTATCTCTTCAAGCCTCGAGAGCACCTCTTCAAGTCTCTGCGGATTGTGTTCTATTTTCCCCGCGAATTCGCTCAGGCCGTAGAAAACATCTTCGGTTTCTATAAGTACGGCCGCGATCCTGTCGCGAAGTTCCCCTAAAGAGGAATCAAGGTCTGAAACCTTCTCAAGATGCGAGAGGGTCTGTTTCAGAAAACCTATAGCTGAACTCTCTCCCTCGTACACAAGCCCGGTAGCGCTTGTGAGCGAAGATGAAAATCTCTCGGAATTCTCAAGCCTCACTCTCTCAGTTTCAAGCTCGCAGTCCTCATTCGGCGCCGGGGAGACCTTTTTTATTTCCTCGATCTGGAACCTCAGATAATCTTCTTTCTCCATCCCCTCACGCTCTTTTTTCCTAAGAACCTCAAGCTCATTATCCGTACGTGTGAGTTCGGCGTACGCGGCCTTGTATCGAGAAAGTTCATGTTCAAGTTGAGAAAGAGTGTCTAAATAACTTAAATAATTGTTTTTCTTAAGAAGACTCTGGTGTTCATGCTGACCGAACATGTTAACAAGTCCGTCGGTTATTTCAGAAAGCGTCCCGAGCGTCGCTATCGAACCGTTTATATATACCCTGTTCTTCCCGCCCGGATTTAAAACCCTTTTTATGACGAGCTCCCCCTCAAAGTCTCCGATGCCGAACCCCTCGAGCTTCTCCCCGATACCGCAATCCCCGGGAACTTCGAAAAGCGCCTCTATCGATGTCTGCGTTTCGGCTGATTTAACGTGGTCCGCGGTAAACCTGTCGCCGAGGATTATGTTTATCGCGTCAACGATCAGGGATTTCCCCGTGCCCGTCTCCCCGGTAATTATGTTCAGGTTGCCCCCGAAATTAATGGAAATATCGTCTATTATGGCGAAATTCTTAAGCCTGAGTTCAACAAGCATCTGTTTTTCAGCACCCCGCTGCGTCTTCGCAGGACCGGGGCGCTCCGCGAAAATTCCCCCGAACCGCCTTTGGGTTCAGCTTCTTAACTGGCCGTTTCCCCTTACCACGAACTTCGAAGTCGTAAGTTCCTCAAGCCCCATGGGACCGAACGCGTGCAGTTTTGAAGTGCTTATGCCGATTTCGGCGCCCAGGCCCAGCTCAAAACCGTCATTGAACCTGGTTGACGTATTGACCATGACCGCGGAGGAATCCACTTCTTTTACAAATCTCTCGGAGCTTTCGGGATCTTCCGTGACTATGGCGTCTGTGTGCATGGAGCCGTAAGTCTGTATATGGTCTATGGCTTCATCAATCGTGGAAACGACTCTTACGTTTAAAACAAGGTCAAGATACTCCTCATACCAGTCCTCTTCCGTCGCCGGGGCGAGGTGGGGAAGAAGTTTTCTTGTATTCTCGCAGCCCTTTATGCTAACTCCCTCTGATTCCAGTCTTTTTATCGCGTTTGGAAGAAAATCCCGAGCCACCGAAGAGTGTACCAGCATGGTCTCCATCGAGTTGCACACCCCCGGTCTCTGGACCTTCGCGTTCCGGCAGATTTCCTCGGCCATCTTAAGATCGGCGTGGCGATCCACGTAAACATGGCAGACCCCCTTGTAGTGCTTAAGTACCGGGATCCGGGAGTTCTGCACTACAAACCGTATAAGGCCCTCCCCTCCCCTGGGGATAATGAGATCTATTTTGTCTTCAAGTTTTAGCATCTCGGTCACAACCTCTCTGTCGGCAACCGGGATGACCTGGGCCGCGTAGGGCGGAAGACCGCTTCGGGAAAGGGAATCCGTCATCAGCCGGGAAATGGCCAGGTTGGATCTTATCGTTTCAGAACCGCCCCGAAGGATTACGCAATTGCCCGATTTAACGCACAGTCCCGCGGCATCGGCCGTAACCCCGGGCCTTGACTCGTAAATAATTCCTATAACGCCAAGAGGGATTCTTTTTTTCTCAACGGAAATCCCGTTCGGCCTCTCCCACTTTGCCGATATCTTGCCCACCGGGTCGTCAAGCCGCGATATTTCCCTCAAGCCGTCGGCCAGGGAATTTATCCTCGAAGGGTTAAGCCTGAGGCGATCCACAAGGGCGGCGGAGAGACCTTTTTCTTCGGCGTCGGAAACGTCCTTTGCGTTTTCTGAAAGCAGATTATCGGTTTCTTTTACCAGAACTTCCGCGAAGCGCAGAAGGAAGTCGTTTTTCTGAGAAGACGGGGCGGAGGCCAGAGCCCTTGAGGCTTTTCTTGAATTCTCCGCGATACCGCCGATTAACTCAGCCGGGCTCACCGAGAGAAAAGATCCCGATTCATTGTTTGAAAGAGACATCCAGATTCCTTCGAAAGACTTTAATGAGATCTTTTATTATATGCTTTATAACCGCAAATCTAAAGAAGCGGCTACGGAAAAACCGGGTGCTCGATAAACGGAAAATCCGCCTCGTCGGCAAGACAGGGGCGTTGGGGTTCCCCTTATCCCATGGTTACTATGTCGCGCCCGATCAGGTAATCGAGTATCTGCCGGCGGCACTGCTCGATTGAAAACTTCTCCGTGTCGACCACGATTTCGGGGTCTGAAGGCTCTTCGTACGGATCGTCAATTCCCGTAAATCCCTTTATAACCCCCGCTCTCGCTTTCTTGTAAAGCCCCTTCACGTCCCGCTGCTCGCACTGCTCAACCGGGCAGCTGACGAATACTTCAACGAATTCCCCTTCCTCGACAAGCTCTCTTATCGCGTCACGGTCAGCCCGGTAAGGAGAAACAAAAGCGGAGAGCACTATAAGACCCGCGTCCATGAAGAGTTTCGATACCTCTCCTATTCTTCTTATATTCTCCTCGCGGTCCTCGGCGGAAAAACCAAGATCCTTGCAGAGACCCATTCTTACATTATCTCCGTCCAGTATGTAGGTGCGATGGCCGCCCTGTATAAGTTCCTTTTCAAGTTCGTTCGCAAGAGTGGACTTTCCCGAGCTGGGAAGTCCCGTGAACCAGAGAATCAAAGAACCGTGACCATTCAGTCTTCTTCTGTCCTCTTTAGTTATTTCATGCTGATGGGGAATAACAAACCTTTCCATTTCTGTTGCCTCCAAGATTGTAAGATGCGGATATGATTTAAAAAAGATGAGGAAAAGCAACTAAAGACAGTCAAGCTTTTCGCGCTAATTCCTTTTTCCTCTAAAAGCCTCTGGAGCAACATTATACAGCACGAAAACAAGGATTGTCCACATTGCTGAAAGAGAATGTTTTTTGCCGGTTATACGGTAATCTTGAGAAACGGAGAGCTTGCCTGGTTGTTGCCATAATTAAAAAAGCTGGAAATGTTACTTTTCCTTAAGCGGGCTTCTCCGCAAGGTAGCAGAGAACAGAAACGCGACAACTAAGAACAGGTTAAGCACCGTATTTCCAGAACTGTTTTCCACCCGTTTTTCCATGGCGAGCGCACATCCTCCACCCCCTCCCCCATCTTGTGCCATCTCCTGATCTGGCTGTGGCGCGGGTTCACTTGGCGGAGCAGGATCAGGTTCCGGGTCATTGTCCTGGTTCGTCACTGACACGTCATCAGGGTTAAAACCGTCATAAAACCTGTCCCGGCTCTGCGCCCTCTCAAGAGCGATAACGTAGCGCTTCGGCCCGTCTTCTTCTCTGTCGTTAACGCCTGTCACCGTCACTGTCTGCTCCACGGCCCAGTTCTCCGGCGTGAACTCAAGCGCGGTGGTATCGGCCACCCCCTCCCGCGGTTCGCTGCTTCGCAGGGGAATTATAACGTCGCTTATCGGTTCTGAGTCAAGCTTCACCGCAAACGTCGCCACCCCGCCCCCCTCCGTGGTCACAAGCCCCGAAGTCGGAGTGACGCTTATTCCCGTCGGCACGCAAGACGGAGGAAAGCCGTCATCATCAATTTCCCAGCCCATGTCCTTTAGCATGCCAAGACTCAGGTCCATGTCCCTTGGAAACGGATAAAGATATTCCATGATATCGTCCGCCTCCGTATGAACATGGGTTATGGAACTGCCCTCATCGAAAGTCGGGGGAGCGTGAAGCCGGGTTTTTCCGTCTGAAGCTACGCCGGCGGATTTAAGTTCGGCCATGCGCTGGCCGTAACTGCATGAACCCTCCTTCCCGGGCCGCACGGTTCCGTCCCACAAAAGACCGGTACCCGAAGTAGCGGCCCGCTCTCTTCGGTGCGGTTCAAGATCAACAATGAATTCACCGTCTTCCTCCGAATACATCTGCACATCGTAAATCCTTTGCCATTGCTCTATATCGAGTGAAAAATTCCGGGGTTCACGGCGGACATGAAGCGTCTCGCTGGGAAAAGAACCATCTTCCCCAAGAGAAGAATGAAATCCGAGCCCGTGAATAAGCTCATGCAGGACGAGGGTAACAAAATCTATGGAAGATGGCGGCGCTTCCCCGTGAAGACCGTAATAGAAGTTTGGATTCCCTGAGAATCCCACGATGAAATGAGGTATCGATTCACTTATAATTTTTTTTTCCGCGATTCTCTCCGCAAGCGCCGGCGGATACCCTATGTGCAGCAGTTCTCTGGGACCGAAGCTGAAAATCTGCCGCATACCGGTAGACGCGATCGTGGTTTCATCTTCAAAGGGCTCAAACGACACCTCAACCCGGATGGTGTTCGGGCCCGGCAACCTGCTTTCAAGCAAACTGGCGGCGTACTCAAAAGCGTTTCTTCTCGCCTGCCCGAGCGTACTCGCGTTATTGCCGTTATCGCCGAACAAAGTCCTTTTCTCTTCCGTTAACCTGGTCGGATCATTAAACCCGGCACTTGGAGCGTCGGCGTACAAGGGCTCGATCGTAACCGCGCCGCAGTATGGAACTGAGGGAAAGAGAATCAGCAGAAAGAAAAGAACCCCGACTGAGAATTCACCTACCCCTCTTTGTTTAATGACGGGCAACTTCAAATTCATCCTCATAATCAGACCGCGCTTTTGTTTTGCCTCCAAGGGAGTCCGGAACTCTCAGCCCGAAGCGTAATCACTTTCCACGGACCGGGCATCTGAGCAACTATCCTAAAGCAATTACAGCTAAACGGTTTGAGAATACCTTAGAAAACCAACCTGTGCCAGAGCGCGGCTCCAGACACGCTCCCAGTACCGCAACAATAACAAACTCTTGATTCTTTATACCCTAATAATTAGAATCTAGTTTCAGAACCGGTTGCGGGGTTTACCGACGCAGATTCCGCCTGATAACTGGAATCCGGTCCTTCGGAGCAACTTATGGGTCTCGAACGCAAAGACAAACTTCTGAGTTTCAGAATCCCTGAAAGTGACTACGACTACGTATGCTCAAGTGCCGAGGAAAAAAAGATAACCATAAGTGAATTTATAAGAATAGCGATAGAAAAGACGAGACCGGGCAACAATGCGCCTACCCGGGGCGAAGTGGTCGCTTATCTTAAAAAACTTGCCGCTTCGCAAAGAGACGGGATTCTGGACAGAGTGGAGAATGCCCAGAAAAGGAAAATCAGGTCTTTTATAGACGGTGCAATCTGCCGGGAACCCGGGATTAAAGGAAAAAAACTTGTAGAGATGGTAAGCAAGGAACTTGGCCTTCCAACCACCCTAGATCTTAAGCACAAGATATATCTCAGAATAAAAAGCGTTAGAAGAAGGAAAAAACTCGTAGGAAACCTTGAAAAGAAATACTAGATACGGTACCGAATTCCCCTTTAAGCGGCGTAACCCGTTTCGAGCCCCGCCGCGAAGTTAAGAATCAAACAGTCATTTGCAAATCGTATACACACGGAGGCAAAAAATGGAAAGAACATTATCAATAGTAAAACCTGACGGCGTCGGGGGAAACCTCGTCGGCGAAGTTCTGCGAAGGTTCGAAGAGAAGGGGGTGAGCATCGTTGCCCTCAGGATGATACACCTCTCAAAAAAACAGGCTGAAGGGTTCTACCACGTACACAGGGAAAGACCTTTTTTCTCAAGCCTTACGGACTTTATGTCCTCGGGGCCGTGCGTAGTAATGGTTCTTGAGGGGGATGGGGCAATTTCGAGGGTAAGAGCCACTATGGGTGCCACGAACCCTGAGAAAGCGGAGCCCGGGACCATAAGAAAGGATTTCGCGTCCGGGATAGAAAAAAACATAGTGCACGGATCCGACTCGCCGGAATCGGCCGCGTACGAAACAGGGTATTTCTTCAGCGAGCTTGAAATAAGCGGCCGATAAAGCTCCACCCCCAAGCAGTTTCGGCGAAGGAGGAAAAGCAGGTCATGTCTTCAGAGAAAAGGATTGTCATCCATCCTGTTACCGTACTTAAAAGTTCCCATTCTCTTCTGGTCGAGGAATTCGTCGAAAAACTGAAAGAGGACCTCTCGGTGACCTACCCGAAGCTGCTCTTTGAGAGCAAAAACCTCGATGAGGCGTCCCTCTCGGAAATAGCCGAGGACGCAAGGACCCTCCCCATGTTTCACGAGAAGAAACTGATTGTTGTGAAGGGATACGACGGTTTGGGGAAAGACGATCTTGACCTCCTGAACGAATACGCCGCCTCTCCGCCCTCTTCTTCCGTACTGGTTCTGCTCTCCGGGGGCTCCCGGAAAAACAGAGTGAAACCCGCAAAGAGCATAAAACTCGTTGACCTTGACAGCGGCAGCAGTATTGACCGGGAAATAAAACGCCTGGCGGAGAAGCTCGGGATGGTTCTTGCCCCCGGGGCGGCCGGTTTCATAAAAAGCATGCTCGGCGAGGACATGAACCTTATCAGGAACGAGCTTTTGAAGATATCCCTTTACGTGGACGGAAAAAAAGCCATAGGCGAGGGGGATTTAAGGGAGCTTCTTGAAAAACGGAGCACGGAGAACGTATTCTCCCTTTCTACAGCACTTTCAAACAGGGATCTGCGAGGTTCTCTCAGAATACTCAGGGAACTTGAGAAAAACAGGGAGGACCCTCTCTCCATTCTGTACATGGTGGCCTGGAGATTCCGCCAGATATTTAAAGTTTCGCAATATCTCAGGGAAGGGGAATCTGACGAAGGGATCGCGAAGGCTATCAGAACATCCCGGGGGGCCGTCTTTTACCTCAAAAAAAGCGTGCGTAATTTCAGGGAAAACGACTTGGGCAGGATACTGGGTCTTATAGAACAAACGGACTACGGGATCAAGAACAGTTCCGGGAACAATTACATACTTCTTGAGAAACTTCTTCTGGGAATCTGCGCGCGGAGAGCCTAGGAGCTGGCGCCC
>JAKZRS010000064.1:0-6994 GCA_047518015.1 Thermodesulfobacteriota bacterium | reverse complement strand
CTGGCATTCTTCTCAGGCAGAGGAGGGCTCGAATTTCGTGGGTTTTAAAAACCCCCGCGCGGATATCCTGATTGAACAGGCGAGAGAGGAATTTTCAAGGCCGGAGCGGATAAAGAAATATGAGGAGTTCTCAAGGATTCTGCACGAAGAACAGCCGTACACGTTTTTGTTCGCGAGAAAATCCACTGTGGCCATACATAGAAGATTCCATAACGTAAGGCTTTATCCGCTGGGATTTGATAACAGGGAGTGGTTTGTTCCGAAAAATTTGCGTAAGTACTCGAACTGAAAGTTTTTTGGGTTATTTTTAGATGTAAAGGGAATTATAGATTTGAGTTGATATTTTTTTGAAAAGAAATTAAAAGGGGAATCTGCCCACTCATAGGAGGAACGACATGACCGCGGTGCCAGTCAATCCGCAGATTCAGGAGGTTCCCGCAGCGCTCGCCGCAGGGAACTCCAAACCTGTCGACGAACAAACCCCGGCCCAGATGCGCACACAGTACGAACGGACGTTCAAGGAACGCGGTATTGTGCCGACACCAGTCGGCGCGGTCGAGGACCGGTCAATTCCAGGCCCCGGTGGCGATCTGCCGGTGCGCATCTACCGGCCTGACCTTAATGCCGGGGACTTGCCAGCGCTCGTGTACTTCCACGGCGGCGGACACGTCGTCGGCAGCTTGGATACGCATGACGCGGTCGCACGCAACCTGTGCAATGGAGCAGGCTGCGTCGTGATGTCCGTCGGCTACCGGCTCGCGCCGGAGCACAAGTTTCCCGCTGCGGCGGAGGACGCGTATGCAGCGGTGCGGTGGTGCGCCGCGCACGGCACGGAGATCGGCATTGATTTGCGTCGGATGGCTGTCGGCGGTGATAGCGCCGGCGGCAACCTAGCGGCGGTGGCGGCGCTCATGGCACGTGACGCTGGCGATCCTCCCATCCGACTCCAGGTGCTCATATACCCGATGACCGACTACGCGTATGATACGGACTCGTACCGCATCTACGCCGAGGGCTACGGGCTGCAGTCGCAGTTAATGCGCTGGTTACACAACCAATACTTGCGTGGCAAGGAGGATCGGTTCGATTGGCGGGCGGCGCCGCTACGGGCCCGTGATCTCTCGGGACTGCCGCCAGCGCTTGTCCTCACCGCACAATGCGATATTTTGCATGACGAAGGCGAGGCGTATGCGGAGCGGCTGCGGGTTGCAGGAGTCGAAGTGGAGTATCACGAGTGCCAGGGCATGATCCACGGCTTCTTCACGATGGCACCGATGATCGACGATGCCGTCCGGGCGCAGAAACGGGTGTGCGATGCTCTCAGGCGGGCAATGGTTCCGGACTTTTGAACGCTGAGGCGCTGTCTGAAGGCGGGGTCGCGCTGAGTCTACGCTCGGACACGATCAAGAGTACCGCAGGAGATTTGGTAGAGGGCTTTCGCTTGGTATCTCGTCGCCGACGGGTGTGGCAGGAGGCACCACTGAGCGGCTGTGAGGGTTTGCCGATGCGAACGGTTTGGTCGCCGGCGAGATGCTTGAAACTCGGAGCGGGGCTTTTAACCAGCTCTTTTTATAGTCCTTTACGCTGATTTAGCCACGAAAACCGTTTCTACATTAGAGTTTTTTATTTTTTGTCTAGATATCTATATAATTTCCGTAGATTTTATTCAGACTCGTTCACAAAATCAGACTTTGACATATTAACAGCAACGATAGTACCGGGAGTTTTTCTGATTTTTCCATTCCGTTATGTGTATAATTTCCTTTCTCCGGGGTTTTCTTCCCAATGAAAGACTATATCCTCAAAAGACTTCTGCTTATGATTCCCACCCTGTTCGGAATCACCCTTATAACCTTTCTGGTCATACAGCTTGCTCCGGGGAGCCCGGTAGAGAGCAGGATGTCTGTTGACCAGGGAATAAAAAGCGATCAGGTAACCAAACAGATAGTTGAGCAGACCAAAAAGCTCTACGGTCTCGACAAGCCAGTTCACCAGAGGTACTTCATCTGGCTCCGCCAGATCGCGACGCTTGATTTCGGAAATTCTTACAAGGACCACCGCCCGGTAATCGACAAGATAGCGGAAAGACTCCCGATCACTCTGGTGCTGAACATGCTCTCAATCTTTCTCGTTTACCTGATAGCCATACCGATCGGGGCCTGGTCCGCCGTGCGGCAGCGGAGTTTCCCGGAACGCGCCACAACTTTCGTTCTTTTTCTTCTCTACTCGATTCCGAGTTTCTGGATGGCGGTGGTACTGATCTATTTCTTCGGGGGCGGTGGGGCTCTGGATATCTTCCCCATATACGGCGTCCACTCAAGGGGCTATGAGGAGCTTCCATTTTTCGAGAGAACCCTCGATTTCCTGTGGCACCTTGTTCTCCCGGTGTTCTGCCTTACCTACGCTTCTCTGGCGTCGCTTTCGCGCTATCAGAAGGGAAGTCTCCTAGAGGTGCTCCGGGAGGACTACATAAGGACCGCGAGGGCCAAGGGACTTGCGCCCAACAGGGTGCTTTTCAAGCACGCGCTTAGAAACTCGCTTATTCCCATAGTAACCATAATCGCCTCTATTCTCCCCGCCATGATAGGGGGAAGCGTTATCATAGAAACCATATTCTCGATCCCGGGAATAGGAAGACTGGGTTTTGAATCGGTACTTTCAAGGGATTACCCGGTCATAATGGCCGTTGCCACCATCTCCGCTTTTCTTACCCTGATCGGCATTCTGATATCGGACATAACCTACGCCATAGTAGACCCCAGGATAGGGTTTGAGAGGAAGTCATGAAGCAAGACTCAAGCGTCGGATACTGGGACGGGGTCTGGATCGAGTTTAAAAAGGACTCCCTGGCGTACGTTTCGTTTTTTTTCATAATCCTCCTTGTGGTGACGGCGGCTTTCGAAAGTTTCCTCGCCGGCAACAAACCGATAGTGCTTGTTGACGAGGGGAAATATTATTTTCCGGTCATTGTGGATTATCCCGAGTTTCGCGGAGAGGATCTTCGGGCCACGTACCTTGACGACCCGGATTCGTTCGCGGTCTTCCCACCCGTAAAATACAGTCCCACGGAAAGCGATTTCTTCTCCGTTCTCGCGGCTCCCGACGGGAATCATTTTCTGGGCACGGATGACAGGGGAAGGGATGTTCTCAGCAGGATGATTCACGGGGCCAGGATATCGCTTTCAATAGGGGTGGTCGCCGTCGGGATAGCCCTGGTGATAGGAATAATCCTGGGGGCGATGGCGGGTTACTACGGCGGCTGGATAGACTTTGTGATCTCAAGGTTAATAGAGGTGATGATCACTTTCCCCGTTTTCTTTCTGATCCTCACCATTCTCGCTTTTACAGAACCCAGCATTTACAACATCATGATAGTCATAGGCCTTACGGGCTGGACGGGGGTGGCGAGGCTTCTTCGCGGGGAGTTTCTGAAGCTTCGCCAGACAGACTACGTGGAGGCGGCGTGGGCTCTTGGAAGCGGCGACCGCAGGATTATACTCAAACACATGCTTCCAAACGCTCTCGCCCCCGTTCTGGTAAGCGCCACCTTCGGAGTGGCGGGGGCAATACTGGTTGAATCGAGTCTCAGTTTCCTGGGGTTCGGGGTAACTCCCCCGGAACCGAGCTGGGGAGAGATAATTTCGCAGTCCCAGAAGTACGTGGATTTCGCGTGGTGGCTGGTTCTTTTTCCGGGACTTGCGATTTTCGCGACGGTTACGGCACTTAATCTGATCGGAGAAGGGTTCAGAAACGCGATAGACCCCAAACTCAAAGAAAGATAATATTAAGCGATGGCAAACTCAGAGCTGCTTGAAATAAGAAATCTTACCGTATCCTTTCCCTCAAAGGGCGGGGATCTTGAGGTTGTTGGAGACGTCAGCCTTCGGATCGGAGAAGGAAAGATAGTCGGTGTTGTAGGAGAAAGCGGCTGCGGAAAAACCCTTACCGCTCTTTCCGTCATGGGGCTTTTGCCCGCTCCCCCGGCCAAGGTGAATTCGGGGGAGGTTCTATACAGGGGAACGAACCTTCTTTCGCTTACCGAACGGGAACTAAGGAGTTACCGCGGAAACAGGATTTCCATGATATTTCAGGAGCCGATGAGTTCACTTAATCCCGTCTACACCATAGGAGACCAGATAGGCGAGGTCATACGGGTTCATGAGAACGTCTCAAGAAAAGAGGAGAAGAAAAGGGTGCTCAACCTGCTCGACATAGTCGGCATCCCCTCTCCCTCGGAGAGATACTCAAGCTATCCCCACGAAATGAGCGGAGGCATGTGCCAGAGGGTAATGATTGCGATGGCTCTTGCCTGCAACCCCGAACTGCTGATAGCCGATGAACCCACGACGGCACTTGACGTGACGATTCAGGCGGGGATTTTGTCCCTGATAAAAAGTCTTCGGGACAGGATGGGGATGGCGGTCATGCTGATTTCGCACGACCTCGGGGTTATCTACAACGTTGCGGATGAAGTTTATGTTCTTTACGCGGGAAAGGTTGTTGAGCGGGGAAGCGTTGAGGAACTTTTTTCCGCCCCCGCGCATCCCTACACCATAGGGCTTATAAATTCGATTCCCGGTCAGTCGACGGGTGAGGATCTTTACTCAATAAAGGGCACGATTCCATCTCCCGGGGAGTTTCCCAAGGGATGCAGATTCAATAACCGCTGCGAGTACGCGGAAGGAAAATGTTTTGAGGCGCAGCCGGATCTCTACAGGGTTTCGGATTCTCACAGTTCAGCCTGTTTCCGGTATGAGATGTTTTTGAAAAATGGATAAGAACGAAGCAATAGTAAGCGTAAGGGGACTTAAAAAGTACTTTCCGATTCGAAAGGGCATCTTCTCGAGGGTTTCCGACTATGTCCGCGCCGTTGACGACGTGGAGCTTGAAGTAAGAAAAGGCAGCACAGTGGGTCTTGTCGGGGAGAGCGGAAGCGGAAAGACCACGCTTGGAAAAACGGTGCTGAGACTTCTTGCGCCGACGGCCGGGAAGATATTTTTCGAGGGGGAGGACATTACCGAACTTGACTCCTCCAAGGTCCGTCCTCTTAGAAGGGAAATGCAGATGATATTTCAGAACCCCTACGGTTCCCTCAACCCCAGGATGAACGTGGGTTCGCTTGTTTCCGAGGGAATAAGCATCCACAACACGGTAAAAAAAGAAGAACGCAAAGAATTCGTAGTCCGGCTTCTGGGCGAGGTGGGTCTTGGCGCCGATGTTATGAACCGCTATCCTCACGAGTTCAGCGGGGGGCAGCGCCAGAGAATAGCCATAGCGCGCGCGATTGCTCTTCGCCCGAAGTTCGTCGTCTGCGACGAGCCTGTCTCAGCACTTGATGTGTCCGTCCAGGCGCAGATAATAAACCTTCTTAAGGATCTGCAGAAAAAACACGGTCTTTCCTACCTCTTCATATCCCATGACCTGCGCGTCGTAAAGCACGTAAGCGATCTGGTGGCCGTAATGTATCTTGGAAAAATAGTCGAGATCGCTCCGAGCGAGGAGATTTACTCAACCCCCATGCACCCGTACACCAAGGTGCTTATCTCCGCGATTCCCGAAATAAAAAAGACCAGGAGAGAGAAGGGTGAGGAAGTTTCAATATCGGGAGAAATAAGAAGTCTGGCTGAGATTCCCTCTGGGTGCAGTTTCCATCCGAGGTGCCCTCTTGCGACCGGGATATGCTCCAAAGAGACTCCCGTGCTCGAGAAGAAGGGAACCGAGGGGCGAAGCGTTGCCTGCCATAACGTCTGAGCGATTCGGCTTCTTTCCCGGCGGACCATTTTTCTCAATTACTTGCAATAAAGCCATTGTGGTTTATATTAGAGCGATTTTTGCAGGCGGGGTTCCCGCGCGATGATAGTAAACGTATCGGAAATAAAAGACGGTGGATTGAGTCTTAATCTCACGAGAGGGCCTGGGTGGCTTGGCGGTTCCGAGAAATCGGAGATCGCGAGCGTGGTTTCCGATATAGAGTTTCATATTGACCTTGTGCGCGAGGCGGACAAGGTGAGCTTACGGGGAAAAATCGGATTCTTGGCGGTTTCCCGATGTTCCCGCTGCTTAAGAGACGTAAACGTTGATACAGATCTTGAGGTAAAACTCATTCTTTCGTCTTCGGATGAGGAAAAAGAGATGAAGTCCGGAGGGGATATTGATTATGAGACTTACCGGGGGAGAACAATAGACCTTAATGATTACATGAGAGGGCAGGTGAATCTCTCGCTTCCTTACAAGGTGGTCTGCGCCGAGGACTGCAGGGGGCTTTGCTCCGGTTGCGGTCGGAACCTGAACGAGGAACGGTGCAGTTGCGAGACTCATCCCCAAGACTCGCGCTTTGCGGTGCTTAAAGATATAAAGATATAGATTCAAGCCAGGAGATTAAAATGGCATTACCTAAGAGAAAGACTTCCAGTTCGAAATCGAGGAAAAGAAGAACCCATTATACCACCACGTTGCCGGGAGCTTCCTTTTGTCCCGAATGCAACGAGACGAAGCCCCCTCACAGGGCGTGTCCCAGATGCGGTTATTACAAGGGAAGGAATTTCTTCAAACAATCGCCCGAAACGGAAACCGTTGCGGAAGATTAAGAACATACTGAATCCATGATAGCTTTTCTTTTTCCAGGGCAGGGCTCGCAGTATATCGGCATGGGCGCTGATTTCTGCGCCGAGTTTGCGGTTGCGAGCCAAACTTTTGAGGAAGCAAGCGACGCTCTGGGAATTGACGTGGCGAAGCTTTGCTTTGAAGGAGAGGCGGCGACTCTTGCCCTTACGGCAAACGCGCAGCCGGCGATACTCACCACAAGCGTGGCCGCGTTGAGGGTTGTGCTTGAGGAGACGGAAACAAGACCCGGTCTGCTCGCGGGACACAGCCTCGGGGAATTTACGGCCCTTGTCGCTTCGGGGTGCCTTCGGTTTCGTGACGCGGTGCGCATTGTAAGGAAAAGAGGGGAGTTCATGCAGGAAGCGGTTCCCCCGGGGGTCGGGAAAATGGC
>JAKZRS010000063.1:0-24075 GCA_047518015.1 Thermodesulfobacteriota bacterium | reverse complement strand
CGGAGTATCACTCGTGATTCACACAAACGTTGACAGGGACGGAACCATGGAGGGAATAGACACAGCTTCAATAAAAGACTTTCTTTCACTGTGCTCCCTTCCGGTAATCGTTTCAGGCGGCATCGCGTCGCTTGCCGACCTGAGAGAAATACAGTCCATCGGGGACGACAACCTGCTGGGAGCGATACTAGGGAAATCGCTTTACTCGGGCTCCATAGATCTTGAAGACAGCATAAGAAGGTTTCAATAAGATGCTCTCTAAGAGAATAATTCCATGTCTTGACGTAAAGGACGGAAGAGTGGTAAAAGGGGTGCGCTTCGTTAACCTCAGGGACGCGGGAGACCCGGTTGAAGTAGCGAAAAAGTACAGCGAAGAGGGCGCCGACGAGATAACGTTTCTCGATATCACCGCCTCCCACGAAAAGAGAAAAACGATGATAGACGTGGTCGAGCGGACCGCAAGTGAGGTCTTCGTTCCCCTGACCGTCGGAGGGGGGCTGAGAACCGTGGAGGACGTAAGGGAACTTTTGCTTGCGGGGGCAGACAAGGTTACGATCAACACGGCCGCCATAGCGGATCCGGATTTCGTAAGGCGGGCTTCTGACAGGTTCGGTAGCCAGTGCATAGTGGTCGCGATAGACGCGAGGAGAAGAAACGACGGGGGATGGGAGGTTTTCACCCATGGCGGACGCAATCCGACCGGAATAGACGCAGTCGATTGGGCAGAGAAGATGGAAAATTTTGGGGCGGGTGAAATCCTTCTTACGAGCATGGACAGGGACGGTACGGAGGACGGGTATGATCTTCAACTCACAAAAGCCATCTCCGAGACCGTCGGCATACCAGTTATAGCTTCGGGAGGCGCGGGGCGGCTTGAACATTTGCTTGAAGCCGTGGAGGCGGGACGGGCAGACGCCGTTTTGTGCGCCTCGATTTTTCATTACGGCAAGTACTCAATAAATGAGGCAAAGGAGTTCCTGTCGGAGAAGGGAGTGCTGGTAAGACTGCCGTAAAAAGAGGTTCGAGACATCTTGCTGATACGAGAACAGACCGAGGAAAACGAAAAAAAATTGCTCAGTTCGATGGCGACTCTTAGCTGCGAATCCAAGGGAAGAGTAAACCCGGAGCGGGAATGCGACATAAGAACATGCTTTCAGAGGGACCGGGACAGGATAATTCATTCCAAGGCTTTCAGGAGACTCAAGCATAAAACCCAGGTATTCATTTCTCCGACCAACGATCACTACCGCACGAGGCTGACTCACGTGATAGAAGTCTCTCAGATAGCCAGAACCATATCAAAAGCGCTTATGCTTAACGAAGATCTAACCGAAGCCATAGCGCTCGGTCACGACCTCGGTCACACTCCTTTCGGTCACTCCGGCGAAGACGGACTGAACGAGGTGTTTCCCGGCGGGTTCAAACATGTTCTTCAGAGCATAAGGGTCGTAGACGTACTTGAGCACGACGGCACTGGACTTAACCTGACGCACGAAGTCAGGGAGGGGATAGCCAAACATTCCAAGGGATGGGGCAAAGAGGGGATAGAAACCGAGGAGAACAGGCCGCTTACCCTTGAAGGTCAAGTAACCAAGATTTCGGACCTTGTCGCTTACACGAATCACGATCTTGATGACGCGATCCGCTCGGGTATCATATCGGCCGGCGACATTCCCGCAGAATATATTTCGGTCCTTGGAGAAACAGCTTCGCAAAGAATAAACACAATGGTAGTCGACATCGTGGAGCAGACCATCGCAGGAGGCGGGATGCGAATTTTAATGAGCGAGAAAGTATTCGAAGCGCTTTTGGGACTCAGAGGATATCTATACGAGAATGTCTACGTCAGCGAGCGGCTGCTTTCACTTCACAATAAATCCAAAAAAGTTGTAAAGGAACTCTACTTGTATTTCTGCGAGAACGAGAAAATCTTCCGCGAGAGCTTCTGCAAGATGCCTGTACGCGAGGATGATACGTTGCAAAGAGCGGTATGCGACTTCATCGCGGGAATGTCCGATCTTTACGCTCTCTCGCTTTACCAAAAGATATTTCTTCCGAGCAGATGGACAAAAGGCCAGGAAATATGGGACGCGTATGTATGAACGAAAAAAGGGGGACCGGTCATTGATTAATCTCGGAGCAGCGCCTTTTCTTAACATGCGGCCGCTCGTTTATCCTCTGGAAAAAGGAGTCGTGGAGCACAGCTTCAATATAATGTATTTTGATCCTTTCCTCCTTTCCGAGAATCTGTCGGAAGGAGTGCTGGATGTCGCACCCATTCCTTCGATTGAATTTTTAAGAACCGACAGCTACTCAATTCTGCCGGACATTTCCATATCCTCTTTCGGGAAAGTTGACAGCGTCATACTCAAGGCGCGCAAAAAAATAACAGAAATAAAAAGCGTATCGGTTGACAGCAGATCCAGAAGTTCGACGGCCCTGCTAAGAATCATTCTGGAGCTTTTCTTCGGCCTTAAACCCGAATACGTAAAAAGAGAACCCGGAAACGGTTTCCTTGAAGGAGTCGACGCCGGGATGCTTATCGGCAACGCAGGCCTCCAGGCCCGTTATCTCCGCGCCGACAAATCTCCTTTCACTTACGATCTAGGGGAACTCTGGACAAAGGAAACGGCCCTTCCTTTCGTATACGCAGTAATGGCGATCAAAAAGGGAGACGATAACACCGGCGAAGGATGCAAATGTCTTGTTTCGACGAGAGAAGAAGGAGTAAAGCTCATTTCGGAAATAGTAGATATCGAATCCGGAAAACTGGGGCTCACCAAGGAGCAATGCCTGACTTATCTTGAGGAAAGAATCAAATACGACCTTGATGGCCCCAAGATTGACGGACTAATTAAATACCGCGATCTTCTCTTTGAGCTCAATGAAATAGAGAAGAAAAACGAAATCGACTTCTACACATACCCGTAGTAAAAAAAATCCAGAAGGAGACAAGAATGGAAAAACGGATTATGAAACTGGGCCACAGTCCCGACGCGGACGACGCGTTCATGTTCTACGCCATAGCGAGTGGAAAGGTGGTTTCCGAGGAGGTCGACTTTGAGCACGTGATTGAAGACATACAGTCTCTTAACAAAAGAGCTATGAAGGCGGAACTTGAAGTCACGGCAATCTCCGCCCACGGATACCTGAGCGTTCAGGACCACTACCGGATTCTCTCCTGCGGAGCCAGCATGGGAAAAGGTTACGGTCCCATAGTGGTTGCCAGAGAGAAAATTTCTGACCTCAGGGGAAAAACCGTCGCGATACCTGGAAAACTCACGACCGCGTATCTTCTTCTGAGCCTCTACGCGGATGATTTCATCCCCGTGGAAGCACCCTTTGACGAGATCATGGACAAGGTGCTCGCGGGAGAAGTGGATGCGGGTCTTCTTATACATGAAGGACAGCTTACCTACGAAGAAATGGAACTTGAGCTTCTGCTCGATCTTGGAGTAATGTGGGCCGAGGAGACTGACCTTCCAATGCCGCTTGGGCTCAATGTCCTTAGAAGAGACGTACCCCGGGGACTTGATACTGAAGTCCTTCGGGCACACAAAGAAAGCATAGAATATGCCCTTTCAAACAAAAAAGAAGCTCTTGATTACGCGATGCGCTTTGGAAGGGGAATGAGCGAAGATACCGGGGAGAAATTCGTTTTAATGTACGTAAATGAATGGACCAGAGATCTTGGAGAAAGCGGAACCGAGGCGCTTAAACATCTTTTTGAGAAAGCTCGCAGAAAGGGAATCATAGCCGAGAATCCAAGGCTTGATATTCTCTGTGGCTGATTTTCTTGAATTTGAGCAGATATAACACATTGTCACCCACCCTAGCTTGTTTTCTCCGAGATCACCTTTTCGATAAATCCCAGAAGAAACTCTATTAGGCGGCGAAATTCTTTTTCCCGCCGCCACGGCATCCTGAGCCTGTCGCTTATCTCAATCTGGATCGCGGGAACCGAAAACCGGTTCGCGGCGAACTTGGCCACGGTCATCTGTCTTGCACCAGGAAATATATCGGCACCTCCGGCCACAATTCCATGTTCTTCTGCAGTCAGATAAAACTTATCAAGAACATCCGCGGCCGAAAGAAGGAATTCTCTTTCCGTTCCCACGCCTGGAAACAGATCCTCCTGCCTCTCGTTTCCGGTACCGTGTATGTCCACGACAAGATCTATTTTTGCCTCGGAAAGAATTTTCCCAAGCGTAATCTTAAAATCGCAGTCGTCATAGTAATTAGGGTCTGTTTCCTGTTCTCTGTTTGCGTAAAGACAGTGACAGCCGAGAACCAAATGCAGCACGGCGCCGAGAGCCGCGGTGTAAAATTCATGGCGTTTCAGTTTTCCCATTCTCGTATGAGCGGTTGAGTGCGGACAGGTCACAAGAACCGGGACCGTACCCTCAAGAAAAATGTTCTCTTCGCAGCGACCATCGGGTTTCATTCTGTAATGCTGTTTCTGAATGTTCTCAAAAGCAACGGCAAAAGAAAAAGGGTCCTCTCCGCAAAGTTCGGGATCAGAAAACCAGTCGCCGCTTTTTATTATGTCCGTATCGCTAAGCTGTCTTCTAAGCCCCAAACCGGGTTCATAGACATAAAAAAACTCTTCCCCACGGCGTATAACCGATCTTGAGAACAGCTTTTCATCCACACCCTCCATACGGTCGACGCTCCTGATAAAGTCTTCGGAATCATGGGGAAGTTCATAAAGTTCTCCCTGAATCATCAGTGAGAAAGTCTCGTCAAACACGGCTGCCGGATAACCAAAAGGTGTACGGTAAAGAGTGCCGGGAACTTTCATCATCCTAAGCAGTCTGCATCGCTCAAGGTGCCCGCTTCTCGTCCCGCCCTTTCGCAGGGTTCCATAGACAAAAAGCTTTCCGGGCTTCGATTCGGTCATCAGGGATACAGTAGAGAACTAATGCTCACAAGAGGCACAGGAGTCTTTGCGGTAGATGAAATTCCCCCCTACCATTGAGAACTGAAGATTCTCCGGCCTTGAAGATACTATGCAAGAATAGGGATCGGGAGCAATTTCCCCATCGTGGTCAACGTATATGATGTCGGCACTTTTTCCGATTTCAAGACTTCCTGTCTTCTCTTCGATAAAAAGAGCCTTCGCTCCTCCGAGAGTCGCGAAATATACCGCCAGACGGGCACTTTGCCCGATTCCCTGCTCAATCATCATGTTGTGCAGAAATCTAATTTCCTCAAAAAAATCGAGATCCCCGTTACTTGAAAGTCCGTCGGTCCCAAGCCCTACTCTTTCATAATTAAGCATCTGCCGCAGGTTCGGTTTCCCCACTTTCAGAAAAACATTGCTTCTGGGGCAGAGAATCACGCCGATATTGGCGCTTCTGACTATCTCCATATCCTCAGCCGTTACCTGGACCATGTGAACGGCGGAGAGTCTTATGTCTCCTCCACGCAGAAATCCGTCTATGTAGCGCGTTGGAGTCTCAGCCCCTGGCCTTTCGAAGGTTTTCTTTCCTATAAGCGGAAAAATCTTCCGCTCGAATTCATTGGGCAGGTTTTTCAGGAAATCGACCTCATCGGGGCTCTCGCCCAGATGAATTCCTGCCGCAACTGCGTTTTCGCGCGCGCAGGCGAAAACCGCATCCAGAAGTTCCGGGCTGCAAGAATAAGGCGCGTGCGGAAAAGGTCTTTCCTCGTAAAGGTCTTCGCTTCGAAATTCAAGTGAGGGAAGTCTCGGCAAAACGCGGTCAAAAAGCTCAAGAAACGCAATAATCCTCATCCCCGAAGTTTTGAGTATTCCCCTTCCCCCGAAATCCAAAGAGGATATTTCCCCAACGGTTGTAACTCCGCTTTCGATGACGTCGCGGACCCCCGTCTTCATTGAATCTTCCACGAGGTCTTGATCAATCCCGCCGGACTTAAGAGTGATTAACTGCTCAAGCCATCCGGTGAAATCTTCGAAACCCTGGATCTTTCCCTTCGTCCAGCTGAGCTCAAGGTGGGTGTGGGCGTTTACGAACCCGGGAAGTATTATAGAGTTCGGTTTTTTTATTTTCTGAAAGTCGGGATAGGCCGCCTCGATTTCCCTCGATGTTCCGATGTCAACGATATGCCCACCATCCACGACGACTGCTCCGTTACGAATAGGTTCGGAACTTACCGGAACCACAAAGTCCGCCATTAAAAGCAGTTTTTTCATCAAGAAAACGGAGCGCTCTAAAAGTTTATCGCAGAGGGATTTCTGAGCTTGTAAAGCAGGTCGTCGCTTAAGATTCCGGAAAAAACCTCTTCCACTTCACCGCGCATCGTGATTGACCAGTCATCCCCGACGTTTATGTCAAGACGCCCGCCGGGCATCATAACCCGGAGCTGGCGATCCGTAAGATCAGATTTTACGCACGCGGCCGCAACCGCGCAGGAACTGCTCCCAGAGGCAAGAGTATAACCGGCCCCTCTCTCCCAGATGAGAATACGAACGCTGTCGCGCGAAATCACCTGAGCGAACTGAACATTTGTCCTATTCGGAAAAACAGGGTGGTTCTCTATCTCGGGTCCAAGTTCCCTTATGAGATCTTCCCTAAGTTCATCAAAGAAAATAACGCAGTGCGGATTCCCCACTGAGACGGCCGTAAAATCAAATTCCCCTCCGCCAAGCGCAAGGCGCTGCGCCACCACTTCTTCTTTTTCGATATCTACCGGTATTTCATCCGCCCTGAAAGTCGCCCTGCCCATCTCGACCGTGACGTGGTGTACTTTTCCGTCTTTTTCCTCAACTTCGGCCGTGACGAGGCCACCCAGAGTATCTATGGAGAAAGTCTTATCCGAAGCATGTCCTTTCTCGTAAAGATACTTGGCGAAAATTCTAAGCCCGTTTCCGCTTTTCTCCGCTTCGCTCCCGTCGGGATTCAGAATCCTAAGCCCGAAATCCCCCCTGCCAGGGGGTACCAGAAGCAGTATTCCGTCCGAACCCACTCCATAGTTTCTGTGGCATATGAGTTCTACGGCAGCTTTGCCGAGCTCAAAATCTATTTCGGCACTGTCTAAAACAATATAATCATTTCCCAACCCATGTGATTTTACAAAACCATTCATCACGTTATTTTCAGTTCTGGGAAAATGTTCCGGGAAAAAACACTAATCTTCCAGAATAAAAGTGATTCTGACGTGGGAGCGGTACTCGGTAATCTCCCCGTCTTCTATGCGGGCGTTCATTTTAGTCACTTCAATTCCGGTAAGGCCCCTTATTGTCTTGTTCGCCCTGTCAAGAGCCTCCTGTACAGCGTCATCCCATGACTTTTCGGATGATCCTATCACTTCCGTTACTCTAGCTACAGCCATTGTTTCCTCCTTAAGACAGTGTTGTTGTTGCGATTTAGGGCATATATTATAACGTCATTTCCAGATTTTTGTATACCTGAATTACGCAAGACAGCCGGCAACTTCACTCAAATCTGTGCTGCCCCGGGAAGACATATCCGACAACGAACGTCGCCACAACAATGCAGAATCCGACCACCGCTCCGACCGCGGCCCTTCTGCCTCTCCACCCAAGCGAGAGACGTCCGTTTATCAAAAAAGCGTAAAGAAGCCAGGTGACCGTCGACCACGTCTCCTTGGCTCCCCATGTCCACCCCTCACTCCATATCTCCTTTGCCAGTATGAAACCGATTAGCAGGCTCACGGTCAGCAGCGGAAAACCGAGAAGAAGACTCAGGTGGTTTATCCTGTCAAGGGTTATCAGGGAAGGAAGTTTTTTCAGATGGCTTCCGATTCTTTTCGACTTTAGCTGGTTTTCCTGAAATATGTAGATCGCGCCCGCAAGAAACGATATCGCGAAAAACGCCTCCCCGAGGAAAATGGACAGTATGTGCGCAAGTATCCAGGGATTGTTAAGTGTCGGATCCTGGGTAATCATCCCGTCCGGAATGATCAGGTAGGGCAAGGTTCCAAGAAAGGCCACCGGAAACACGAACGCACCGAGCACCGGGGTCTTGAATCTTAACTGCGAGACAAGAAAGACAAGCGCTATCAGCCACGAAAAAATAAAAAGAGGCCGTGAAGTGCTTCCGGCCAGGATGTCCCCGCGCACGAGGAAAACAACCAGCAAAGCGGTATGAAGAAGCACTCCAGCAACGGCGAAATAAACTCCCACCCGCGAGATTTTTCTTTTCTGCGACCAGAGGTACGTTCCGTAAAGAAGAGAGGAAAGCAGGTAGAGGGCGGAAATGAGATATATAACCTTCATTGAAGGTATATTGTATTGCGCGGGTCGGCAAATACAAGTTGGGAAAAGCCGTCAGCCTTCCGAGAGATTTCTCAGACTTTCAGCCTGAAAATGAGCCGCGAGCGGTTCCAGCAGAGGATCAAGATCTCCTCCCAGCACCGCCTCCATTTTATGGAGGGTGAGACCTATTCTGTGGTCGGTTATTCTTCCCTGGGGAAAATTGTAGGTTCTTATCTTTTCGCTTCTGTCCCCGCTTCCGACCTGGGTTCTCCTGGTGCGCGAAATCTCGCTTGCGCGTTTGCGCTCCTCAATTTCGTAAAGTTTCGCGCGGAGCATGCCCATGGCGTGAACCCTGTTTTTCTGCTGCGAGCGGTCATCCTGGCACTGCACGACGATCCCCGTGGAAAGGTGGGTTATCCTTATCGCGGAATCCGTTTTGTTGACGTGCTGACCCCCTGGGCCGGAAGACCTGAAAGTATCTACCTTGAGTTCCTTCTCGTCTATTTCCACGTCAACCTCATCGGCCTCCGGCAACACGGCGACAGTCGCCGTGGATGTATGTATTCTCCCGCCGGCCTCCGTCGAGGGTATTCGCTGGACCCTGTGAACCCCGCTTTCATACCTGAGCTTGCCGTAAACATCTCTTCCTTCAATTTTTACCACAAGTTCCTTTATTCCTCCGATCCCGGTTTCATTCATGGTTATGGTGTCAACCTTCCAGCGGCGATCCTCGCAGTACCTTGAGTACATCCTGAGAAGGTCTGCCGCGAAAAGCGCCGCCTCCTCCCCTCCGGCTCCGGCCCTTATCTCAAGGAAAACGTTTTTCCCGAGATTCGGGTCTTTGGGAAGAAGAAGCTCTCTGAGCCTCTTTTCAAGTTCACTTTTTTCCTCCGAAAGCTCATTGAGCTCCTCGCGGGCAAGAGACGCAAGTTCCCTGTCATCAAGGAGCTTGCGGTTCTCCTCGGCTGTCTCCATAACTTCCTTAAGTCGTCTGTAAACGGAGACCACGTCCTCAAGCTCCGCCCGTTCCTTTGAACACTTGATTCTCTGCTGGGCGGAGATATCCGGGTCGCTGAGCGCCTTCTCAAGCTCAATGAACCTCCGCTCAAGCTCCTCGAGTTTCTCAAACAGCTTCTTATCTTCAACGGGACTTGCTTGCATGACAGGAAATTATAGACAAAAAAAATTCAAAACGTAAAGAAATCATCTTTGCGACTCCGTGTAAAGACGCTTCGAGCGTGATTCTTGTAATAATTTCATCATAGTGATACAATTTACGTCTATTATGGAATCATTAGAGATTCTTGAGAGAAAAATCAGAGAGTTTGTAGACGAAAACGCCAAGACCACTGAAGAACACAACAGACTGCTTGAAGAAATTAAGATGCTCAGAGGAAATGTAGCCTCGCTTGAAGCCGAAAAAGAGCATCTTAGAACACGCGTTGACAACATAATACGGTCAATCGAACAGCATCTTGGCGAAAAGTCGGTATGAAAGACAGGATAAAAGTAGTTCTCTTCAGCAAGGAATATTCCGTAGTCACGGACGCCGAAGAAGATTACCTCATGCATATTGTAAATTATCTTGAACAAAAAATCACCAAAGCATCTGGAGACGATGTATTGATAACCGTTTCCCCTCCAGTTTTTCTGGCTTCTCTTGAGATAGTCGATGATTTCTTCGCATTACAGAGGGAATTTGATGAATTCAAGAGAACCGCGAAAAGAAAAACAGAAGAACTGGTCGGACTGCTCGAATCGCCCGGAAGCCAGAAAGAACCCCTCCTTCTTGAAGAAAGCCCCGAAGATCCTTTCAGATCAAGAGGAAACAGCTTCTGAGACCCACTCCGGCCCCGCATCCGTAAACAGTTCCCGGGGAGCCAGCTCAGGGGATTCTATCCTTGAGAAAAAGAAAAGACTGGGAAGAGACCTTCTCGAGAAAAGAAAAAATCTCCCGCAATCTCTTCTCCAAGAAAAATCCGGCCTGATCCTCAAGGTTCTTCTTTTAGAAAAGGTTTTTGCCAATGCATTAAGCGTCGCCCTTTATTTCCCCGTAAACGGCGAAGTCGACACCCGCGGAATATTCAAAAAATGCATCGATCTTGAAAAAAAAGTTTTTTTTCCGAAAACCCGAGGTTCTGACCTTGTTTTCCTAAGAACAAGGAATATTGAGGAACTTACCCCCGGGACCTTCGCCATCCCCGAGCCCGCCACGGACGCCGAATGTGCCCGAAGCGATGAACTTGACCTCGTGCTGATACCGGGAGTGGCTTTTGACTTTTCCGGAAACAGAATCGGGTACGGAAAAGGTTTTTATGACAGGTTTTTAAAAGAGATACCCCGACAGATCCGCTTCGGACTGGCCTACCGGTTCCAGGTGCTAAAAAGCGTCCCTTCGCATAAAACCGACGTGAAAACAGGTCGCATAATCACCGAAGACGGAGCAATTGACTGTCTGGGAAAAGAAGGAGACTGAAATGCAAGCAAAATCAATATTATTGTTTTTACTGCTCTTTGGGCTCGGATTCGCCGCCCATTTCATCTACAGGATGATTATGGAGAAAAACGAGATCCGCAAAAGCCAGGACCAGGCCCGGATTATAATTGAAGGGGTTGAGAAAAAAGCAGAAGAGATAAGAAACAGGGCGGAGAGCAGAGCGAAGAAACTCGTCAAGGACAAAAATTCCCAGATGCAGAAAATGTCGAGCGAAAAACGCAGGGAATTTTCCGCAACTGAGAAGGAACTTAAAGCCAAGGAAGGTAACCTCTCCAAGAAATACGAGGAGATTGATAAAAAAGAGTCAGAGCTTGGAAAGATACGGGCAGAACTCGTAAGCAAAAACCTGACTGCCGAAGAAAAGCAGAGGGTTCTTGATGAAAATATTGAAGAGATAAAGAGCAAAATAGAGGAGATATCCGGACTGACCCGCGAAGCGGCAAAAGCGGAACTCGTAAGCCTAGTAGAGAATGAAGCGAGACACGAAGCGGCTAAAAGGCTCAAGTATATAGAGGAAGAGTGCAATTCCACCGCCGAGCGGAAGGCAAAGGATATCATATCTCTTGCCATCCAGAGATATTCCGGCGTATACACGAGCGAGAAAACGGTGTCGGTCGTCAATCTTCCGAGCGACGACGTAAAAGGGAGGATTATCGGGCGTGAAGGAAGAAATATCCGCTCCATAGAACTTCGCACCGGCGTGGACATCATTATTGACGACACGCCCGAGACGGTCGTGATTTCGTGCTTTAATCCCATAAGGCGGGAAGTGGCGAAAATTTCGCTTGAGCGGCTGATAGCTGATGGGAGAATTCATCCCGCAAGGATCGAGGTGGTGGTAGCAGAGGTTGAAAAAGAAGTAGAAAAGGAAATACAGAAAGAAGGGGAAAAAGCGCTTTTTGACCTCGGCATAAGCGGCATGCATCCGGATCTGATAAACAAGCTTGGTATGCTTAAATACAGAACAAGCTACTCGCAGAACATACTCAACCACTCGATTGAAGTAGGATTTATCTGCGGAATGCTCGCCTCTGAAGTCGGCTACGACGAAAAGCTCGCGAAAAGGGCCGGCCTGCTCCACGATATAGGAAAAGCGATTGATCACGAAGTTGAGGGTTCCCACGTGGACATAGGGACGGATATCGTAAAAAAATACGGCGAGCCCCCCGAGATCATCGACGCGCTTGAAAAAACCCATGACCCGCAGCCCCAGGGAATTTTGCCGCTTCTCGTTCAGGCAGCCGACGCTATTTCCGCTGCCCGCCCCGGCGCGCGGAGAGAAACGTATGAAAACTACGTGAAAAGAATCGAGAGCATAGAAGGCGTTGCGAGTTCTTTTCCGGGCGTCGAAAGATGCTACGCGATCCAGGCCGGAAGAGAGGTAAGGGTAATAGTGGAAAGCGATCAGATAAGCGATGAGGAGGGAGCGATTCTGTCGCATGAAATAGCCAAAAAGATAGAAAAAGAGGTCGTTTATCCGGGACAGATAAAAGTCATGGTCATAAGAGAAAGCAGGGCGACAGCGTATGCTTCATAGGGAAAAGAAAACCGCCACGGCTAGCACCTAAGGTTTATGGTATATTAGGAGCCACAACTTAAAAAGGAAAACCCGGCGTACAGCACCTTCAAGGAGGATAAAATGCCAGAACGGATAGTAAACGAGGAAGCAGAAAAAACACTCGAGCGGTTTAACAAGGAAGCGCTTGATTTCATGATTGAGAACCAGAACAAAATCGCCTGCGCGATCGTTTACGCTCTGTCTCATCTGAACCAGCCGCTAATCGCAGGATATCAGCGCTATTTTAACCAGAACGTAATTCTCAAATACGATTCAAAATCTGTATTCGCCTATAATCCCGACCTTCCTGATTTTTTCTGCGCATACTTTATTCTCGTGAGAAACCCGGATAAGTCTGACCCCAAGGAAACGATTGAAGACTCCAAAATGTACGTAAACAATTTTCTGGAGTTTAACCTTGAAATACTTTCCGGAATATCCTGTTTCATCTTCGATATAAAAAGCGGCGAAGTAGTCGAGAGAGTCGACCGCGGAAAAAAAGAAAGCATGGAATGCGTTGGGTTTCTCAATATCTAAACGTTCCGGGACTATTTCAGTTGGCGTAAAAACCGGGAAATGACAAAGGATTTCAAGCACCGAAACTAAACATGTCTGAGCGAGTCGACAAGCGCCCCAAGCGGCTTGTCCGACCCGGCGAATCTGTCCTTGAAAGTTGCCCCGTTCTCAAGTTTCAGCACACCCCTGGGGCATACGGCTGAGCACACCCCGCATCCGACGCACGACGCTCTCACTATGTTCTCGCCCTTCTGTGCGTAAGCCCTGACGTCTATGCCCATCTCGCAGTACGTGGAACAGTTTCCGCACGACATGCACTGATCGCCATTTGTGGTAATTCTGAATCTTGAGAGATACCTTTGGAAAATCCCGAGAACGGCCGCCATCGGACAACCGAACCGGCACCACACCCTGGCTCCCATCATGGGGTAGAAACCGACGCCGATAACCCCTGAGAAAATAGCCCCGATGTAAAACCCGTACCACCTCTTAAGAGACATGGATGCTTCTCCGAACACCGCTCCGGAACTTGCGGAGTTAATCCAGAGAAGAATCGTCGTAACGACGATAAACACCAGCACGGAATGTACGATCCAGCGCTCAAAGCGCCACGCTTTTTTCGATTTGTCCGAAAGCTGCCTCCACGGATCCCCCATGGTTTCCGCAAGCCCTCCGCACCCACATACCCAGGAACAGTACCACCTCTTGCCGAAATAGTAGGTAAGAAGCGGAGTGCCCACAAAAGTCATCATGGCTCCCCAGAAAACAAGGAACATTCCAAGTCCCCCGGGATGATTCACAAAATAGCTTAAAGTGCCCGGGAATAGGTATTCGGGTTTAAGCGGCCAGAAGTAGCTAAGATAAAACTCAGGCTGGTTAAACAGCATAAGGATATTGGGGATAAGAAAAGCGAACCCAAGCTGGAAAAACATCACCGAAGCCGTTCTGATTTTCTGGTAGCGGTTATGCCTGTATTTCATGAACATTCTTATGCCGAAGACAAAAACGGCTACGGTGTAGAGAAAACCGTAGAAAAACCAGTTGTTAGCCGGAGAACCGGAAAGGGTCTCTGAAAGCGGGTTTACGATCTTTATTCCCCCCGCCAGGTATTCGGGAAACCAGTAAAGCGCTATGTAGAAACCGGTAAATACCACGCCGATAAGCCAGCCCAGAGCTCCCCGGGAAGTTATTCCCCTGAAGTAGATGTTATCATGCTTGATTCCCGGGACGGTGCCTTTGAAGCTAAGGTGAAAGTAAAACGCCGTACCGAAGAGAACGGGAAGGAAAACCAGAAGAAACCCGGCCCAGGTACCGCCCGGAGGCATACCCAGCGCCTGCAGCGCAAACATCAGTATTCCGAATCCCAAGACGGCAAGAGAAAGCTTTTCTCCGTTTCCAAGCGGTGTGGCCGGGGCCTTCTCCGGTTCCTCAAAACCCAGATTTTCTTCGTCGAAATCGTAATTTGTCGTGTTCTGTTCCATCAGGCAGCCTGTTTCCTTATCTCCTTTATTATCTCCGCTTCGCATTTCTCGGAGAACTCGGGATCGAAATTGGCCTCCCCGAGATTATCTAGCACGTAGTCAAGGGACCTTTTCTCCGCCACCCATCTCTCGCAGACCCTGTGGCTGTAGCGAAGGCCCATGACGTTTATGCCGCAGACCACTCCTTCTCTCGTAACGATCCTTATCGAACGGCGGCGGTCGGGGTGCTCCCAGTAAAAATTGCTTTCCTCCTGAGCGGAAACGTTTCTCACGGTACCGTAAGTCTGGTACTCAAGATCGAAAAACTTGGCGGAGTTATACCATATCCCGGGATCATACACGCTCTGGCGACCTGCTATGACCTCTCCTGCCACCCTTCCCTGGCTCTTGCCCGTATACCAGACCTGCTGAATCAGGTTTCTCCCCTCCCCTTCCGTAACTATCTCGGCGCAGTCCCCCGCGGCAAATATGTCCGGAGCATCCGTCCTGAAACTCCAGTCGACCAGAATCCCTCTCCCCGTCTTTATGCCGCTTGCCTTTGCAAGGGCGGTGTTGGGACTTACCCCGGCGGTGAGTCCGACGATCTGGGCTTCGATAAACTCTTCTTTGTTGGTCATAACTCCCCGCACTCTTCCCGAATCGTCCCCGACTATTTCCTTAAGTTCCGTTGTGAGCCTGAGGTCGATCCCCTGTTCGGTGATCACGCGGTTTATCATCCGCGATTCCTCAATCGGAAGGACATTCGTCCAGTAGGAATCCTCCCTCACCAGGAAAGTGACGTGGATATTGCGCGAGTGAAGCATCTCGGCAAACTCAATTCCAATGAGTCCTCCCCCGACTATAACGGCACTGCTGGCGCCTTTTACATTCTCGTAAAGAAGACTGAGATCCATAAGGCTGTAGAGGCCCTGGACGCCTTTAAGGTCCTGACCGGGCCACCCGAACTTGTTGGACCTGGATCCCGTGGAGATAAGCAGCTTATCGAACGCAACGGGATCTTTTTCGTGCATGATGAGCTTTTTCCCGGCGGTATCAATTTCAGTGACCCAGCCCCTTAACAGATCAATGCGGTTTTTCCGCCAGAAACTGTCTTCGTAGGGCTTGGTGTCCCTGTAGCTCATGTGACCCATGAATATGTACATGAGCGCCGGGCGGGAATAGTGAAAGGAAGATTCCCCAGAGATCATGACGATCTCCCAGTCAGGCTGAAGCTTGCGTATGCGCAGGGCGGCTGCGACCCCGGTCACTCCATTTCCGATAATCGCTACGCGCATGGCTGATCTCCTCCCTTACCGCAAGCCGAGTTTGCTTCTCCACAAGCAGATATTACTCTTCGAACCGTTCTCTCTGGTCCGGATGATTCTCAAGAAAAGTGCTTAGATGCCTGTCCGAATAAGAGCCTTTCGGGTAGTACTTGTCATAGAAATCCAGGTCTATGTGCATCGCCTGAAACACAAGCCTCATGTACATGGGATCCACAAACGCGGGGAATCTGCCGTAAGTGTCATAAATATAGTTCGCGACATCCCTCACGATCTGCATGGTGGTCTCCGTGGGTCTCGGGGCTTTCATAAGATGCCTGTCGGGTTCTGTATACGGGAAAGGCTTGTCAGACTCCCAAGCTTTCCATTTATGGGCCAAGAAATGGTCAATCGCGTCATCCATGTTTTCATAGTAGGGCGGACAGTAAGCTTCAAAAACCCCATCTTTTCCTACCGGAACGGTTGTAGGAGGATCGATCGTACCCTTTTTCGGCTGGATAAAACGAAATCCTAGTCCCCTGAACAGATTCGGAGCGGCACCCATGGCGAAGCGGGGAATAAAACCCGTAAAGGCCCATCCCGCAAGCCCCAAAGGCTGTAGGGCAAGCGCCATGTTCTGCGTAATAAATGCCTGCTCAACGTTAAGTCCCGTGAGAATCCTTACCTCAAGATCAAATAAAGAAAGCTTGATTTCACCCTTGAGCCTGCCCTTTTTCACCCACTTCTCGACGCCCGCGGGCTTCCCGGTAAGATCGTCGATAATAGTGAATCCGTAACTGTGACTGCAGTAAAGGGTGAGAAGATTGAGGTACTCCTCGGTCACGTCCGTTACGGGAACAAAAAGCGTGGTTCCGGGCTTGTTGGTATTCCACTGGTTAAACTCAAAGAGCCCCGGCATCTTGTCGGGCATGTCGGCCCTTCCGTCTTCAAGCTTGTTAAGGCTTTCCCTGTATAGTTCGAGAACTTTCGCCATTTTCTCCTCGCGCGAGAGCTTGAAGAACAGGTCAAGCTCATGCTCCTTGGGAAGCATGTTTTTCACGTCCACGTGGTAGAGTCCATCGTCGTTTGTGAAAAAAAGTTCCGTCCCGTGGTTGTTGCACGCAGAAGGCCAGGTTCTTCCCGTCCACTGGCAGAGAAGATCAATTCCGTTTTCAGGCGGCAGATCAGCGAGACAAAGCCCGGTGAGCCCCGTCCCGGCCCACACCAGAAGCGCTTCCTCGATCTCAGTCAGAGGTACGGGGTCGTAATTTGACTTGAACTCAAGGGTGCTGTCCTTAAGCTCCATTCCAAGACCGAACCTTCTTGAGCGCCTGTTGAATATGGAATCGAAAAGAGGGTACTTAAGCGCTTCCTCAATCCTCTCGCTCAGAACTGTTTTGTCGGGTTTGCCGTTTTTCATTATTCAAATCTCCTTGAGTATTAACGTGAATTATACACAAAATCAGGCGGTTTTTCCCCTTTCAAAATTCCTGACCCAGGATCTGAGGGTTTCAAGGGCAAGGCGGCTGCACTTCGGGCGGGTTACCATGATGTCCTTGCCCAAAAGTTCCTTCAGGTAATCGGAATCTAGCTCCCCGACCCGCTCGACGGTCTTTCCCTTCACAAACTCCGTAAGAAGGGAAGTCGCGGCCTGACTTATCGTGCAACCTTCCCCGTCAAAACTTATATCTTCTATAATGTTTTCGCCATCCATGCGGATATAGATATTTATGGTGTCGCCACAATTGGGGTTGCCGCCTCTGAGAGTCACCGTGGGGCTGTCTAGAGCGCCGAAATTCCTCGGATTCTCGTAATGATCCATGATCATCTTCATTCTGTCTTCTTCAATCATGTGACCGTGCCGTGCTTTCTGACTTCGCCTTTTATCCTCGCATAAACCGCGCTAAGACCTCTGACCCTTCTTATCCCGAGTTGCTGGGCCAGTCCGAGGCGGGAGATAAAGTCCGTTGGCGCAGACTCGATCTCCTCCGGGCTGAGTCCGTCAAAAGCGCTTACGAGAATCGACACAAGCCCCCTCACAGTCGGAAACGGTTCGGGGACGTCGGCAAATATATTCACCTTGCCGTCTTCCAGCTCAACCCAGATAAAAACCGGGGTTTCGCACTCGTGCACCTTGTTGAGGTCCCTGTCCGCAAGCTCGGCAAACCTTCTGGGAATTTCAGGAAGACCTTCCGAATAATCTATCAGGAGCTCTATCATCTCCTGGCGGTCCGCCCCTTTAAATTCCCTTACTATTTCCTCTATGCTGGACATATTCGCGCGGCTTCAAAAAAAAGGATGCGAACCCGTAAGACCACATCCTTATTTTATTTGCACAAAAAACTCTTCTCCTTTTATCTTTCTATGGGAGCCCTTACAAGGTTTCCCCACTCGGTCCAGGAACCGTCGTAATTCTTCACGTTTTCAAATCCAAGAAGATAGGTAAGAACAAACCAGGTGTGAGAAGAGCGCTCTCCTATTCTGCAGTAGGCAATCACGTCCTGATCTTTGCTTAGCCCCTGTCCCTTTTCGTATATATCGACAAGCTCATCGGCCGAACGGAAAGTTCCGTCTTCGTTGGCAGCAGTAGCCCAGGGAACGTTTACCGCACCCGGAATATGTCCTCCGCGAAGCGCTCCTTCCTGGGGGTAAGCCTCCATGTGAAGAAGCTCTCCCGAGTACTCTTTCGGAGAGCGAACATCGACAAGCGGCCTTGGGGACGCCATGTGCTCCATCACCTCATTTCGAAAAGCCCTTATCGACTCATCAATCGCCGACACCTTGTAATCTGTTTTTGGTCTTTCGGGAACATCTTTTACAAACTCTCTTCCCTCCTCAGCCCATTTTTGCCTGCCGCCGTCCATTATACGGCACTTTTCGTGTCCGAGAACCTTGAATGTCCAGAAGGCGTAGCACGCCCACCAGTTGCTTCTGTCTCCGTAGAAAACCACCGCGTGGTCGTTGGAAACGCCTTTTTCGGAAAGCAATGTCTCGAAGTTCTCCCTGCTTACGTAATCCCTTACAAGCTGATCCTGAAGCTCGGTCTGCCAGTCGAACTTTACCGAATTTCTTATGTGACCTATTTCATAGAGCAGTATGTCCTCATCCGATTCAACAATAACGATATCGGGATCGTCAATATGCTCTTCTACCCAGTCCGTGCTCACAAGAACGTCCGGGTTTGCGTAATCCGCCATATGTAAAACCTCCGTTGGTCGCGCGTTCCGCAACCTTTTACTGTATTCAGGTAATTATAAATTATGGGGGCGGGTTTTCAAGGAAACCCCATGAGAGAACTTGATTTTCGGGAAGTGTTGCGTGATAATTTTTTCGTACACGCAGTTCCAGGAAACCTGAAAATGGCGGAAACAGAAGAGCAAGAAACAGAAGAAACGGCAGAGCGGGAAACCGAGGCGCCAAATGAGAACAAAGCGCCTTCCATAATCTGGTCCCAGAAAAGGGTTCCCAACATAGAAAAGGGGTACAACACCAGCGTGCCTTTCTACATGATGGGGATTTTTGTCGCGCTTATAATCCTGAGCGTGATTTTCGCCAAGATCACATCCTGAGCACGCAGTTCCGCTCCAATCCAGAACCATGGACAGGAAAAATCGCGCCCCATCAGTCGCAAAGAACCAAAGCGCCCTTAAAATAGTCTGGTTCGCTTTGCTGCTCGCCATGTTCGCCTACACAGGGGTGGTTTTCATTTTCGGGTCGCCCGAACCTCCAGGGGCCAGAGAAAATGTAAAAGCCGCTTTTCTTCTCGGAGGGGCCGCCCTAGGGATAATTTCCCTTCTTATATACAGGTTTACCCTCTCTGAAAAATCGCTTCGCAAGAAATTTCTCGTCACGCAGGACGAGGAACCGGGAAAAAGGCTTGAGGAGCTTTCGAACCGTCTTCTTCTCCCGCACGTGGTTCCTTGGGGAATAAACGAAAGCGTGGTGCTGCTCGGATTCGTGCTCTCGTTTCTAAGCAAAAATCCCGCGGACGCAATTCCTTTCTCGGTAATAGGGATCGTCCTGCATATCTATATGTATCCAAAGGTGGAGCAGTTTGTCGAGATGACAAAAGATTCGGTCTGAGCTACGGGTTCACTCAAAAAAGCGCATTATCTTCGTGTGGGTCTCCTCGGGAGAAGAAGTCGCTTCTATTACCTTGATTCTTGAAATGTCTTTTGCAATGAGTTCCTTGTAACCTCTGTCTACCCTGCTGTGGAACTCAAACGGTTCCTCGTCCATCTTGTTTCTCTCTTTTGTGCGGTCCTTGAGCCTCAAAAGCGCCTGCTCCACCGGCACGGAGAGAAAAAACGTGATGTCGGGTTCGACCCCCAGGCTTGAGGCCATGGCCATGCGGAAAACCAGGTCGGGATCAAGCCCCCTTCCCGAGCCCTGGTAAGCAAGGGTCGAATCGTAGTACCTGTCGCAGATAACCGTGTAACCGTTTTTTAGTTTCGGAAGTATGAGTTCCCTTACGTGCTGGGCCCTGTCCGCGCAGAAAAGACAGAGTTCGGCGTAGGGCTCAATGTCGATATCCCTTCGGTCGAGAATCTCGGTTCTTATCGCCCCGCCGAGTTTCCCCTCGCCCGGTTCCTTGGTAAAAAACACCTTGGTTCCCTTACCGGCGAGGTAATCCGCAAGGAGCCTCGCCTGGGTTGATTTGCCGCTTCCGTCTATTCCCTCAAACGTGATAAACCTTTTCATGCTGCGCTTCCCGGCGTTTTCTTTTCAGCGCGGGGCAAAAGTCCCGTCATCTTCCGAAGGTTCCTTAGTTCTCCCGCGTTAAGGTCGCGCCACATTCCCCTGCCAAGCTCGCCGAGACGCACGTTGCCGCACGAAATCCTCTTAAGCCTCGCGGCCCTAAGTCCGAAGACCTCAAAATATTTTTTTACCAAGTGTTTTCTGCCCTCGTGAAAGGAGATGCTGACCCGCACGCGCTGAGAAGACGTTTTAAGGACGTCGACAGAATCCGGCTTTGTAAAACGCCCTTCGACTTCCGCTCCATCCTTGAGCACCGCTTCAAGATTATCCGGCATCTCTCCCAAGACTTCGGCCAGATAAGTTTTTACTACCATGTATTTGGGGTGATGTATCCTGTTTGCGAGTTCCCCGTCGTTTGTGAGAATTAAAAGTCCCTCCGAGTCGTAGTCAAGTCTCCCGACGGGGTAAACCCTCTGTTCTATGTCCCCCAGAAAAGACGTTATCGTCTTTTTTCCGTCTTCCATGGACTTAAGGGAAGTAAGGTAAAAAGGGGGTTTGTTAAGCATCAAGTATCTTTTCCTCTCAGTGCGTACGGGTTTTCCGTCGAGAAGCACAGCGTCGGCAAACTCGTCCACCACGGACCCGAGAGTACTGACGACCTCCCCGTTTACAGTTATCCGTCCCGCCTTTATAAGGTTATCCGCTTTTCTTCTTGATGTTATCCCGCACTTGGAAAGAAATCTGTTAAGCCTCATTTAATCGGACCAGTAATCTCTAAGTTCAATTCTTTGTCAACATATTTTCCTTTACGCATCTCTAATATATTCCACAAAGGCAGACATTCACGCTCGTACCAGTTTACCCTTTTGCAACCCATAACTGACAAGGACCGTGACTTATAAACCTTCGGGGCCTCCAACGCAGGAAGTTCATTTCTCTTATTTTTCCGGGAACAGTCCCGGTAACCAGCGGGAGGCGAGTTCGGCCGGAAAGGCAAGTCGTAGCGGAGCGCGGGTGCTCCGTGAAACCAGAATTCCACGTCTCAGCAGAACAGATGTGATGCGACGGGCGTGGCGAGGGCTTGAGCTGAGAAGGCGAGTGACTTCTCCTCTTGGAATCTCTCCGCGATAAAAAACATCTCTCATGACGATTCTGGATTGGGGAGGGAGTTCGCCGGCGCGGATTTCCTCTTCAGTCCAGAGCAGAATTCTGTTTAGCAGCCGATCCGGCATCATGAGCCCCTCCATGAAATCCACCTGGTCGATGCAGGTGGTCAAGAAAAAACGCGTGAACTCCGCCAAGGCCTCCTCGCTCAGAGGACCTCGGCCGTCGAGATCATTGCGACGCCCCGTGTCGCACGCCATCAGACGGCTCTTATACCCCCCCTCGTCCCGCGCCAGCCCTCTTGAGACCGACCATATCCTGACCGCGTCCAGGGCTTCCGATAACATGGCGTCGGACATGAGACGGGCAACGCGTCCATTTCCGTCCAGGAAAGGGTGTATCCAGAGCAATCTGTGGTGAGCTGCTGCGGAAGCCAAAATAGCGTTGGTTTTGCCGAGGCTTCCGTAGACACTTTCAAACCGCTTCATAAAACGGGGCAGCGCCCCGGGACTAACGGGAATATGACGGCCTACGCGAATATCCCGGCCGCGCAGTTCGCCGGGAACAACGTCGACAACCTCCCCAGTATCCGGATTTTCCACCCGGAGCAGTTCCTGGGGAAGCAGTTCCCCGAACCGGCAGTGGATTTCCTGCAGGCTGGCAACGGCGGTCGCGCCGTACTTGAGGCCTCCTTCATCAATCCATTTCTGAACAGCTATATGGGCCTTGGCTTCAAGCTGAAGGTTGCGCTTTTCGATATCGGCGCTGTAGTCGTCTTTCAGCGCCCTCTCAATATCCGTCAGGTGAGTGTCATGACCCTCAATAAGATTGCTGTAGTAGCAGTTCATCGCCCTTACGAGACCGGAAAGAGACTCAAGTACACCCTCCGGCAAGCCGCGGCGAAGACCCGCTGCGCGTTGCGCCAGCTCAACAGCCAGATCCGTCAGTTCGCCGCGGTGTCTTGAAGTTTCGCCTATCAGAAGCGGTTCCATCCGGGTAACCGTCTCCCTCCGGTCCTCCGCACCGCATGCTATGGCCACTTTGATGACCGGTTTTTTGTCCGGTTCTATATCACACATAATACAAATATTATCATAAAGTTAGACTCATTTCTAATCTTGGTTTAGTATTTATTTTGTCCGCTTTAAAGTCCGCTTCAAACATAGATTTACAATCTAAGGAAGTCCCACCATATTCCTTACAATTACGGAATGCAATTCCAGGTTTGTAAAGTTTTTATTGCCTTCCGCTCAGCCGCCAGCCTGAGAACCGGAAGATCGGACCATTGACAAGATTCAGCGGTTCATCCGGTTATCAATCAGATTATCAACCACCGACGGGTCGGCAAGCGTCGAAGTATCGCCAAGATCAGCATAATCGTTGGCGGCGATGCGACGCAGGATCCGGCGCATGATCTTGCCCGAGCGGGTTTTCGGAAGACCCGGGGCCCATTGTATAAGATCGGGAGAGGCGATCGGCCCTATTTCCTTTCTCACCCACTTAACCAGTTCGCCTCGAAGCTCTTCTGTGGGCTCAGAATCGGCGTTCAGGGTCACGTAGGCATAGATTCCCTGGCCCTTTATCTCGTGCGGATAGCCGACCACCGCGGCTTCGGCAACGCTTCCGTGCGATACCAGTGCACTTTCCACTTCGGCCGTGCCCATACGGTGACCCGACACGTTTATAACGTCGTCGACGCGCCCAGTGATCCAGTAATAACCGTCTTCGTCGCGACGGCAGCCGTCACCTGTAAAATACTTGCCCGGATAGGCGGTGAAATAAGTTTCGACAAAACGGTCGTGATCGCCGTATACAGTGCGCGCCTGTCCCGGCCATGAATCGGCTATGCAGAGATTTCCTTCGGCCACACCTTCCAAAACATTGCCTTCTAACGAAACAAGTTCCGGGCGAATCCCGAAAAACGGCAGCGTGGCCGAACCCGGCTTGAGATCGGTCACACCGGGGAGCGGAGTTATCAAAACGCCCCCGGTCTCGGTCTGCCACCAGGTGTCCACTATGGGACAGCGACCCTCGCCGACCACTTCGTAGTACCACATCCAGGCTTCGGGATTGATCGGCTCTCCCACGGTGCCAAGAATGCGAAGCGAGGCGCGCGAGGTTTTTTTAACCGGCCCGTCGCCCTCGCGCATAAGCGCGCGGATAGCCGTGGGGGCCGTATAGAAAATACTGACATTGTGCTTGTCGCAGACCCTCCAGAAGCGCGATATGTCCGGATAACCCGGCACTCCTTCGAACATCACCGTGGTAGCGCCGTTTGCAAGCGGTCCGTAGACTATATAGCTGTGGCCGGTGACCCAGCCGACATCGGCCGTACACCAGTAGACCTCTCCGTCATGGTAATCGAATACGTACTGGTGGGTCATTGAAGCGTAAACGAGATAACCGCCTGTTGTGTGCAAAACCCCCTTGGGCTTTCCGGTTGAACCCGAGGTATAGAGAATGAAAAGCGGGTCCTCCGCGTCCATTTCCTCGGCCGCGCAGTCATCCGAAACTTCCGCGGCGGCCTCGTGATACCAGACGTCCCGCTTCCCGTCCCAGGGCACGTCCGCTCCAGTACGGCGCACCACCAAAACTTTTTTTACAATCGAGTCCACCTCGCCATCCTCAAGCGCTTTGTCCGTGTTGAGCTTAAGAGGCACACTGCGAGCGCCGCGAAGCCCTTCGTCCGCGGTAATGACTATTTCAGAAGAGCAGTCAGAAATTCTCCCCGCAAGCGCGTTCGGTGAAAAACCTCCGAACACTACCGAATGAATGGCGCC
>JAKZRS010000062.1:0-31992 GCA_047518015.1 Thermodesulfobacteriota bacterium | reverse complement strand
GTCAAGCGCCTTGTCCGCGATGGGAAGCTCCTGGGCCATGGCGATTTTGGTCGCGTAGTTTCGGATGTCGTGATCGTCAAGATACTTCTCGAGGCTCTCGAGCATGAATTCGTTTGTGTCGTAGCAGTAAAGAAACAGGGTCTCCTTGCCCAGATGCTCAAAGAAAAGTCTTGCGTACCGCCCTGCTCCTGCTCCCACGTCGGCAGCCGTTATTTTCCCCTTGTCTCCGATTATCTCCTTTATGTAGAGCACGGGTTCTGAGTCTGTAATCCTCAGAGACCTGTAGACATCCGCTACCCGCGCGTAATGACTCTGTGTTTTGTTTACGAACTGTTGGCTTTTCATTTGTTCCTCTCCGGTATGAGTATGAAATTCCGATTGTTGTTTAGCTGATTAAGGCTTCAACCGCGGGACTGGGGACTCAGGATATTTTTCTGGAAACTTTCCGCGACTTCCCGAAACATGTAAGCGACCGTATCGGGAAGGTCGTTAATCCCGCACCATTTTCTTTTTCTGTCCCTTTCGTAATCTCCCGTATCCTCAACGGCCTTGGCGCGGAAAAAAGTGTAGAGAATGTGTCTTTTTCCACCTTCAATGACCATTATGTCGAGAGGCTGCTCTATTTCCACCCTGTATCCGCTTTCCTCAAGACATTCCCTTTCCGCCGCCTCGGCGGGAGTTTCTCCGTAATCGACTCCTCCGGCTGGAAAAACCCATGAATCATTGAGCTTTCTTGAACTCACCAGAATGACTTCGATTTCCCCGAGGCTGTTTTTCCTGTAAGCGACGACCCCGGCTTTTTGTACGGGTTTACGCATTTAGATGAGAATGTTAGCCTAAAAATCGAATATGAACAGAAAGAAAATACCATTTTTCTCGATCGGGAAAAATTTTCCGGGGCGCTTCTCAAAGCGGATCCCCCTTTGAATTACAAGGGGTTTATTTTTAACCAGACTGTATAATTGTTCATTCCTTGGCAACGGAGGTTTAAGTGTCAAACAGACTTAAAGACGAAAAAAGCCCTTATCTTCTTCAGCACGCGGAGAACCCGGTCGACTGGTATCCGTGGGGAGAGGAGGCGTTTGGAAGAGCCCGGGAACTGGGAAGGCCTGTATTTCTTTCTATAGGGTACTCGACCTGTCACTGGTGCCACGTGATGGAGCACGAATCCTTTGAGGATGCCGAGGTGGCGGGGCTCATGAACGAGACCTTCGTTTCGATCAAGGTTGACAGGGAGGAGCGCCCGGATATCGACAATATTTACATGACAGTCTGTCACGTGATTTCACGGAAAAGCTGCGGCTGGCCTCTTAACATAGTCATGACGCCCGAGGGGAAACCTTTTTTCGCCGGAACCTACATACCGAAGGAAAACCGTTACGGGAGAGTCGGAATGAAGGAGCTTGTACCGGCGATAAAAGAACTCTGGGATAATAAAAAAGAAGAGGTGCTGGAATCGGCCCGGCAGATAACTGACGCGGTCTGCAGCCTGGGGGATTCTCTTCGAAAAGCCGAGACCTTCCCGCTTAACGAGAAGACCCTCGATCAGGCTTACGGTTATTTTCTTTCGACCTTTGATCCCGATGAAGGCGGCTTCGGGAGAGCCCCAAAATTTCCTACTCCCCACAACCTGATGTTTTTAATGAGGCATTATGGGCGCACTGGGAAGGATGTTTCTTTGAGAATGGTTGAGAGGACGCTTCTTGCCATGGGAAGGGGCGGCATATACGACCATGTGGGTTTCGGCTTTCACAGGTATTCGACCGACGCCGGATGGCTCGTCCCCCATTTTGAGAAGATGCTTTATGACCAGGCGCTTGCGGCAATCACTTACACAGAAGCATGGCAGATCACGAAAAACCCGTTTTACGAAAAAAAGGCGAGGGAAATACTCGAGTACCTGATTCGGGATATGACCTCTCCCGAAGGAGGCATTTACTCAGCCGAAGATGCCGACAGCGAAGGAGAGGAAGGCAAGTTCTATCTTTGGACCGTACAGGAGATAGAGGAGCTTGTGGGAGAGGAGGACGCAGAGCTTCTCTCGGAGGTCTATAACCTCTCTCGCGACGGAAATTTCAGGGACGAAGCGACGGGAGAGCAAAGCCGGAGGAACATATTTCACCTGAAAGAGCCCCTGACAGATTCAGCTGCTCGACTGGGAATCCGAACCGAAGAGCTTGAGAAGAGACTTGGGGACCTGCGAGAAAAGCTTTTTGCCTGCAGGGAAAAGAGAATTCATCCCTACAAGGACGATAAGGTGCTCACGGACTGGAACGGAATAGCTATAGCGGCGTTTTCAAAGGCCGCGGCGGCTTTCGGGGAGGAAAGATATTCTGACGCTGCGCGGGGTTCGATAGAATTCATAAGGCAAAATCTTGTTCGTGACGGAAGACTTCTTCACCGCTACCGTGAGGGTGAAGCGGGCATAATGGCAAGCGTTGATGACTACGCCTTTTTCATATGGGGGCTTCTTGAATACTACGAAAGTGTTTTCGACGAAAAATATCTCGCTTTGGCGATCTCTTTTTGCCGGGATCAGTTTGAACATTTCTGGGACGAGGAGTTTGCGGGTTTTTTCTTCACGGCCGAAGACGGCGAAGCCCTGATAAGTAGACAGAAGGAAATTTATGACGGAGCACTTCCGTCGGGAAACTCGGTTTCGACGCTTAACATCCTGAAAATAGCGAGGTTGACTGCCGACCCCGAACTTGAGGACAAAGCGGCCCGAATGACCGCAGCTTTTTCCCCGCAGATCTCAAAGCATCCCGCTTCTTTTTCAATGCACATGAACTCTCTTGATTTCATGCTGGGGCCTTCTTTTGAGATAGTCATAGCCGGGGACAGAAACTCTCCCGAGACCCGCCGGTTTCTCAACGCCCTCTCTAGCGAGTACTTACCGAACAAGGTGGTGATATTAAAAGATGAAGCAAACGAGGAAGAGATTTCAAGAATCGCCTCCTACGCGGAGAGCCACAAACCCATTGACGGAAAAACCGCGGCATACGTGTGCTCAAATTACGAGTGCCGGCTGCCGACGAATGACCCGGCCCGGATGCTCGAGCTTATAAGAGAAGGCAGAGGTCCTGAGAAAGTTTTTGAGTAGTGGTTTGAGATGTATTTTTTTTGTTCAGACTGTTGCATTTGTGAAAACTACTCCTATAATCTATGTAAAATTTTTCTAGGGGGGAAAAAATGAACAATAGAAGGAATGAGAAAAAAGTAAGAGATCTTGTTGAGATGATGCAGGATCCCGACGGTTCCGGCTACATCGGAAGCGACTGCGATGCTATGGAGCTTTACGAGCAGGAGCTTGAGGAGATGGATGGAGCCGACGGCTTTTACGACGGGGAAATTGATTTCAACTGAGCTTCCTGCTCAAGCCCCCGCATTTTTCTGATATGTACAAGCAGTACCGATATCGCGGCGGGCGTTATGCCTGAAACGCGGCTTGCCTGCCCTACCGATTCGGGTTTTATTCTTGATAGTTTCTGAACGATTTCATTTGAAAGTCCGGGGATGCTTCCGTATTCAAACGTCTCCGGGATTTTCATGTTCTCGAATTTTTGTAATTTTCCGACTTCTTCTTTCTGTCTTTTTATGTAGCCCTCGTATTTTACTTCCATTTCTATCTGAGCTCCCAGTTTCGGGGAGATATCCGGATTCGTAGCGGAGTTTATAAAGCCCAGCATTTCATAGGTGAAGCCGGGTCTTCTGAGTATCTCCTTCAGGCTCTGGGGCTTTTTGATTCTCTGGGAGCCAAGATTCTCAAGAATCCTGTTTGTCTTTTCATTAGGAAACACCTTTTCATTCTCAAGCCTCGAAAGTTCGTTTTCAAGGGCTGTTTTCCTGGTCCGGAATGCCTCCATTCGCTCGTTGCTCAGAAGTCCTATGCCGTGTCCCAACTCCCCGAGTCTTAGGTCGGCGTTATCCTCTCTCAGTATAAGCCTGTACTCGGCCCTTGAAGTGAACATCCTGTAGGGTTCGTCGACTCCTTTTGTGACTAGGTCGTCAACCAGGATTCCTATGTAGGCCTCTGAACGCCCGAGCACGAAAGGGCCCTCTCCCTTTACACGAAGTGCTGCGTTTATGCCGGCTATTAGGCCCTGACTAGCTGCCTCCTCATAACCCGTGGTTCCGTTTACCTGTCCCGCAAAGAATATGTTTGCGAGAAGTTTCGATTCAAGATTCGCTCCAAGTTGTGTAGGGTCAAGAAAATCATATTCGACTGCGTACCCCGGCCTCATTATTTCCACGTTGCGAAGTCCTTCCATGGTTCTTGAGAACTCGCACTGAATTTCGATGGGAAGGCTTGTTGAAATTCCGTTGGGATAGATTTCATAGGTGTTTCTTCCCTCCGGTTCAAGAAATATCTGGTGACGGTTCCGGTCGGGAAACTTTACCACCTTGTCTTCTATTGAAGGGCAGTACCTTGGTCCTATTCCTTTTATGAGGCCGGAGTAAAGAGGGGACTTGTCGATGTTTTCGTTTATCACGCGGTGGGTTTCCTCGTTCGTGTAGGTTATATAGCACGGCATCTGATCTGTGGTGATCTTTTCGGTGGAAAAGGAAAAAGGCACCGGATCCTCATCTCCGTCCTGTCTTTCAAGCTTGTCCCAGTCGATGGTTCTTCCGTCAAAGCGCGGAGGGGTTCCGGTTTTAAGCCTGCCCGTGGTAAAACCCAGGTCCGCAAAGGAATTCGATATGGCTCCCGCGGCGGCTTCCCCCGCCCGGCCCGATGAAATCCGGGTGAGCCCTATGTGTATGAGTCCCCCGGGAAATGTTCCAGGGGTAACCACGACGGTATCTGAGAAAAACTTCTCCCCTAGGGCGGTTTTAACCCCCGCGACTTTTTTGCCGTCAACCAGGAACTCCTCGACCATCGCCTGTTTTATCTCTATATTGGGTTCGCTCTCAAGAGCTTTTTTCATGTAGGTTCTGTAGCTTTGGCGGTCGGCCTGTATCCTGGTTGCCTGAACTGCCGCTCCCTTGCGGGTGTTTAACCTCCTGAACTGTATGGCTGCGGTGTCGGCAGCTTTTCCCATCTCGCCGCCAAGCGCGTCTATTTCTTTTACCAGATGTCCTTTTCCGATGCCTCCTATTGAAGGATTACACGACATAAGTCCGATAGTGTCTATGTTCGCCGTGAGAACTAGGGTCGTACAGCCCATCCTGGCCGCGGAAAGCGCAGCTTCACAGCCCGCGTGACCGGCTCCGATAACTATCACTTCGTATTTTTTTGAACTTAGAATAGACATTTTTCTAAATCACCCGAGGGATTTTTCTGTGCCAAGTATAACCGCCAAAGCTTGGCGGATAAACGAAAGGCAATCTTCTGGCACTTGTGACCCTTGTTTACCGGAACGAAGTGTCTCCCCGCAAGGGGCACAGGTGGTGCTTTGAGACGGCTTATACACCATTGCGTCATACTTGAGATGAACGTGGAGAGCTACAGACGTCGCTAGGCCACGGGAGAAAAAAAGAAAAAACGCAGAAGACCTGCCAAGTTCGCTACCTTAGGCGACACAGACTCTTGTCCCCGCGGTAAACAACCTGTCACAGCCCCGGAGATCCGGGGCTGTGACCCCTTAAAGCTCTTCAGGGTAAACCTCCACAGAGGTCTCAAATCGAAATGACGGAAATGCCGTTTTGCAATCTCAAAATGTCTCGGTATTGTTTCTCTTAAGGTGACGTTGGCCGTCTAAAGTAATTGTCGCTATCGTCTAATCTTAATTGTTGTCCAGTAGTCGCCGACTGATTGGAGAAGTGGGCTGAGTTCCTCTGCGCGAAACGCGCGCGGCCACCCGACCAGTGAGGGATTCTTGATGGCGAGTTGGGCGTAGACGCTCGCTCGTCCTGCTCGATATACTACAGCCATGGAGATATCTAGTGCGATTGAAGGGCGTTTCGTTCGAGAATTGGCTACGGAACCGGGACCACGCGTGCAAGGACCCGGAAGAGCGTTGGCTGCGAGAGTTATACCCGTGGCCCGTGTTAGCACAGATCGAGTGCGACGAGGAGCATGTTGATGTTGCCCAGCAAATTCAACACGACGGTGCATCGTACGAGGCCACTATTCAATGGGTTCGCTGGCAACCCGAACACAACACATTCAAATATCGGATACTAATCGAATCCGAGGGCCTAGGATGGCATTCACGCGCACTTTCCGATTTATACGATATGTGCGGCAGGCGGGATGGCAGCTTTGTCACTGTCTTCCATACCAAAAAGCAGGAACCACTTGAAAGGATTGCAAGAGCCTTCTTCGCGCGGAGGTGGTCAGATATTCACCCGAGGGACTTCAAGAGCCTTACAGTATCCCGTTTTTTGGCCGCCAGCATTGTATGCCAAGTGGCCGAGCGAGCGTACAGTGATGCAAGAGCACTCTCTCATTACCCTAAGGCGAGAATCGCTGGGGGCTACACGCCGATGCTTGCTAGCGGCACCGATCTCTGGCTGGGCTTTCGCTTCTTTTCCGAAGATGCATTCGCTTGGGCCCGAAATAACGCTGGCAACGCGTCACAGATAGTGGCGCTCTACTTCGCTGACACGAAGTATCAGTTCAAGACTGATCTTCCACGTGGTGCGTTAGTACGTTCGGTATCTCAGGTTGACGCCGAGCTAGGCGGCGAGTATCAGGACCTTATACTGTTGCTGTTACGCCAACTGGAACTTCCAAAAAACGTTCCACCGCTTTCGAGTCTCGAAGCGATCATACACGGGCGTGTAACAACGCCCACCATACCGGTATCTGACTTGGACGTGAACGAAGCACTCGCTGCCCTCAAACGTCCATGCCACTCAAAAGCAGAATTCCGCTACCAACTTGCAGCCGGGGTAGTACTGAACTCTTGGATCGAGAACGAGCGGGCACTTGGTTTTAGCCAGCGCAAGAAGTTCTATGCCTTCAAACAGCGAATCAGTACGCTTCTACGTTGGGTCGTCGAGAACCCGGTTCCTGGTGTAAGCTATTGGGTGGAGTACTTGTCCGACTCTCCACAGCCGATTGTGTACATCCGAATCGATGGGGTTGATTTCAGCTTTCATGCTATTCCGGGTTCTCATGAGTTGGCATTCAGAGATCAGCAACTTTCTACTTGGTCCGGTGTGCGGCTCAAGCCCATCGCGCCTCTGGTCCTCGGCTGGGCGCGCCATTTGCTTGAGGCGGACAAGGTTGAAGGCGTTTAGATTGCCGTGAAAGGTAACACAGAGGTTGCCGTCGTCAACGGTTGTCCCCTTGGCCCGTACCGAATTCGCCGCCCATTCTATCTCCGTGCGGGCAGATCGCTGTTTTCACATGCACCGTCCACACCTTCCAAGCGTCGCTCTTGGTCCACTGATTCAATATTTCTAGGCGTTTCCGTTCTTGGAATCTAATCCCTAAAAACTCTTCTATCTTGTGCCTTTGTGAGAAATGCGGGTTATATCTATTGTATCTTGGGAAATTTTGTCTGCCATTTGTCCAGAGACAGAAACTGTACATAATTTGTGGTGTGCGTGAAACAAAATCCAAATTGAAGCATGTTTTCATTTATGACATGTTGATTTGTATCCCGAGTGTGGTACACTAACTGCAAGTGGAGGTGTTTCTATGGCCAAGACTGAAATGATACGTGCCCGAATGGAACCTGAACTTAAGCAGGAGGCTGAGAAGATTTTCTCCGTGCTTGGTTTATCTCCTACTGAGGCAATTACCCTATTCTACAAACAGGTTACTTTCTATCATGGGTTGCCTTTTACGGTAAGAATTCCCAAGGAAGAGACCTTAGAGGCTATTCGTCAGGCGCGTTCGGGAAAAGGTCTTATCGAGTATAGCGACGTTGATGAACTCATGACTGAGTTTGACAATGCGTAAGTTGCGCACGACCACGCAGTTTAAAAGGGACCTAAAGAGAGTTGGGAAAAGGGGCAAGGATCCTGATAAGCTCCGTAGGGTAATTGCAAAGCTCGTTGGTGGCGAACCGCTTGACCGACTTAACAAACCACACCGTTTGTTAGGTGACTGGTCTCCCTGCTGGGAATGCCACATAGAACCTGACTGGCTCCTTGTTTGGGATGAAGATGAGGAGTCAGTAACGCTAATCCGGACCGGGACACATTCAGATTTATTCAGATGACCCTGAGTGGAAATTTTACATCTGATAAATATTTGCTGTGGATTACTTTCGGAAAACCTAGAAGACTGAAAATCAAGTTGAGACTTGGAAGTAGATTCTTTCCGTTGAATTTACCACCACCGGTATTATTATATCTCCTGTAGGGGGAAACCACGGTTTTTCTGGGGAAACGAAAAATATTTCGGAGGCGTCTTTAGAAAATGAATACTCTTAAAAGTCTTTTTCTGCTGGCTTTTCTCTCCGCCATCCTGGTTTTGGTAGGAGGTGTGATCGGAGGGAAAAACGGTGCCCTGGTGGCGCTTGTTCTTGCCGGGGTGATGAATTTCGTAAGCTACTGGTGGAGCGACAAAATCGTTCTCAGGATGTACAAGGCAAGTGAAGTTGGAAGGGACGATGCTCCTGAACTTTACTCCGACGTCGAAGAACTTGCCCAGATAGCCGGACTTCCGATGCCCCGGGTCTATGTGATTCCCGAACAGGCTCCAAACGCCTTTGCCACGGGACGGGATCCGCACCATTCAGCCGTCGCGGTCACTCAGGGAATCATGCGTCTTTTAAACCGCAGTGAGCTTAAAGGTGTAATCGCTCATGAGCTTGCGCATATAAGAAACAGAGACATACTGATCGGTTCCGTAGCGGCGACAATCGCCGGTGCTATCACCTATCTTGCCTATATGGCGCAGTTTGCGGCCATTTTCGGAGGGGGAGGGGGTAATAGAAGAGGCGGCGGGATGCTGGGACTTCTGGCCATGGCAATTATCGCCCCTATGGCTGCCATGATCGTAAGAATGGCTATATCGAGAACGAGGGAGTTCGGAGCGGATAAAACCGGGGCCGAGATATGCGGAAACCCTCTTTATCTTGCCGACGCACTTAGAAAACTTCAGGCGGGAGCGTCCAGAATCCCCCTGCAGGTAAGCGAACAGACGGCCGAAAGTACGGCTCACATGATGATAGTGAGTCCAATGATCGGGGGAGGCTTCGCGAAGCTTTTCAGCACTCATCCTCCGACAGAAGAGAGAGTTGCCAGGCTAAAAGCCATGGTCGGCAGTGCTTCTCTTTAACCTGGAAGAAAAAACTCTTTAAAAAAAGAGCACATGAAAGCACGACCGCTTATCGGCATAACGACTGACCTTGAGGACAAATCCAATCTTATAGAGTCTGCCTACTCGAAGGCAGTTGAATTCTACGGCGGCGCGCCGGTTCTGATTCCCACAGTTGCTGAAGCTTCAAGCTTGGGTTTTCTGTCCAATATAGTCTCCGCAATCAATGGGCTCTTGATACCGGGTTCAAGAGATATGGATCCGAAATTCTACGGTGAATCTCCGCACCCCGCCATAAAGCCGATGAGCCCCGAGAGAACGGAAACGGAATTCAGTGTTCTGCGCCTTGCGCTCAAAAGAGATATGCCGGTTCTCGGGATATGCGGAGGCATGCAGTTTATAAATGTTTTCCACGGGGGCTCGATTCACCAGGACATAAAAGCGCTTTTACCCGACGCGCTTTGTCACGAGGGGGGCGAGATTCACGGCGTCACGGTTCTTCCGGACACTGTTTTCGGCGGTTTTGCAGAAGGGAAGGAATTTGAGATAAAAAGCTACCACCACCAGGCGATAAACAGAGTGGGAGAGGGTCTTCGGGTAAGTGCCTTGGCCCCTGACGGAATAGTCGAGGGGTTTGAGTCCGCCGACGGTCGCGTCATGGGTTTTCAGTGGCATCCTGAGCTTGGGCGGACCCGGCTCTCGGAACTGATTTTCACCCGGTTCCTCTCCGAGGCCGCACAGACGGCGGACGGTTCCCCGAGTATCGGGTAATTTTATCTGCGTATTTTTACCCCGGGGAGCCTTCAGGTTGAAGTTCATAAGCATAGTTGGTGCGCGAGAGCACAATCTCAAGAACATAGACGTCAAGATACCGAGGCGCAGCTTTACCGTTGTCACGGGAGTTAGCGGTTCGGGAAAGTCTTCTCTGGTTTTCGACATACTTTTCGCCGAGGCGCAGAGAAGATTCATGGAGTCACTTTCCTCTTACGCCAGACAGTTTGTCGAAAAGCTTGACAAGCCGGACGTTGATTTCGTCGAGGGTCTTTCCCCCTCCGTTGCGGTTGATCAGAAAACCTTTCACAGAAACCCGCGCTCAACCGTCGGAACGATAACGGAGATATATGACTACATGCGCGTGCTTTTCTCCGTAGTCGGAGAGCCGCACTGCTATGAGTGCGGCGAAGAAATATCTTCCCAGACCCCCTCAAGCATGATCGAGAAGATTTGTGAAGAAGCGGGCAGGAAACCTGTGAGCGTGTATTCCCCGGTTGTTCAGGGAAGAAAAGGAATATACAGAAAAGAGCTTGAGGACATGAGGAGGGAGGGTTTTCTGAGGGTAAGAATTGACGGAGAGATCTACGACCTTGAAGACGATATAGAACTTTCCCGCAACAAAAAACATACTATCGAACTTTTGGTGGACAATATCGTTTTGCGGGGGGAGAGTTCCCAGAAAAGGCTCACGGACGCGGTCTCCCTTGCCCTTAAAAGGTCGGGCGGGCTTTTGAAATGCGAGATCGAAGGCGGGAAAACTATTACTTTCAGCGAACATTTTTCCTGTTCCCGCTGCGCGATAAACTACCCTGAGATATCCCCCAGGCTTTTTTCTTTTAACAGTCCCTACGGCGCGTGCGTAAACTGCCATGGGCTTGGATTCGAGACGTTCTTCGATCCCGAGCTCATAGTGGAAGACCCCGGGAAATCACTTTCCAAAGGAGCGGTCAAGCCGTTTGAGGATTCGAAATATATTGTCCGGATACTCGAGGGACTCTCCGAGCATTACGGATTCGCACTCGACATGCCGTTTTCCCGGCTCTCCGCTCTGCACAAAGAAAAGATACTGTACGGCTCAGGGACGGAGAGTATAACCTTCAGGAAAGCGAGAAGGGGAAGACTTAGGGAATACGCCGCGACTTTCCCGGGAATCGTCGGCATGCTCACGGAGTGGTACTCGCAGACCCAGTCGGAAGAACTTCGGGAGAAACTCTCAAAATATATGAGGACGGTTCCGTGCAGGACATGCGACGGAGCCAGGCTTAATAAGATTGCCCTTTCCGTACTTTTCAGGGAAAAGACCATATCGGATCTTGTGGGGATGGCGGTTTGCGACCTCATCCCTTACTTCGGATCTCTTGAGCTCTCCGAGAGGGAGAGAAAGATCGCGGGAGAAATAATAAAGGAGGTCTCTTCCCGGCTCAGTTTTCTGGGCGACATAGGACTTGGTTACGTGAGTCTTGACCGCACGGCTCCCACTCTTTCGGGTGGAGAGGCTCAGAGGGTGAGGCTTGCCACGCAAGTAGGCTCCAAGCTTACGGGAATAACGTATGTGCTTGACGAACCTTCAATAGGACTTCACCCGAAGGACAACGCAAAGCTCGTTGAGACGCTAAAGAGCATAAGGGACATGGGCAACACGGTAATTGTCGTTGAGCATGACGAGGAAACTATAAGGAGCGCGGATTTCGTGCTCGACATTGGCCCAGGGGCCGGAGAGCTTGGAGGTGAGGTTGTCTGTTCGGGAAGCGTCAGGAAGATTACCCGCTGCGCCGGTTCGGTTACCGGAAGATACCTTTCGGGAAAAAAGAAAATTCCGGTGCCTGCCTCGAGACGGTCCTCCGATGTCCGGGTCGGGGTGCGGGGAGCACTTGGGAACAATCTAAGGGAACTCGACATCGATTTTCCTCTTGGAACGTTTATATGCGTTACTGGAGTTTCGGGTTCGGGGAAAAGTACTCTTGTCGTTGATACTCTTTACAGCGGTCTCTCAAGAAAGCTTAACAAAAGCCGAAACCGCGTCGCCCCCCACGGAGAAATTATCGGCACCGAAAATCTTGACAAGGTCATCAAGGTCGATCAGAGTCCGATAGGGAGAACTCCGAGATCAAACCCCGCAACTTACACCGGGGTGCTTACTGAGATAAGAAAAATCTTCTCCATGCTTCCTGAGTCGAAGGTGATGGGATACGGGCTGGGCAGGTTCAGCTTTAATCTCTCGCAGGGAAGTTGCGCTGGGTGCGGGGGAAGTGGAACCGTGCGGATCGAGATGCATTTTCTTCCAGACGTTTACGTCATGTGCGAAGTGTGCGGAGGCAAAAGATATAACGACGAGACTCTGGGGATCAGATATAAGGGGAAGAACATATCGGACGTTCTTGAGATGACCATAAAAGAGGCGGTGGGGTTCTTCGAGAATATCCCGAAGATTTCGGGCAAGCTCAATGTGCTAAACGACGTTGGCCTCGGCTACGTAAGGTTGGGCCAGCGGGTAACGACTCTCTCCGGAGGAGAGGCGCAACGTATAAAGCTTGCCAGGGAACTTGGGAAAAAAGCCTCCGGAAAGACCCTCTACATACTTGACGAACCGTCGGTCGGGCTTCATTTCGATGATATACAGAAGCTTGTTTCGGTAATACAAAGGCTCGTGGATCTCGGAAACACCGTTGTTGTGATAGAACATAATCTGGACATCATAAAGTGCGCGGACCACGTGATTGATCTCGGTCCCGGAGGTGGGGAGTCGGGAGGAGAGCTTGTAGCCTGCGGTACCCCCGAGCAGATATGCGGGGTCAGTGGTTCGCATACGGCTTTTTATCTCAGAGGTGTTTTAGAAAATGGGTTTGCGGGGAGTTAGAAATTGGAGATAGTGCAGTCTGTAATCCTCGGTGCCATACAGGGAATAACAGAGTTTTTTCCGGTAAGCAGCACCGCTCATCTGTTTTTGGTTCCGTGGCTTTTTTCCTGGCAGGACCACGGTTTGCCCTTCACGGTCGCGCTTCACGTAGGAAGCCTTTTCGCGATTCTTTACTGTTTTAGGGGGGACCTTGCGCTTATAATACGGGATTTTTTCCGCGGTTTAAGGTCTTTTTCGTTCGAGGGGCGTCAAGATGGAAAAACAGGCGTCTACCTTATAATTGCTACCCTGCCCGCGGTTGCGGCCGGGTTTTTGTTTGAGGGGTACGCGTCCGGTGTGCTTCGCGGTCCGGCTCCGGTTGCCGCGTTTCTTCTGGTTTTCGGAGTGCTTCTTTATATCTCAGACAGAAAGACGACCGCAAAGAAGACTCTTCGGGACATGAACATCGTCGACGCGCTTTTTTTTGGCGTGGCGCAGGCTTTTGCGATTCTGCCGGGGGCTTCAAGGGCGGGCGTTACAATTACCGGGGGGCTTTTCAGAAACTATAGAAGAGATGAAGCCGCACGGTTTTCATTTTTGCTGGCCATACCCATTATAGTGGCGGCCGGGGTTTTTGAGATCAGGCATCTCGGGTACGCGGAGATGTTTCGGTGGTCTTTTGCTCTCGGCGTCGCAACTTCTTTTATCTCGGCACTTTTCGCCATCCGGTTTCTGCTGGATTACGTGAAGACGAGATCATTCACTCTTTTTGTAGTTTACAGAGTGGTTCTTTCTGTTGTGATAATTGCGGTGTATTTATGGGCGTTTGAATAATTTTGTTCGTAAGTTCGGCGAAGTGTAAAAATAACCCTTAGGGGACTTCTATTAAACCAAAACCGAATTCGGTAAATACCGTCTTTTCGCTTGAGTGAAGTCTGGTCTGTTGGTTCATACATCTTTTTTGGAAATGGTTTTTTTCACCGCCTCCAAGACTGCTTCGTGGATGGCACCGTTTGTCGCTAAAATCCCTTTGTTTTCGTGGAGCTTTTTGCCGACGGAAAAATCAAGCGGTTTACCTGAAGAGTCGGTAACAGTTCCTCCGGCTTCCTTGACGATTATGTATCCCGCGGCGTGATCCCATATGTTTTCCTTGTAATTCTTCTGCGGCGGCGGGCGAAGGTAAATGGAAGTGTCTCCCCTGGCTAAAACTGCGTATTTGCACTGGCTGTCCATTCTTAGGGGTTTTGCGCTTATATCAAGGAAGCGGGCGATTTTTCCCGAGAATTCATAGGATGAATCCGGGGCTTTAACCGATTCGCACATTACGGAGTCCGAGGCTTTTTCAACGCCCGATACAGAAATACGGATCTGCGGATTTCCTGAAAGTCCGAATTGATAGGAACCTTGTCCCCTTTCGGCGAAAAATACGAATCCTTTTTCCCTGCCCGCGCTGTTACTTGCATCCGGTCCCAGTTCCGGGCACCCCAGAATTCCGAGAACGACTTCTCCATCCTCAATCAGTGCGAGCGCTATTGCGTACTGTCGTTTCTCAAGAAACCCTCTTGTTCCGTCAATCGGGTCAAGCGTCCAGAATTTCCCATGGCCTCCGCCTCCGTGGTTCCCTCTATTGATGATACGCAGTATTTCGTCTGAGTTTTTTTCGGGCAGAAGTTCCCCTAGATGATTTCTGAGTTTTTCCCCGCAACTGCCCTCAAGGCAAAGGGAAGATTCCTCGGCGACTATGGGAATTTCGGGAAAAGCGGTCGTGAGTTCTTCGTTTATTAACGTCTGCACGAAAAAATCCGCAAGGGTGACCGGAGAGCCGTCCGTTTTGTAAAGCGCTTCGCGGAACTCGGGTTCCCCGCTCATTTGCGCGCAGGCCCTTGCCGCTTTGGTTACTGCGCCCAAGCCCACCTTTTTCTCCAGTTCAAAGCCCATTTGTATCAGATCCGTGTTTAGAGCAAAGCCGTAACGGGTTTTCAGATTTTTGTTGTGAATGTCGGGTTATCCGGGGAAATTTCAAAATCGACTCCCGCATGGCAGAGCGCTATTCCATCTCCATTTTTAAGCGTATATCTGGCTTCGGAGTGGTTTAAGTCCACCTCTATCAGATTTCCCAGAATTGTGATGGAAAAACTTAGCCTCAGCATTTCTTTCGGCAGACTGGGAGAAAACTCGGGTTTTTCCCCCGCGTTGGCAAGCCCGGCGAATCCGAACACGAACATCATCCATGTTCCCCCCATGGAGGCTATGTGGCAGCCGTCAACGGTGTTTCGTCCCATGTCTCCCAAATCCATGAAAACTGCGTTTTCCGCGTATTCCATCGCTTTGTCCATGTGTCCGACCTTGGCGGCCACTATCCCCTGTATGCAAGCCGAAAGCGAGGAGTCTCCCGTGGTTAGAGGATCGTAGTAATCGAAGTTCCGTCTTTTCTCCTCCTGCGAGAATTCCTTTTCTAGAAGGAACATCGCGAGCACGAGATCTGATTGCTTAACAACCTTATGGCGGTAAATGACCAGCGGATGGTAGTGCAGCAGTACGGGATATTTATCTTCCGGCACGTTCTCGAAATCCCATTCTTCCTTATTGAGAAAATAGTTGTCCTGGGGGTGTATCCCAAGCTTTTCGTCATACGGTATGTACATGTGCCGGGCGGCTTTTTTCCAGTCCTTGATTTCCGAGATGCTGAGGTCGGTTTTGTGGGCGAGGCTTTTAAAAAGTTCGGGCTCGGTTTCCCTGAGCTTTTCAACCGTGGTGGCGGCGAGCCTTAGGTTCTCGCGGGCCATGAGATTTGTATACGTATTGTTGTTTACCACAGTGTTATACTCATCCGGGCCCGTAACGCCGTGTATTTCGAATTCCCCTTCTCCCGAGTTCGAGTAAAATCCAAGATCGCTCCAGAGCCTGGCCGTTTCAATCAGGATCTCCGCTCCGTACTTGGAGACAAAACTGTGATCTCCCGTGACATCCACGTATTTTCTAAGCGCGTAGACTATATCGGCGTTTATATGGTACTGTGCGGTCCCGGCGGCGTAGTAAGCGGATGCTTCCTCCCCGTTTATGGTTCTCCATGGGAACATTGCTCCTTTCTGGTTAAGTCTCTTTGCGTATTCCCTTGCCTTGTCAAGCATGCCGTAGCGGAACTTGAGAAGGTTCTCAGCGATTACCGGAAATGTGTAAATAAGAAAAGGCATCAAATATATTTCCATATCCCAGAAGTAGTGACCGTCATACCCCGCTCCGGTTAATCCCTTGGATGGCACACCGGCCCCTTCAACTCTTGCCGACGACTGGTACATCTGAAAAAGGCTGAATCTTATCGCCTGCTGGAAGGATAAGGTCTGCTCGTCACTGTCCATCTCCACGCTCACGTCGCTTCTCTCCCAGAATTCGTCAAGATACTTGCGCTGTCCCTCGAGCAGATCCGAAAACCCGAACTTCTTGGCTCTTTTGAGGCTTCTTCTCGCTCGTTCTCTCAACTCCTCGTTTGTGTGCGGAGCGGTTCTGGTGGTGTGATAAGTCATGTACTTGGTAAGAGTTATCGGTTCTCCCTTGCGGGCGTCGACCATGAAAACTACTTTCCCGCGGTCATCTGCCGCCCTGCTTGTATAGGAAAAATCGCAGTCCGTCTCAAGTGTATGCTCAATTCCCGAGGTGATTGTCATCTTGCTGCTTCGGGTTGAATGGCAGAGAATTACGCTTGTATCCTGCACGTTGTTCAGGCGGGGTTCCAAGACCCTGTGCTCAAGTTTACTCGCCCTGCGCGGGTCTCCTCCGTTACCTTGGGTCTGCTGTTCTTCCTCCCCTTCTGCGTAGTTCTCGTGGTCGATTATTTCCGAAGATATGATTACGGGAGCCTTGTCATTAAGAACCGTCACTTCGTAAGATATGGCGGCTAGGTGGCGGTGCTCCATGGAAACCAGTCTCTTCGACCTTATCGATATCTGTTTTCCTGAGAACATTTCCCATACGAGGTTTCTCTCGACCACGCCGTTTTTCATGTCAAGGAACCGCTCGAAGTGAACTAGGGTAGCGGTTGGCAGGTAAAAGGGTTCGTCGTCTACGTAAAGCTTGATTATCTTTGAGTCCGGGACATTTACTATGGTCTGGCCCATTTTTGTGAACCCGAATGCTTCCTCTCCGTATATAATGGGCCATTTTTCGTAAAAACCGTTAACTATGGTGAAATTCTGGTAGCTGGGCTTTCCCTCCTCAAATGCTCCCCGCATTCCTATATAGCCGTTTGAGGTGCAGAAGATGGTTTCCGCGAGGCCGATCAGTTCGGGATAGAACTGCTTTTCTGTTATCCTCCACGGATCTGGGGAGTATATATGCCGGGCCGTGTATATGCCCTTTTTTTCTCTCTTTATCATCTCGGTTTCATTGGCTTGCTACTCTGCAAACCCGAGTTCTCCCAGATCGCTGACGGCCATATCCGCTCCGCTTGAAAGCAACTCATCTTCATTTTGCTTTCTCGCGACGCCGATTACGAACCCGAAGCCCCCGCGTGCTCCCGCGGTCACTCCTGCCGCGGCATCCTCGATAATGATACTCCTTCCCGGCTCGCTTCCAAGCGCAGAAGCGGCTTCGATAAATGTATCCGGCTCAGGTTTTCCCCGAAGACCTTTTTCAGCCGCCGTGACCCCGTCGACCGTAACCTCAAACAGGTTTTCTATTCCCGCAGCCGCCATAACCGCCCGGCAGTTCCTGCTTGAAGATACAACAGCCAGGCGAAACCCGATTTCCTTAAGACGGCGCGCAAGCACGACTGATGTTTCATAGATCCCGGGCGACTCTTTTTCAAGAGTTTCCTTAAACAGCTGGTTTTTCCTGTTTCCAAGTCCGAAAACGGACTGCTCGCCCGGCGGGGAGTTTCTGTTGCCCTCGGGAAGTTCTATTCCGCGCGAGAGCAGAAAACCGCGTACGCCTTCGTAGCGGGGCTTGCCGTCAACATGCTCAAGGTAGTCGTTCGTTTCGCTGAAGGGAACGAAATCCCCCCCGCGCTTGCTCGTGCGGTCGCGAAGAAAGTCGTCGAATGTTTTTTTCCAGCAGGCAGAGTGAATTTTTTCGGTCGTGGTAAGCACTCCGTCAAGGTCAAAGAGAACCGCGTCATAGACGTTTCTTGAGAAGATGTGCTTCACGTTTGGAATCTTTACCTTGTTTGCGCTCATTTCCATATTAGTTTTTCCGGTCAGAAGTTTGGGCAAGGCCGTTTTCGCTGCGGGTTAATTATACAGCATATTCCCGGTGAAAAACCACACGAAACAGGGTCAGGTTTTCCTCCTACTTTCATGGAGCATTTTTTGAAATCGATCTCCTTTTATGATAGCTTGATAGTTTCTTGTGAGTTTGGCCCCATCGTCTAGGGGTTTAGGACGCAGCCCTCTCAAGGCTGAAACACGGGTTCGAATCCCGTTGGGGCTACCAATTCCGCTTTTTTTCGACGAAGTTCTCCGTCTTTATCTGTGCCTTGCATCTGGGACAACGAAAAAAGTCACCTGAAAATTGACGCAACTACCCATGATGTTTAAACTAACCTTGGGGCGGGGTTTTTGCCTCAGTAAACACTAAGGAGGGATACAATGAAACTTAAGGGTAAATCCGCGATAATCACGGGCGGAAGCTTAGGAATAGGGCAGGTCACGGCGCTTCTTTTCGCAAACGAGGGTGCTGATGTTCTTATAACCGGCAGGACTGAAAGTACTCTTGTGGAAGCTGCCGCACTGGGCAAGGACGCTCCCGGCAGAATAGAGTATCTTGTGAGTGACGTGTCAAAGGAGCAGGACTGCAAGGATGCGGTTGAGCACGCCATAGAGCTTTTCGGCAAAATTGACATACTGTTTAATAATGCCGGAGTACTTCCTCTCGCGATTACTCACGAAACCTCTATTGAGGACTGGGATCAGGTGTTTGCTATTAACGTAAGGGGCACTTTCTTGATGTCCAAGTTCTCAATTCCGCACATGATCGAGCAGGGAGGAGGCACTATAATCAACAATTCCTCCATACTGGGAATTAAGGCCATACCGGGCACTGCGGCGTACAACTCTACTAAAGGAGCGGTGTCGCAGCTCACAAGGAGCATGGCTCTTGAGTACGGGGCAAACGGCATCAGGGTGAACTCCATATGTCCCGGCACTACCTTGACTCCAATGGTACAGGCTTTCCTTGATGATTCACCTCCTGAGCTTACTGCGTATCTGAAGGGACTTCAGCCGATAACCGGACACTTGGGCCGTTTTGCGGCCCCCGAAGAGATTGCGCACGCTGTGCTTTTCCTCTGCGATAGTGAAAACGTGGCGTATATGACAGGAGCGGAGCTTTCTGTTGACGGCGGCTGGATAGCTAACTAGAGCGTTTTCGTCCCCGAGCCCGTCAGTCGGTATCGGTGTCCGTAAGGGTTATGTCCGCAAGTGGTCCGTAAGCGGCGGAGAGGGTTTTCCTTATAAAGGTTTCGGGGTCATTCGTTTCAGCTTCCACGAGGATTTCCCCCCTGTTCTCAAGAGAACTCCGGAAATTCCCCTCGGGCGGGTTTTTATTTCCTTCGTATGTTGAGCTGTTAAGGATAAAGAGGATCTCTGTCTTCTTCCCGTTTCTCACTTCGCAGTCTATCGACACTATCCCTTCTGGGATCTCTATGTCGGCTACGTACCTTGAGGTTTGCTCTTGCATTCTCTGTAGACTCAGCCGGTTGAGAACTCAAGCGAGTGGGGAAAGGGAAATTTCGTGGATTCTTCCTTCAGGCTGAACTCTTCGAAAGTAGAGGCTCCCAGGTCCTCTAGCTTTGAGAGCAACTCTTCGATTATCACCTCGGGGGTTGACGCGCCTGAACTTATACCCACGGTAATGTCTTGCTCAAGCGTCTCCAAGTTGTCGAGCCCTTCTGTGTCTTCAATAAGGTAGGCGTCTCTTACGCCGCAGGATTTGGCGACTTCAACCAGCCTGTTTGAGTTTGAGCTTTCGGGTGATCCAACAATAAAGATGACATCTGAGATCTCAGCAAGCTTTTTTACGGCATCCTGGCGGTTCTGGGTCGCGTAGCAGATATCGAGCTTCGGGGGTTTTGCTATTTTTGGAAAGCGTTTTCCAAGTGCGGTCACTATCTCTTTAGTGTCGTCGACGCTAAGGGTGGTCTGTGTTACGTAGGCTACTTTTTCCGGGTTCGGGACGTGAACCGAAAGGGCCTCGCTTGCCGATTCCACTACCACAACGCTTTCGGGCGCCTCGCCCTTCGTTCCTATGACTTCAACGTGGTCCCTGTGACCTACGAGTATTATGGTGTATCCCATCTCGGAGTAGTGTCTTACTTCGTTATGAACCTTGGTAACGAGCGGACAGACGGCATCGACTATCTGGAAGCCTCGCCTTTTGGCTTCGTCAATGACTGCGGGGCTTACCCCGTGGGCGCTGAAAATGACTCGTGCCTCAGGGTCTTTGATCTCATCAAGGTCCTCAACGAAAACGGCGCCTTTCTGCCTTAGAGAATCTACTACCCTTTTGTTATGCACTATGGCGTGGCGGACGTAGATCGGAGGGCCGTACATCTCAAGTGATCTTTCAACTATCTCAATCGCCCTTTCCACTCCGGCGCAGAATCCTCTGGGTTTGGCAACTACGACTCGCATGTCACCGTAGATGATAACGCCGTGGCAACGCAGGTCAAGCAAAACGGCTTCCGGGAGAACATAGGGAAATTAGGTTTTATATGCAAGCACGGCTTGTGTTTGCCGGGTATTCTTTACTTCTTGTTCTGGTTTTATTGCCGCCGCAAGGTACGACTGGAAAGGAAAAACACACGGAAAGGAATTTTCAAGCTATGGCACCGGAGAACAACGAAAAAAAGGCTACGCAGAGTTGCGATAGGCTTATAATAGCGCTTGATTTTGATTCTAGGGAAAAAGCACTTGCACTTGTCAAACTTCTCGGCGAAAGAGTCAGCATCTACAAGGTTGGGTACCAGCTTTTTATGCGCGAGGGGATGGGCTTCGTAAAAGAGCTTGTGGGACTTGGAAAGAAGGTTTTTCTTGATCTTAAGATGGGGGACATAGACCGCACGATTGCGGCCGCGCTTCGAGCGGTGCCCGAGGGGGTTGAGTTCGTTACCATAAACGGCGGAAAGGCTACGGTGGCTGCTGCGAAGGAAGGCCGCGGGGAAAGAAAACGGCCGCTTATTCTTTCCCTCACTTTTCTCTCGAGTCTTGACCAGGATGATCTTAGGGCGCTTATGATGAACGAGGATCTGGAACTCGATGAATACATAAGGGTCTTTACGCGAAGATCGATTGAAGCCGGCTGTGATGGGGTTGTGGCTTCGGGGGATTCAATACGGGAAATCAGGAGGGAATTCGGAAGCCGTCTCGTAATAGTTGCCCCGGGAATACGCCCCGAGGGGAAGGGTAGAAATGACCATAAGAGGGCCCTTACTCCGGCCATGGCAATTAAGTATGGAGCCGATTATCTGGTTGTGGGACGTCCGGTTACCGAGGCGCAAAACAGTCTTGAGGTTGCGGATGGCATAATCAGGGAAGCCAACGCGGCTTTCGCCGATAGGGGCTGATGACTGAAACTATGTTTCAGCAACTGTACCGTTATTACAAAGACAACGGGATTCTTTCAACCTCGTTTACCTGTTCCCACAAGGAGCAATGCGGTAGCGGTTCTCTAGAGTTTACGGGTCCGAAGTCGGCGTTTGTAAGCACTGGATATGAAAATAAAAGCTGCAATTTGCCCCGCCTGCTGTTTTTGTCGCTTGATTCCGGCGACGGAGATAAAAACGATAGAAACAGGCTGCCAGAGGCGCTGCGGCAGCAAGAAGAAACAGACAGAGACGTGCTGGCGCTACCAAAGCACAAACACTGGTACAGAACGCACGAGCTCGCGTGGTATATATTCAAGCGGTTTGATCTTGGCATCAGGCTTGAGGATGCGAAAAAACATTTCGCACACGCAAATTCCGCCAAATGCTGCATGAACAAGCCGGGGAGGAAAAAAGCCAATAGTATTCTGTTCAGAAACTGCCAAGAGTATTTACCGGGTGAACTGGAAATACTTTGCCCAGACATTATCGTTACGCAGGGTGCCGAAGCTAAAGAGGCTGTTGGGGTATTCTACAGAACTCGTAAGGCTATTGATGAATACGCGTCGATCATAAAAATGGATGGCCGCGAAGTTTTCTGGCTACACACATATCATCCTGCCAACGGGGGTGCGTTTAACAAGCAGCGCGATTTTGATAAGACCCGAAGCCTTGCTTTGGGATGGGATAAGTATTCTGATAAGATCCACGAGTTCATAGAAGCGGGTAAGAAGGAAGAATCCTGAATTTAACACCGGGAATTGCAGGTGCTTACAGTACAACTCATGCAATGACTTCCATCAGGTCTTCAGCGACTATTATTTCCGTTTCGCTGTTCCCCGAAAGCGTTTGTATTTCTTCCGGCAGATTTCTTCCGTCCATTGACGGATAAAGATGCGAGAGCACGATTTTCTTAGGACGACTTTCCCGGAGAATCTTCGCTATGTCCGAAGGAGTCATGTGAACAGCCATTTTCTCTGAGTCCGGAAGCGCGCATTCAGTAACGAATATGTCTGCTTCCGAAGCCACCTTTCTAAGTCCGGAGAAATAGCCTGTGTCTCCCGTATAAACGATTTTCTTTCCGCCGGAGCGTACAACATAACCAATGCTGTTTTCTGTATGAACGGTTTTGAAGGTTTTTATTTCAAGGCCGTCGATTTCCCGCTTCTTTTTTCCTACTTCATGAATTTCCACAAGCTGGGGTCTTACCCACTCACCGTAGGGTGCCCGTAGTTTTTCGACAAATTCCGAGAATCCCTCAGGTCCCCATATTCCAAGCGGTTTTACTCTTTTTTTCCCGTAGGGATGCCTAGTGGCGAAAAGAAGGGGAATCAGGTCGGAGGTGTGATCGGGGTGAAAATGGGTTATGAAAACATTGTCGATTTCGAGATAGTCAACCCCTATTTTCTCAAGTTTCCATACCGCGCCGTTTCCGCAGTCAAAAAGGGCCGCGCGGGTATCGGTACTCAGCAGATATCCGGAAGAGCCTCTTTTTTCATGGGGCACGCAGGTACCTGAACCCAAAACAGTAAGTTTCACCATCTGACTTGATATAATGACGTCTCCGTTCCATAATCTTACTCGCGGAGCGGTTTAGATGAGAAGCATTATAACACTGACGACTGATTTCGGGTCAAGGGATCATTACGTGGGAGTGATGAAGGGAGTAATGCTTTCTGTAAACGGAGACGTCCGACCAGTCGACATAACCCACTGCATTGACTCCCACGATGTTCACGCCGCGTCTTTTGTGATCGGCAATTCATACAGATATTTTCCGAAAAAAACCGTGCATCTGGTCGTTGTTGATCCGGGAGTGGGAAGCGAACGAAGGCCTCTGGCGGTTTTCGCCGACGGTCATTTTTTCGTGGGGCCCGATAACGGCGTTTTCAGCTCGGTCATTCGTTCCTGTGAAGATTTCAGCGCCCGCGAAATAAAAAACCGTGACTATTTCCTTGAAAAGATAAGTTCCACTTTCCACGGAAGGGATATATTTGCCCCGGTCGCGGCGCATCTCTCGCTCGGGGTCTCGTTCTCGGGGATCGGACCGCAGATTCAGGACCCGGAAATGCTTCCCCCCGCTGGATACTCAATAAACGGAAGCGAGATCCGCGGAACCATCGTTTACACCGATAAGTTCGGGAACCTTATAACCAACATACCGACGGATGCCGTCAATGACAGGACCCAGGCTTTGGTGACCGTCGGAGACAAGCGGGTCGCGGGAATCTCGGAATCGTATTCTTCTGCGGAACTTGGAGAAATTGTCGCCGTCGGAGGAAGCTGCGGATATATCGAGATATCGGTTAATCAGGGCAGAGCGCTTGATGTTTTCGGCGAAGCTCCGCCGGAAGTTGTTATCATTGACGAGAAGAGATAAGAGGAATCATGGAAACTCCAGATGGAAAAACCATAACGGAAATACCCCGGGAATTCGCGGGACAAAGAGCTGATGTGTTTCTTTCGGGTTTCCTAACGGAGCTTAGCCGCTCGAGCATAAAAAAGCACATAGAACTGGGGAACATACTTATTGACCGCAAAACATTTAAACCCTCTAAGATAATAAGCGGCGGAGAGAGCCTGAGCGTGAATATACCACCTCCTGAGCCCTGCGGCATTCTGGGCGAGGAAATCGATATCGAGGTTATTTACGAAGACTGCGACATAATCGTTGTCAACAAGCCCGCCGGCATGGTGGTTCATCCCGGAGCCGGTGTAACGGGCGGCACTCTTGTAAACGCCCTTGTTCATATGTGCGGTGATCTTTCAGGAATAGGGGGTGAGATCCGTCCCGGGATCGTGCACCGCCTCGACAAGGAAACCTCAGGAGTCGTGGTCGTCGCGAAAAATGACCGGGCGCACAGAAGTCTTTCCGAGCAGTTCAAGACCAGGGAGATGAAAAAGGAGTATGTGGCTGTTGTTTCGGGGGAGATGAAAAAAAGTTCGGGAGTTTTCAGTTCCCCGATAGGAAGAAGTCCCTCGAACAGGGTAAAAATGACCTCTTTTTCCAAAGCCGGAAGGGATGCAGAGACCCGCTGGGAAGTGATTGAGAGCCTGCGTGGAGCGACGCTCGTGAGTGTTTGGCCAAAAACTGGAAGAACCCACCAGATAAGGGTTCATTTTTCTGAAAACGGGTTTCCCGTGCTTGCCGATAAGGTTTACGGAGGCAAAAAAAGCCGACCGCGAAATTCCGGTACCGTGGGGGCGTTAATAAAAAGACATGCCCTTCACGCAAAAAGCCTCGGATTTACCCATCCGGGAACCGGGAAGCAATTAGAGTTTTCGGCGGAAATCCCAGAAGACATGGTTTCCGTAATTGGTTTTCTAAGGAGGAAGAACGGATGAAAGTTTTTCGTTCGGCTCTGCTTGAGAAATGTAACGGCGTGATTTACGGTTTTGTGCATGATCCGGGAGGGCCTGATCTTCAGAAAATAGCATCCGCTTACGGGCTTGAAAATATCCTTACCGTGAACCAGATTCACGGGAATTCCGTTTTTTTCGCCGACCGCGATGCGGGAGAGGAACTTGCTGAAGCTGACTCGATCGTTACTAGGCAAAGAGGTGCCGGGGTCGGGGTTATTACTGCCGACTGCGTTCCGATTCTTATTTGTTTTCCCGCCTCGGGGTGCGTTTGTGCTGTCCACGCGGGGTGGCGCGGAACCTTGCTGCTCACGGTTAGAAACTGTCTTGAAGCCGTTTGCCAAAAATATTCTTTGAGACCCCAAGACTCTTTGGCTGTGATAGGCCCGGCTATAGGAAAATGCTGCTACGAAGTTCGAGACGATGTGGCGTCGAAATTTGCATCAACGTTTGGTGGCAATGGGAACTGGCTTTTCGAAAAAGGCGACGGGAAGTTCCTTCTTGATCTTGTGGAACTTAACAGAATTGAACTTTGCGATGCGGGGGTTTCAGAAATCGAGACAATGAACATGTGCACTTGTTGTCGGGATCTTCCTTCATACAGAAGAGATGGTTCCGGTACGGACAAGATGATTAGTTTTGTCGGGATCTCTGCTTAGGGGGTGGGGCGTTCTTTTTTCCTCTCGCTACAGCTGGACAATTTTACGGGTTTTCAGTCTACGGTTCTTCTTTTCAATAAGTAAATTCAGCTTTGATGTGTAACGGTGCAAAATTGGTATTGTTACGCAAGGAAAGTAGTATATAATTCCCTAAAATATCCACGTGAACCCTCGGAGGAAAAAACAATGAAGATAATGTCCTGGCTTGATCCGGAAGATTACTGGTACATGAATTCCCTTAGCGAGCAGAACAAGGAAATTAACTACTACGGCTACATGATGGAGGTCGGAGACGAGGAAGATTCGAGCAGGATAAGAATCATGGTGGTCGAACTGCAGAGCGTAAATCTGGTGGTGGGATTCGTTGTTCCTTTGAGCATGGATTTGAGCGGGCAGATAGACATGGGTTTTATCTGTCAGGAAAGACCTAATAAGGACATACCGTTTTCGTGCAAGCTTTCAGACGAGGTAAAAAAGCTTAACTACACAGGAGACGACATCCAGAAAATAGAATATACGGGCCTTTCGCTTGAGAAGTTCTACCAGAACAAGGGAATAAAATTCTATCTTCTCGATCTTCGCTCGATATCAGAGCAGAATCAGGATAAGCCCTGATTAGGCTTTCCGTGTTCGAAGAAATCCCGGAGCAACAGTAAAATGTCTAAGAAAAACAAAATAGTCCTTGCCTATTCGGGGGGACTTGATACCTCGGTGATTCTCAAGTGGCTCGTAAACGAGTACGACTCCGATGTTATAGCCTATGTGGCTGACATAGGGCAGAAAGAGGACTTGGAGGAAGCCGAGCAGAAGGCCTGGGAAACCGGGGCGTGCGCGGTATTCATTGAAGACTTAAGAGACGAATTTGTTAGGGACTATGTTTTTCCCGCGATAAGCGCGAGCGCCGTGTACGAGGGCAGTTATCTTCTGGGCACTTCCATAGCCAGGCCCCTTATCGCGAAAAGGCAGATTGAAATAGCCAAGCGCGAGGGAGCTTTCGCCGTTTCCCACGGAGCAACCGGCAAGGGAAACGATCAGGTCCGCTTCGAGCTTACCTTCTACGCCCTCCATCCCGACATAAAGATCATAGCCCCGTGGCGCGAGTGGGATTTTAAATCAAGAACTGACCTCATAAATTATGCTAGGGAAAACGGAATAGACGTCACGGTGACCGAGAAAAAACCTTACAGCTGTGACCGCAACCTTCTTCACATAAGTTATGAGGGCGGGATTTTGGAAGATCCATGGGCCGAACCGCCCGAAGACATGTTCGAGATGACGGTTTCTCCCGAAGCGGCTCCGGATGAACCAGTTTACGTGGAAATCGGGTTTGAAAGCGGCATCCCCGTTTCCGTAGACGGAGAGGAGCTCTCTCCATCTTCTCTTCTTGCCGGATTAAACGAGCTTGCCGGCGCAAACGGCATAGGAAGGGTCGACCTTGTTGAAAACAGGTTCGTCGGGATGAAATCAAGGGGGGTATACGAGACCCCAGGCGGCACGATTCTTCACGTGGCGCACAGAGCCCTTGAGTCGATTACCATGGACAGGGAAGTGATGCGCCTTAGGGATTCCCTGATTCCCAAGATATCGGAGCTTATCTATTACGGTTTCTGGTTTTCTCCCGAAATGGAAATGCTGACCGCCGCCGTCCGGCAGAGCCAAAAAGACGTAAGCGGTACAGTAAGGCTTAAGCTTTACAAGGGAAACGTTATCGTTTGCGGGAGAAAATCCCCGAATTCTCTTTACAGCGAGAACCTGGCAACTTTCGAAGAGGATTCGGTTTACGACCAGTCAGACGCCACAGGGTTCATAAGGCTTAACTCGCTTCGGCTTTCAGTAAGAAAACTTCTTGAGGCAAAATAGCTTCTTTCGCGGATGAGAACGGATCAATTCGACTATGATCTGCCTCCGCGGCTGATTGCGCACTACCCGCTTTCGAAGCGAAGCTCCTCCAGGCTTCTTGTGGTTGACAGGAAAACGCAACGTTTTTCCCACGCCAAGTTCTCTGATCTTAAAGACCTGCTCCGCCGCGGCGACCTCATGGTTTTAAACAACACCAAGGTTATCCCCGCGAGGCTTACGGGATACGTGGAACGAAGGGGAATCGTGGAGTTTCTTCTTACCGAGAAAAAGGCGGAGACCCAGTGGAAAGTACTTTTTAGAAAACCGACCGATGGTCTTCAGGTAAAGCTTGACGGCGGAGTCTGGGGCAGTCTGAAAAAGGAGCCAGATAAAAGCTGGACTATAAGATTCAGCGAGCCCGTTGAGCGGATCATTGCCAGCACGGGACGGATGCCGCTTCCGCCCTACATAACAAGAGAGCCCGAGCCGTCGGATAAAAAAACCTATCAGACCGTTTACGCGACCGAGGAGGGAGCTGTCGCCGCTCCGACGGCTGGTCTTCATTTCGATCTGGAACTTCTCTCCGGTCTTCGTGAAAAAGGCGTTCTGTTCAAATATGTCACTCTTCATGTAGGAGAGGGAACTTTCAGGCCCGTAAAGGAAGAATTGATTGATAACCACGTAATGCATTCCGAACGAGTTCTTGTTCCCCAGGAAACCGCCGAAGCCGTTGACGAAGCCAAAGCGGAGAAAAGGAGAATTATTTCCGTCGGAACTACTGTTACAAGGACTCTTGAGTCAGCAAGTAACGATGGAGACAAGATGCTGCCTTTTTCCGGGAGAACGGATCTTTTCATAAAGCCTCCGTGCGAATTTCGGTTTGTAGATGTTCTTATAACCAATTTTCATATGCCGCGCTCAACCCTTCTTATGCTTGTTTCCGCGTTCTGCGGCACGACGGAGCTTGCCCTCGCCGCTTACGAGGAAGCGAAATCGCACGATTACAGGTTCTTGAGTTACGGTGACTCGATGATGATAGTGTGACGGAGTTTTAACCCTGCGCGGTCTTGGGTTTGTTTTTGTACATTATCCGATGGAATTGTTATACTCTTCAGATAGGGTTTTTCTTCAATTAATCTTCCCGGAGGAGAATACAGATGGCGACAGCAGTTACAGGAGCGACCGGATTTATAGGATCCCACATAACGAGAAAACTGGTTGAAAGGGGGGACAGGGTAAAGGTTCTCGTCAGAAGGACTAGCAACACTAAGAATATAGACTCCCTTGATGTGGAGAAGGTCTACGGGGATGTCGGCGACCCCGATTCTCTTAAGGCCGCGTTTTCTGGATGCGACACGCTTTTCCACACCGCGGGATTCGTATCGTTTAAAAAATCCGATTACCAGAAGATGCTGGATATAAATGTGCGCGGCGCTTCAAACGTTCTCTCCGCGGCCATGGATGTGGGGATATCGAAGGTTGTTTTCACAAGCAGTGTCGCCGCAATCGGGGTCGAGCGGGATGGTTCGCCGGTAACCGAAGCCACCCAGTACGACCTTTACTCCGAAGGAATAGGGTACATGAACTGCAAGTATCTCGCGGAAAGAGAGGCTATGAGCTTCAGCGAAAAAGGGCTTCCGGTGGTCATACTGAATCCCTCGGTGGTTCTCGGCGCCGGGGACATCTACCTTTCAAGCTCAGGATCGGTTCTTTGGTTCTGCAAAAAAAGATTCCCGGGTTACATGGACGGCACCTTCAACGTTGTCGACGTTGATGACGTTGCGAACGGACACTTGCTAGCGGAGAAGAAGGGAAAGCCCGGAGAGCGCTATATACTCGCAAACGAAAACGTTGACGTACGCGGTTACTTCGCTCTTCTTGAAAAAATAACCGGTGTCTCGGCTCCTAAAATGAAGATTCCCTATGTATTCGCATATACCACGGCGTTTCTGCTCGAGAGGGTATTGGGGCTTGGATTTCCGAATTATTCCACTCTAGACATTGATTCCATAAAGCTTTCAAGGTACAACTGGCACGCTGACAATTCAAAGGCCGTAAAGGAACTCGGATTCACCACAACTCCCATTGAACAGACTATACGGAAAACCGTGGAGTGGTTCAGAGAAAACGGCCATCTGAGCTAAAAAAGAGAGTAAAGTGGCGGGAAACAGTTTCGGAAGATTTTTCAGGATTACCACTTGGGGAGAGTCCCATGGCTTGGCTCTGGGAGTGATTGTTGACGGCTGTCCCGCGGGACTTGCGATCTCTGCTGAGGACATACAGTACGAACTTGACAGAAGACGTCCCGGGCAAAGCAGTATCACCACCCAGAGAAAAGAAGCCGACAAAATTGAGATACTCTCAGGCGTTTTTGACGGGAAAACCCTCGGAACTCCCATATCCATGATGGTGAGAAACACAGACGCCATATCGAAATCCTACGAGGACATAAAAGACGTCTATCGTCCCGGCCACGCCGATTTCACCTACGATGAAAAGTACGGCCGCAGGGACCACCGAGGAGGAGGCCGCTCTTCTGCGCGGGAGACGGTAGGCAGGGTAGCGGCGGCCGCGATAGCGAAAAAAATTCTGGACTACCACGGAGTGACTACCACCGGATACGTAAAACAGGTGGGAGACATAGTTGCCCAGGATATTGATTTTGACCGTGTTGAGGAAAACCCGGTCCGCTGTCCTGACCCCGAAGCTGCCCAGAAGATGATTGATCTTATAGAATCTGTGAGAAAACAAGGAGATTCCGTGGGAGGAACCGTTGAGGTTGTGTCCCGGGGACTTCCTTCGGGTCTCGGTGAACCCGTTTTTAACAAGCTTGATGCGGACCTCGCCCGTGCTCTTATGAGCATAGGGGGAATAAGGGGCTTCGAAGTGGGTATGGGTTTCGGGGTAGTTGAGAAAAAAGGTTCGCAGGTAAACGATCTTATGTATAAAAAGGAAGACGGAACCCTAGGTTTTAAAACTAACAACTCGGGCGGGCTTCTCGGCGGGATAACAAGCGGGGCGGATCTGGTCGTGAGAATCGCCATAAAACCCACTTCTTCCATATCCCAGGTGCAGGATACGGTGGATAAAAAAGGAGAAAAAAGAGAACTGCGGGTAAAAGGAAGGCATGACCCGTGTCTTTGCCCCAGGGCGGTTCCCATAGCGGAGGCCATGGTCAATCTTGTTCTGGTTGATCACCTCCTGATCTCGAAACTGTCAACTATCTGATTTTACTGCCATGTCGGAACTGTTCAGAATTTACGTAGGAGAGGCGGAGATATACTCGGGACACCTGGAGGACATACCGGATTACTACCGCAGCAATCTGGTTGAGGCAATTTCCGAGTGGGGCGAGTGTCTTAGCAAAGGTGGTTTCAGGGAGCTTCTTTATTCCTCTTTACATTGGTATAACCTCAAGACATATTACTGCGGGGATTGCGAGAAGGAATCTGACGAAGAGGGAACGTGCGGGCTGTGCGGCGGTGAGATCTCGGAAACTTTCGTGCATGAAAGGAATCCGGCGATAGACAAGATAATGATGTGCATCGGTTTAATAGACCGCGTGGAAATGGAGGTTGCTTAGTTCCAAAGGTGTCATGAAATTTCTCGTGAAAGGACACATCTATCCCAAGGCCTGGGAGATCGCTAGAAGCGTTAGGAGGCTCAGGGAGGAGCGGAAAAAAGTTAATATCGGCTCTGGAACGATCGGCTACACGGTGTACGAGGTCGATCTTCCGGAGGAAACCGTGAAAGCGGGAAACTACCTCACGACTCCCCAAGGAGTGAGACTCTACCACAACTCGGGCGATTATTACGGGACCGGTTACCTGATCTCGGAAATAGACAACGACCCACTTGTCTCAAAGCATTTTTCCTGATTTTCCACCTTCTTAGTACATAAGCGTCTGGTTATCCATGTAAAATCGAGGCCAGCAATTTTCTCAAGAAATTTATAGTTTGTCATAAGGTCTTGATGATTTCTAAAAGATTTTGAAGTTTTATATCTTGGTATTATAGCATATATGCTATAATACCAAGGTTATGCTTTGGACGGTGGAAACTTTAAGTGATTCTATAGACAAAGAGCTTGATGATTTGCCTGTAGATGTGCGTGCTAAGTTTATACACATTTGTGAGTTGATTGAAGAGTTTGGTCATGAACAAGGTGGTATGCCTCATGTGAAGCATCTGGATGGCCCACTTTGGGAAATGCGCATGAAATCATCACGTGCACTCTACGTAAGGGTTTCGCACAAACGGGTTATAGTGGTGCGGGTTTTCATGAAGAAAACGCAGAAGACACCGAAGCGAGAAATTGATTTGGCGCTGCAACGCGCTAAAAACATATTAGGAGAAGCCGGGTGAGAAATTTATAAGAAGTAAATTAATTAGAGCAGAATAAATAAAAAGATTTTGCTGACCTTAAATGGGAGTCCAAATGGATATTACAGGAGGTGTCCAAGTGGGTAAGGTAAGCGAATTACACAAAAAATGGAGCAAGGATCCGGAGTACAGGTCTGCGTATGAGGAACTCAGGCCGGAATTTGAAGTTGCACGCCTGCTTATTGAAGCTCGTACTCAGGCAGGGCTGACTCAAGCACAATTAGCCAAAAGAATTCAGACGACACAATCTGCTGTGGCCAGGTTCGAGAGTGGAAGGATTCATCCTTCTACGAATACGCTAAAGAAAATTGCGCAGGCAACCGGTACACGGCTCAAAATCAGTTTTGAAGTAATCAGGTAAGAAACAATTGTGACGATCTATCCTGCGAACAAAGCGGAACAGAGA
>JAKZRS010000061.1:0-7881 GCA_047518015.1 Thermodesulfobacteriota bacterium | reverse complement strand
GGTTTCTCGTCTGAAGAGTCCGTCAGGCTGCTGAGGGAAAACAGCGGATCCCTGAAAAAGGTCCTTGGAAACATATCCCGCGGGACGGGGAATCCGTAATCACCAGACCAAGGCCCTAGTCCCGATAAGCTCGACGGACTAGGGACCTTGCGCTTCATCGGCATCAAGTGGCGTTGTATCTTCTTTGGGATGGTTCATCGTTATCCGGTCTAATCGTTCCACAAGTCGCCTGGCTGTTCCTTAAAAATGTTCTCTGCGAGACGTTCTATTTCGGATTCAATCTGGCTCTGAGAAAGAATCTGTTGTTCAAGTGTCATGTGTCCGGTAGCCTCCATTACGTGCCGCTTGGCTTTTTCTCTTGCACGCCGCCTGATAAGAGCTTCCGCATTTTCTTCCGGCACAAAAGCATAAACGAAACGACAATTTACCGCCTCCGCCATGGATTGCATGGTTCTTAGAGTCACTCCGCCATTAAGTTCGGCCTTTTCCGTATTGGAGACAAGGGCCCGGGTTCTGCCTAGACGTCGCGCCAGTTGCGCCGCGGACATGCCGAGGGCTTTTCTGGCCGTGCGAATCCAGCCCTCGGGAGGCAGGGTAAAACCCCGAAATTTCAATGCAGCCTGGTTAAGCTTCTCGCGGTACTGTCTTGTGATAACGGGCTTAACGCTCATTATGTATCCTCGATGTTTATACGGATAAATTTAAATCGTATAGCTATTTATATACATTTCAACTTAAAATGTCAATATATAAATATACATGATATAGGCGCACGGAAAAACATACCATGTTAGTATTGCTATAAGGCGTTTAATCCGCTTGGTGTTGCTTGGTGAAATTTGGGGGAAGTGGGCTCGCTTTGTTTAAGGTTGCGGATGAACCCTCGCACTGTCAAAAGGGAATTTTAACGCCTGAAGGCTAAGTAGAGTTCTTTCGCCGGAGTGCTTTTTACTTGGGGATTGGGGAATTTTAACTCATCAGTATCTCCGGCAGAAGCGCGAACGCTTGCAAAACCGTAGATTGGACGCTCATAAAACCGTAAATTAGACGCTTGCAAAACCGTAGATTGGACGCTAAAATAATTCTCTATGGTTTCCATACAGTCATTTATTCCAAGATTGCTGGCTCCAGCTATCAAGACTGCGTTAGAGGATACGCCCGTTGTTTGTCTTTTGGGTCCGCGGCAAAGCGGAAAGACTACTCTTGTTAAGCAGTTGGCTCCCGAACGCCCTTTCATCAGCTTTGAAAAACGCGAATACTACATTGCCGCTACCGAGGACCCTGACGGTTTTGTGGCGAGCCTTCCGGATGCCGCAACTCTTGATGAAGTGCAGCGGGTTCCGGAATTGCTCCACGCCATTAAGCTGTCCGTAGACGAGGATCGTCGACCCGGCCGTTTTCTGGTGACCGGTTCAGCTAACCTTCTGCTGTTGCCGACCGTTACGGAATCTTTGGCAGGAAGGATGGAAATTGTCCGGTTGTATCCGTTAACAGAAGCGGAAAAGAACCACAGACCGGGACATTTCCTCAAAGAACTGCTTGATGACAATCTTAGACCGAGTATTGCGACCCGAAGAGAATCTGCAGGGCCGGCGTTGGAGGAACGGATAATCAGGGGCGGTTACCCTGAACCGTTAACCAGAACCCCCGGTCGTGCGAGACAGTGGTACAGACAGTATCTGTCAAGTGTTATTGAGCGTGATGCTCGTGATATTTTAAATTTAAGAGATACCGAACAACTGCTTCGTTTGCTGGAACTGGTTTCCCTGCGAGGTGCGGAGTTGCTCAGCGTCAGCAACTTAGCCAACAATCTTGGAGTACACAGGGAGTCGGTGGAGAACTGGCTAGCCGTTCTTGAGCGTCTTTTTCTGTTGCGTCGTCTACCCGCTTGGCACTCCAATACCTCAAAACGCCTGATCAAATCGCCGAAGGTGCATTTGCTTGACAGCGGGCTTGCCGCAATGCTTACGAATCTTGGGGTTTCCGACTTGTTATCCGACAGAGGCCGCATGGGCCACCTGCTTGAGACTTTCGTTTTGCAGCAGCTTGTCGCTCAGGCGACATGGACGGACCCCGACCTGCGTTTCTGGCACTATCGCGATAAGGACAAGGTGGAGGTGGATCTGGTTATTACGCTCGGCAGGAAAACTTGGGGGATTGAGATCAAGGCGTCAAGCGGGATTTCCTCAAGGGACGGACGCGGGCTTAGAAGGCTTGCGGATCGTTGCGGAGCGGATTTCGTGCGCGGAATCTTGTTTTACGCGGGATCGGATATTTTTAATTTCAAGGATGGGCGGATTCTCGCCATGCCGCTTAAAGAGCTCTGGGAGCGATAGTTTAGGTACTTGAGGAGGTTGCCTGCTAAACCGCTTCCCGATCAGGTAGCTTTTTCCCGTGAACTGGCTTCGTCCGATAATTTCGAAAAAGGAAAAACTGGTTGTCGGTCTCATTTCCGGGACTTCGATGGACGGTATCGACGCGGCGCTGGTAAGGGTGCGCGGTTCGGGAGAAGATACAGAAGTACGGATCGAGGACTTTATCTGCCGGGAATACTCCGACGCCGCGAGGGAGCTTCTTCTCTCGCCCGGTTCTCTCAATGCCGCCTCGGTCTCCGATCTCAATTTCCTGCTCGGCCAGGAGTTTGCCGCCGCGGTGTTTGATCTTCTCAGAAAAGCCGCACTGAAAACGACCGATGTGGATCTGGTTGGCACCCACGGCCAGACGGTTTTTCACAATCCTCCATCACTCGGAGGAGCTCTTTCCTCAACTCTGCAGCTCGGCGAAGCGGACGTTATCTGTGAGGCCACGGGAATCACTACCGTGGGAGATTTCAGAACGAGGGACGTGGCGGCGGGTGGAGAAGGGGCGCCTCTTATCCCGTATGTGGATTACCTCCTGTTTTCCAAAATGGGGAAAAACGTAATTGCTCAGAACATAGGAGGCATTTCCAACTGCACTCTGGTTACTGGGAAACTCGAAGAGCTTCTGGCGTTCGATACCGGTCCCGGCAATTCCCTGATTGATTCGGTGGCGCGTCTTGCCTCGGGGGGTGAGAAGAATTTCGACGAGGACGGCGCGATAGCGAAAGGGGGTTCAGTTAAAGAGGATATTCTGCGCAGGCTGATGAAAAACCCTTACTTTGATATAGAACCTCCTAAATCGACTGGCAGAGAGCTTTTTGGAGAGGAAATGGTCGCAAGACTTTTTTCAGCTATCGAAAAAAATGGCCTCTCCCTGCCCGATCTTCTTCGCACTCTTGTTGAATTTACCGTCTGCTCCATAGTCTCCGCATACGAAAGGTTCGTTTACCCACGCGCTGACATAGAGGAAGTAATACTGAGCGGGGGCGGTGCCCGAAACCCCGTTATGGTCTCTAGGCTTCGCGAAAAACTCGCCCCAGTGCGGCTTTGTCTCTCGGATGATTACGGCATTCCCCTGGATGCCAAGGAAGCCGTGGGATTCGCGGTGCTCGCGAATGAAACAGTGTGCGGAAACCGGGCGAACGTGCCCGGAGTCACGGGAGCCCGTGACGCTACGGTTCTCGGAAAAATCTCAATCGGGAAGAACGTCTTATAACAATGTATGAGAATCCGGCAGTGTTTTCGTCAAAAGATCTCTCCGCTCCACGCCGCGCGGCGCAGTTTCTTATGCCGAGAATCGATTTCTCCGACCCCGGCTCCGTGGAGCGTGCGGAGCGCCTCGCGCGGGATTTCTGCGTCTGCGGTTTTATAATATTCAACGGGGATATTGAGCAGGTAAGGGAAACCACGCGGAGGCTTGCGTCTTTATCCGAACTTCCGCTTTTTTTCGGCTGCGACGTTGAAAGAGGTCTTGGTCAGCGGGTTTCCGGAGGAACCCTTTTTCCTTTCGCGATGGCCCAGGGAGCGATAGACGATGAGGAGCTTCTAAGACGCCAGGCCGTTATAACGGCCCGTGAGATGAAGTACTGCGGGCTTAATCTCGCCTTCGCGCCGGTTCTTGACGTCAATACAGAACCGCTTAACCCGATAATAAACGTAAGGGCATTCTCCGATGATCCCGCCCTCGTTTCAAGACTTGGAGGGGTCTTCGCGGAGACCATGCAGAAAGAAGGGGTGCTTGCCTGCGGGAAGCACTTTCCCGGTCACGGCGCGACCCTTGAGGATTCCCACGCGCGTCTCCCCCGAGTCAAAAAATCCCTCAAAGGACTTATGGAATCCGATATTGCGCCTTTTCGGGAAGCGATCGCAAAAAGGCTTCATTGCGTGATGCCGGCACATGTCTGCTTTCCCGCCCTTGACCCGCTCGGGGTTCCGGCCACCCTCTCCGAGCCGATCCTTTGCGGCCTTCTGCGTGAAAAACTAGGATTCAGCGGCCTGGTAGTCTCGGATTCTTTTATGATGGATGCCTTGGGGGGAGAGAAGCGTGAGGAGGAAAACATACTCGTAGCGCTTTCCTGCGGGGTGGATATCGTTTTGGATCCCAGGGATCCCGAAGGGTTTCTCAAAAGACGCGGAGAGGAAGACTTTTTTCAGGATCCCGCGCGCGGGGAGTCTCTTGGCAGGATATTCTACGCGAAAAAGCTTTTCGCCTCGGGCGGGCAAGAAATTCCCGCGCCTGATTTTGAGAAAAACGCCGAGGAGGCCGAGGAAATTTCCCGCCGCTCGGCCTGCGTTCTGAGAGGAGGCGCTCTTTGCGGCAGGAAAGTCTCGGTTTTCCATTTCGGCGCTGAATCCGATGAGGAGCTTCTGCGCGGGCTTACAGAAGGGCTCTCCCAAGGAGCAATAGAGATAGAGAAGCGCTTCTGCTGGCCCGAGACGCCGCCGCTTCGCGACGGCTCTTCGCTTCTCTGCGTTTTGTCTACAGGTCCCGCTGCATGGACGGAGAACAGTCTTGTTCCCCCCGCGGTAACCGATTACCTAAACGGTTTTTCCTCTTTTTCAGGTGAGAGGGTTCTCCTTACCTTCGGTTCCCCGTATCCCGCCTCCGAGTTTTCCTTTTTCGATACTGCAGTCTCGCTTTTCGATTCCTCGCACGCCGCGGGCCGCGCGGCCGCGGAAATTCTTACGGCGAAGCGGACAGCCACCGCTAGGCTTCCGGTGAAAATAAGGCGATGAAACTTTACGCGGTAGACTGGATACTCGTTGGCTGCTATCTGGCCTTTTCCCTGGGCGTGGGTTTTTATTTTTCAAGAAGAGCGTCGGGGAGCCTTTCAGACTATTTCGTCTCGGGGCGCGGGCTTCCCTGGTGGCTTCTCGGAACCTCCATGGTTGCCACTACTTTCGCCGCCGACACCCCCCTTGCAATAACCGGGTGGATTAGAACCGAGGGGATATGGAAGAACTGGTTCTGGTGGAACTACATCTTCAGCCACGCTCTCGTAATAGTGGTTTTCTCGAGGCTCTGGAGAAGGGCGGAGGTAATAACCGACAACGAACTCGTAGAGCTTCGCTACGGGGGCCGCCCCGCCGCGTTTCTGCGGGGATTCAAGGCGTTTTATTTCTCGACGATTTTCAATTTCATAGTCATGGGCTGGGTGATCACAGCGATGACCAAGGTGTTTGAGGTCTTTTTCGGAGTCGGGCAGATATACGCCGTTTCCCTCTGCGTCGGAATCGTGCTTGTCTATACTGTCTTCTCGGGGCTCTGGGGAGTGGTGATAACCGATTTCGTGCAGTACATAATAGCGCTCGGAGGAACCGTTGTGCTCGCGGTCGTGGTGATAAACTCTGATGCGGTTGGAGGGTACAGCCAGTTTATAAGTAAAATCTCCGAGCTCCCCATTGAGCAGACGTCCATGTTCATCACGCAGCCCACAGGGGGCGAAGAGTTTTTCTCCTCCGATTTTTTCACCTTCCTTGTCTTTATGACCGTTGTTTGGTGGTCTTCCCACAACGCCGACGGGGGAGGGTATTTCATACAGCGCCTCTCTTCCGCGAAAAACGAGAGACACGCGCTTGTCGGCACTGCGTGGTTTGCGGTTAACCATTACGTGCTTCGCCTCTGGCCTTGGGTGCTGGTCGCCCTTGCTTCGGTCGTAATCTTTCCGGAGGCGGCAGGGGTGGCGGGCGGGGACGATGAATCTGTTTACCTCGTAATGATAAGAGATTTTCTCCCGCCGGGTCTTCGGGGTCTTTTGCTGGTTTCCTTTCTCGCGGCGTTTATGTCCACGGTCTCAACACACCTTAACTGGGGCGCTTCGTACATTGTGAATGACCTTTACAGAAGGTTCCTCCGCCCAAGTGCTCCGCAGCGCCATTACGTGCGGGTCTCGAGGATCGCGACCGTGGCGCTTGCCGTTATAGCGGGCGCGGTGGCGCTTCGGATAAAAAACATAGGGGACGCCTGGATATTTCTCTGGGCCATGAGTTCGGGAGTGGGGCTCGTCCTGATACTCAGGTGGTTCTGGTGGAGGATAAACGCCTGGAGCGAGATAGTAGCGCTTGCCTCCTCGCTTGTGACCATACTGGTTCTCATTCTCTACACCGGGGCGAAGGGTATTCCGCTTGAACTAAAACACCAGATACTGGTCGTTCCCATCTCGATAGCCTGCTGGGTCACAGCCACTTTCGTTACCGTTCCCGAGTCATGGGAAAAACTTTCGGACTTCTATGAGAGGGTGAGACCCCCGGGTTTCTGGTCACCGGTTCGCAAAAGGCTTGGGGTGGCGCGGGGATGGGGAGCCTTCTCCTCGGTTCTTTTAAACTGGTCCCTTGTCGTGTCTTTTCTGCTCTGTCTTATGATCGGGACGGGAAAGCTCGTTTTGGGAGATACCGCAAGCGCGCTCTGGCTTCTTATAGCCTCGGCGATTGCGCTTGCCATCATTCTGCGCCGCCGCGGCAGTTTTTTCCGCTAGCGGTTTCGGTATTTCCCTTTTTTGTGGTATATAGATGGTTGCGATGGCGATTAACGTAAAAGTGCTTGAGCGGCCGCAGCTTTCCTTCTGGGAGAAACTTTACCTTCCCCAGGTGCTGAGGGGTCTTATGATTACCCTGAGGCACATCACGCATTTTCGGCCCATAACCGTACAATACCCCGAGGAGGTAAAGGCGCTTCCAGAGAACTACCGGGGACTTCACGTGATGCCGGGCGATGACGACGGGGAGATAAGGTGCGTCGCGTGCAAGCTCTGCGAGATCGCGTGTCCCACCCAGGCTATTTCCATAGTTTCAGAACCCGCCGACGATTACGGCATCGAGAGAAGGCCCAAGGTCTACAACATAGATTTCATGCGCTGCGTTTTCTGCGGCTTCTGCGTTGAGGCCTGCCCGTGCGATGCGCTCAGGATGGGAATGAAGTACGAATTGTCCTCCTATAACCGCGCAGGCCTTGTTCATACCAAAGAGGTTTTCTTTGACCCTAACGTAAAAAGCGATGCCCCGAGGGACAACGCGAATTTTCTTTACAAGATGCACAAGGGGGAGATACTCGATTCTCCCGAGGAAATTTCAAGAATAATCGGGATGGACGGCACCTACTCCGAAAAATCCGACCCGCCCCCGGCCACGTGAGACATCACGCGGGCAGCCTGATCAACTTGTTTTAGTCCCTTTATCGTACGCTCTTTTTAGGTAATTCCCCTGCCGGATGCGGAAATCATGTATTTTTGTCCGTGTTTTTTGCTCGATTCGTAGCGTAAAGATTCGAATTTACATGAATATCTTGACATTACTTGTTCATTTAACTACAATATGGTGTGTAGGAACAGGCGATTGAGTAGATTTTTCGCCTGAAGAGATTAAATCGGAAGGATTTTCGGTCTCGTGAGTGCGCGTATGCGTGTCGCAAGACCTGAGAAAAAAGAGAAGTCAGGTTGTTTTTTCCTGATTTTTTTCATGCAAGACCGGCTGATATGGTGGAACATAAACGGCTTGTCTGTCGGGTAGAATGCCAGTGCGGATC
>JAKZRS010000060.1:0-10083 GCA_047518015.1 Thermodesulfobacteriota bacterium | reverse complement strand
GCTCCGATACGGAGGTGCTCAGAGGCACGAACTTCCTACGGGACATCATTCATCACGGCACTCGACCGAGGCACAAGTCCCTATTAGGCGCTCAGAGGCGCAGGGGGGGGAGGTAGCTCTCGATCGAGTGGCCCGTGAATTTTATTAAACTTGATTCTTAAATTTCCGCTAAATCAAGCTTGGATAAAGGGTATCGGAGGGGGGGTATCATTGTATATGACACGGACTACACCGGGAACTACCAGAACGATAACTTTTACGATAGATGAGATTCGTAAAAGTCCAATCTATTGCCACCCGGAGTGCCTGTCCTTCTACTACATCCATCTGGTGAAACTTACCAAGTGGGTGAGCCGAACAGCATAACGATTACCATATGAGGAACCTGATGATGAATAGACTTTCCACCGCAATTGCGATCTCAATTGTTGCTCTTGTTTGCTTTCTCGCTGCGTGCACCGGCACCGCTCCGGAAGCGAGCCCGAAACCAACACAAGGCGAGGAGGATTTTTAAAGAAACCGTTAAAATTATTTCTCGAGACTCTTGAGCGTTTGCATGGCAATGCTGGTGTGAGCGTAACAGGAACCAGCGGTCATGACCATGGCGACGTTTATGGCCTCGGCCATCTGCTCCGCGGTTACGCCGTCGGTGTGGGCGTCTTTCACACATCCCCTTATGCAGTAAGGACATTTAGTCGCATGAGCGCAGGCAAGAGCTATTATACCCCTTTTCATTTTTTTACTGAGAGCTCCGTCGGTAAAAATCTTTTTGTGAAGTTCCATGAAATGCGGAGAAATATCACCGCTGCATTCCCTGAAACTGGCAATTTCCTTCGCTATGTCTTTTTTGAAAAAATGGCCCTCGGTAAGGGGAATGTTGTTTTCCAAGGTGTCCCAGGCCTCAAAAGCCAAGCTTGAAAATGCAAAAGGGGCTCCCATGGCCAATCGAAGTCCCACGTATATCGATTCAACTATCTCCTGATCGGTCGCGCCTTGGTTTTTGCTCGCGAGAACCCGTGACCTTATACAGTAGGGACAGGCTGTAATATGCGCTACGGCCACTGCGATGAGCTGCTTTTCCTTCGCAGTAAGCGCTCCGTCGACAAACACTGAATCGTGGTAAGCCATCCACGCGCCGTAAAGATCTGGGTTAAGTTCTTTGAGATAAGCTATATCCCCGGCGATATAGGACTTCATTATCGTATCAGACATCTTGACTCCTCTTTTATTTGATCAAGGTAGAACTTTCCAAGCTTCGACCGGTGAGTTTAACCACTTCGAGCTGGAAAAGCAAAATGAGCATGAGTGATTCAGTATAATCTGATAGGAAAAGAATATTAACACCTAATTACCTGAAATATAAGGATAATCTCGATGTTTGAGAAAATGTAGAGAAGAGGGAGGACAAACGATTCTTCCTACCCTAGCAATACCTTTTTGAACTTACCCTCTTTGCAAGCAACTCAAAACTCCGAAATGATTCTACAGTCTTAATTTGCTCGTTTTCCAGTTTTTTCAGATAAGCCGTGTATAAACCGATACGAAACCTATTTTTTGAGTTTGGTCATATGGAACCACTCATCTTTAACCAGAAGCTTCGCTCTTTCATAGTAAACTTCCTCTAGCGCGGCAAGGGAATTCTGGGTTTTCACCATAATCATAGCTCCTTCAAACTGAGAAACGAGCAATTTAGCCATCGCCTCCGGATCAAGGGTGTCGTGAAAAAATCCCTGTTCCAAGCCTTCTCTTAAACACCCCTCCACAATTTCCTCACATTTTCGGAAATACTCATCCAAGGCGGAACGAAATTTCTCATTTATGGAACTTTGCTCCAAAGCCAGATTCCCGAAGAAAGAACCTCCACAGCCGGACTGTGAAATATGATCACGTTGATCAGAAAGCACCTGGCTCCAACATTCGACAAAACGCTCAACCGGGTTAAGATCGGGTCTACTAAGAGCTTCTGACAAGAATTTCAGTTCACGATCAGCTAGGATCTCGACTATTCTCAACCCCAACTCTTCTTTGGATTCAAAGTAATAGTAGAAGTTACTCTTGGAAACCCCCGCTTCCTTTATGAGCGTATCAATAGAAGTTCCATCATAGCCAAGCAAATAAAAAAGGCGGATAGCGGCATTAATGATCTTGCCTTTATTCTTCATAGCGCATCCTAACGAAAGAAAAAAACTCAAGCAAACCCACAATCTGCAACTGGGCATTTGAAACGCCCCTGGATTCTTGAGCGCTTAATAAAATACCCAATTTCTCTTAATAGACACTACCGTTAACTCTGTTTTTAATTAGACCTTCCAAAGTTCCTTCCGTCAAGAATTATTTAATAAATTTAAAAGTGATTAAAGGGTGATACGGAACGGTTGGTCTTCATAAAACCCTGAAAGGCTTCCAGTGGAAAAACCCTTTGCCTGGAGAAGGATTTTGAATCTTCTTCCCATGAATTCAGGCATAAAAAGGGTCTTGGCCGCGAGGCGGTCTTTCTGATTCTGCGGTTTATCGTATGTCTTAAAAATCTCTAGGATCCCCCAGTCAATGAGAAATTGGCCCTGGGTAGTATATTTTACTGTGCCGAGATCCAGAGAGTCCCCGACCCTCATAAGCTCGGAAAAATTAACGTCTGCGGTTATATCCTGCTCTCCGACCCGTACATAGGGTTCGGAAATGAGCTCATGGCGGTAAAAACACCTCCAAGTGCCTTTTCGTCTTTCGGACGAGTAGAGTTCGGAAGCTAAGGAACCATAATCAATGCTGAGAACAAACCCTTTTTGAAGCACCATGCTCACCTCGGCAAGCCATTTTCCGGCTTGCAGGCAGGCTTCGGCCTCTCCGCCTTGCGCATATCCACCCAGATACCGATTGGAAAATTCACACAGACCTTCGGTTTCCGGGTCCCGCAGAACTTCCTCGATTTCCCCGCCTCTGAGGGAAAGAAAAACCTCGCGGATCTTCCCGCTATCCAATTTCAGCCTGTGGAAGGGCAAGGAATCCAGAAATTCGTTCGCGATCACCACTCCGTGGAACCCCTCCTTTTCGATTTTTCGCAGATCGTCCATCCACCTGACCCTTTCCCTATGCTCTTTGAGTTTTTCCTTCGCCACCTGGATCGCCGCCGGGCTTATCTCGCTCATTATGTAATCGGTCTTTCGGTACAGATCGGGGTGGTTCTCGCGAAGAGCTCCAAGTATATCGAAGGCAAGTTGACCTCCCGAGGCTCCGAATTCCGCGACTACGAATTTCTCCCCCTCGAGCAGAAGCGACGCCCTGGCAAGGAACCGCGAGATAGTCTCCCCGAAAGAGCGGTGAACCGAAGGGGCGGTGTAAAAATCGCCCTTTTTTCCGATTCTAGCCTTTCCCGAGGAGTAATAGCCGTACTGCGGGTGAAAAAGGGATAGTTCAACAAATCTACGGAAAGAAATCGGGCCGGATTCCTGTATCTCTTCTTTTATAATATCAAAAAGGATGCTCATATTTTCTCAGCTGAGGAAAACAACAGCTCGGAGATTAAATTACACAGCTTTTTCGGGTTTTGGAAACAGGTCTAGATTATCTCGAACCACCTGAAAAATAAAGGGAAATAAGTGCTTTAGGCGGGTAACAATGGCGGTTGCACCGGTCGCTAAGATTTCACAGAAGGCTAAAAAAACCCTCGCCGGGTCGAAAAAAAATGCTAAGTAATTTCAGGTAGTTACATTCCTTAAACTGTCTCGGATAAAAACATTCCACAATCTATCAACAGCAAAAAATTGTTTGATTTCAAGTAATTACGGAAACTTAGGGTCCTCTCGCGGCTTCGGCCATGGCACAAAGCGCTGCTGCTGCCGAGGGCGACTGGTTGCTTTATTGCAAACTGAGGAATCCGGACCGATTCATGCCCGGAAAACACCTGGAAACCAGCGCGAATCCTGTGTTTTCTGCCGGTTTACTTGTTCGAGAATCTTTTGCCGATGCTGGCAAAGGCGTTATGGCTGTGGATACTTTCGTAGTTAAGAACCCTGAGTTCGTAAGAGTCGAAACTGGGGTTGCCGTGGAGTTCCGAGGCTATGTTTCTCACGACATCCTCGACGAAGCACGGCTTGTTGTAGGCGCTCATCGTGACGTGGCGTTCGTCTTCCCTTTTTAAAAGCGGGTAAAGCGGGGAAGACGCCCCTCTTTCCGCGATTCCTATGATTTCCTCAAAGCATATGTCTATCGGGTCATTTTCCTTCTTTTTTTCGTGCAAGATGGTTATGAAAACCTTGGAACGCTGGTTGTGCGCTCCGTAATCACTTATCTCCTTGCTGCAGGGACAAAGGGTTTTGACCGGAACCACCACACTTTGGGTGAGGCGCATGCCTTCTTCTGAGTGCATTTCGCCGAGATACGTGCATGTGTAGGGCTGTGGGGATATCTTGCCGCTTACCGGAGCGTGACGATTGAAAAAGTAATCAAACTCTATTTTAACGTCGGAATCTTCCGAACCCTGCCTGTCGCAGAGAGCGATCAGGAAAGAAGCCATGTTTTCCAGGGAAAAAGCCCTGTTAAAATCAAGAGCCGTTTCAAGCAGCCGGCTCATGTGAATCCCCTTCTGGTCCGGGCTCAGGTTAACGCTTAGGCTCAAGGAAGCCTGAACGCTCTGGTCTTTTTCCGAATCGAGCTCGCAGCCTCTTATCTTAAGCGGAATCTTGAGGTCGCAGACGCCGACTCTGTCTATGGAAATATTCCTGTAGTCCTTTCTCGCCTGTATGTCTTCAATGGGTTTTTCTTTAAATTTCATTTCCAAAGTAATTCCCTCTTTCTCCGATAGAATAACTGTTGCGAATCAAAGGCGGATTCTTCTCAAGACGGGGAAGGATACCACAAGGAAAGACCTTTGCAACAACCGAGAGGCCCAGGACGCGGTCGCCGGCAGAACGCAAGGGCCTTCAGCGAAGTTTGGGATTGTCCGCATGCCGTTTCCCGTCCCTCTGCGTTTTTTTCTCAAAGTTCTTTCTCAAAGCCTCCGTAAGATCAACTCCCGTCTGGTTCGCTATGCATGTTAACACAAAGAGAACGTCGGCAAGCTCATCCCCGAGTTCCTGGCGATTTTCATCCCCCTTGAAACTCTGCTCCCCGTATTTTCTGGACATTATTCTCGCGACTTCACCTACCTCCTCGACAAGTTGCGCAAGGTTGGTAAGCTCAGAGAAGTAGCGCACTCCCACTTTCCTTATCCACTCGTCAACTTCCCGCTGATACTCCCTGACCGTTATCTCACCGGACATAAAACCACCCTCGGCTCCTTAAGAGCCGGCAACAAACCCGAAAACTTTTCTCCGCCTCTTTAACTCTACCACCCGAACTCCGAAAGAAGCGATTCCCTCATAACCTCGTAATTCCGGGGAGCGGAAAGCATCGCGTCGCCGTCCACCCCGCTTACGTAAACAATACCCGCAACGGCATTGGTAAGGAAAGCGTAATCGCTTGAGAGAAGCTCCTCAAGGAGGAAACCCCCGCAGACGGGCTCATAGCCCAGCTGCTTGGCCGAGCGCAAAACGATTTCCCTGGTTATTCCCGGCAAAACAGGGCATTCAGAAGACGGGGTGAAAAGTTTTTTTCCTTTCACCCAGAAAACATTATGACACGAGGTCTCAGCCACCCTGCCGTCTGTATCCAGGAAAAGGACTTCGTCAAACCCTTTTTTGCGAGCCTCTCTTTTCGCCACGATGTTTCCCAGGTAGTTAAGGGTCTTGTGCGAAAAAAGACGGTTAAGCGGGGGTCTTCTCTCCCCGCAGACCCAAAGAGAGACGGCCTCGGGACCCGTCGCACGGGATCTTACGGACACGAGAAGCGAAGCCGTCCGGGACCGCGAATGAAACACCGCGTCTCCTTCGCCGAGAAGACACGCTTTTACATGCAGGTCATCCCCGGCGGCTTTTTCCGCGGCGTCTTCGATCTGAAGCCTCACCTGAGTTTCTGCGGGAAACGGGATGCCAAGAAACTCTGCTCCCCCGCGCATCCTCTCAAAATGCATGGACAGGAAAACCGGAGGAGAATTTTTCCACCTGAAGGTCTCAAATACACCTTCTCCGTAAAAAAGGGCGCGAAGCGCAGGCGGATCCTCGATCCTTTTTCCGTTCAGAAAGAAAAGTTCCTCCATGGCCGATAATTATAGCATCCGTCGGGACGCAACCGATGTAAGCGCCTTTGCCTTAAGCTCCGTTTCCCCGTACTCCTCGTCCGCTTTCGAATCCCACACGATTCCGCCTCCGAACCAGAAATCCGCGCCCTCGGGGCGGTTCACCCCTGTGCGGATCGCGACGCTCATGGTGAAATCCCCGTTCGGGGAAAAAAGACAGATCGCCCCGCAGTAAGGACCCCTCAGGTGGGGCTCAAGGCCGTCTATTATACGAAGAGCCTCTCTTTTCGGGGCTCCGGTAACGGATCCCGGGGGAAAGGTGCTGGCGACTATCTGCGAGAGTCCTACGCCGGGGCAGAGGCGTCCCTCGATTTCAGACTCCATCTGGAAAAGGGTGCTGTAGCTCCTGACGGCGAAAAGCTCCCTAACCCCTATGGAACCGTAACTGCATATTCTCCCGAGGTCGTTTCTCATGAGGTCGACTATCATGAGGTTCTCGGCGCGCTCTTTGGGGTTTTTCCCGAGCACCTCGGCAAGTTCCCTGTCGCGCCGGGGATCCGGATCCCTTCGGATCGTCCCCTTTATGGGCCTTGTGGTAATCCTGTCGCCCTTTTTTTTAAGAAAAAGCTCCATAGAGCCGCTTACGAGCTCAAAACCGGGAAAACCGATAAGGGCGGCGAAGGGAACGGGCTGGGCGCGGTAAAAATCCAAAAACCATGAAAGCGCCTCGCCCATGGGCCCGAAGCGGAACCTGCGCGAAAGGTTCACCTGGTAAACGTCGCCCGCGGCTATATGCTCTTTTATCGCCGAAATCTTCCGGGCGTACTCCTCCTTTTTAATGTTCGGGCACGGAGGACCCCCGGGGCGACTTTTCACCGAGGGCACGGCCGCGAAAGCCTCCTCGCAAGGAGCTAGGTAAAAACCGTCTTTTTCGTAAAAGTGGAAAAATACAAAAGGAAGCCTCTCTCCTTCCTTCCCCTCCGATGTGGCAACTCCGGGAGTCGTGTACCGAAGGTAATCGTAGCTTATGTAGCCAAGCGCGGTGTACCCCTCGGCGGCAAGCTTCTCAACGAAACAGAGGGGGTCTTCTGAGAAAGTCTCCTCTCCGGAACCGGAAAACAGTTTGGTTCCGTCGCCTGAAAAACAGAGAGTGAGGGCCGGGTCGCCGAAAACCCCGGCAGTGGGAGAGGAGCCTGAATCAAACCATCCTCCGCCTGAGTCTATCAAAAGGGACCTCGGTTTATCAAGCTTCATAGGTTCCTCCTGAGACTCTCAAGGCCCGGTCGGGCGCGCGCGGGGCAGTTTACGATGGGGGAGGAGCATCTGATGATTTAACCGAACGGTTAAGGATCTCGGCTATGTCCTGGATGCCGATATCCTCCTCTTTCCCCTTGAACCGCGCGGCGTCGTCAAACATCGTGTTGCAGAAGTAGCACGCGGTAGCCAGAGTGTCGGGGTTAGTCTCCACGACTTCGTCAAAGCGGTTCCAGTTAACCCTGGGAGCCTCTTCCTCCATCCAGATCTTTCCGCCTCCGGCGCCGCAGCAGAAACTCTTGGTCTTGTTCCTTTTCATCTCCACAAGATCGATTCCGGGAATGCTTTTCAGTATCTCTCTGGGGGAGTCGTAAACGTTGTTGTAGCGGCCGAGGTAGCAGGAATCGTGGTAGGTTATCTTCTCGTCAATCGGGGTGTCGGGATTAAGCTTTCCCTCCTGGATGAGCTGCAGGAGAAAATCGGTGTGATGAACAACCTCGTAGTGCCCGCCGAACTCCGGATACTCGTTTTTCATGGTATTGAAGCAGTGGGGGCAGTTAGCGAGAATCTTTTTTACTTTAAGCTCGTTCATGGTCTCGATGTTCTGGACGGCTAGCCTCTGGTAGAGTGCCTCTTCTCCGAGCCTTCTTGCGGGGTCTCCGGTGCAGGTCTCCGCGGGACCCATAACGGCGAAGTTGACTCCGGCGATTTTAAGCAGGGTCACTATCGCTTTTGAGACTTCCTGACCCCTCGGGTCGTAGCCCCCGAAACATCCCGTCCAGTAAACCACGTCAAATTCGCTCGCATCCTCGGCGGAGACGCCCAGAATAGGAACTTCCATCTCGGAGAGCCAGGCGCCGCGGTCGGCTTCCGGGAACCCCCAGGGGTTTCCGTTGTTCTGAAGTTTCTGAAGGGTTTTCGCGGCGGTTCCACTCACGCGGCCTTCAAGCGTGAGGAACCTTCTCATGTCTATTATCTTCCCCATCTGGTCGATGAAAAGCGGGCACTGCTCGACACAGGCGTTACACGTGGTGCACGCCCAAAGCTCCTCGGGCGTTATCCACTCGATGCCGGGAAGGTCGGGCTGTTCTTCCTGGGGTTTTCCGGCAAGTATCTCTTTTCCCTCGCTTGAGACGTAATGGCGAAGCTTAACGACTATGTCTCTCGGGGAGAGAACCTTCTCGGTGTTCCACGCCGGGCAGCTATCCGTGCATCTTCCGCACTCGGTGCAGGTATAGGCATCAAGTATGTCCTTCCAGCTGAAATCGGCTACCTTCGAGGAGCCGAAGTGGTCAAGATCCTCGGGGATTTCCTCGAAATCAAGCTTCGAGAGCTGCCCGCGGGGTTTTAGGCTCTGGAAAAAAACGTTGAAAACCGCCGTCAGGACGTGGCTGTGCTTTGAGTAGGGAAGGTAATTCAGAAAGGAAAGGACTATCAGTACGTGAAACCACCAGAAAAATTCCTTCCAGAAAAAGGTGCTTCCGACGTTCATGCCGTCGTAGAGCCCGGAGAACGCCCCGGACACCGGCAGCATGGCTGGGCTTGCCTCGGCAAGCGCTATTTTCGCTCCCGTGGTGAGAAACGCGGTGATCATGAGGCCGAATATAAGACCCAGTATCACGACCGCGTCGGGTCCGTTAACCTCCCTTTTTCTGCCTATGGTGAGCCTGTTCGTTATGCCCATGGCTATGGCCACCAGAATCAGGACCTGCACTACGTCAAGAATAAGCTCGTAGATTCCCTGCACGGCTCCCGGGAGAAGGTGAAACCCGGGAATGACGCCGCTTATCAGCATCTCCACCGTTCCCACCATTATTATGACGAAACCCCAGAAGATCATGGCGTGCTCTATGCCGGCGAAACGGTACTTAAAAAGCCTTTTCTGCCCGAACACGTAGACGATGACCTTCCTTATCCTCTGGGGAATGTCGTCGAACCTGTTGTCTTCCTTTTTACCAAGAGTGAGGAGCCTTAACAAAAGAATGATGTTGTAGACGAAAAAACCGAAGGCGGCTATAAGCACCAAAAGCATTATCGCGGATTTGGGGTTCATCAGGTTTCTCCTGAGCAAGACATGAAAAAAAGTAGCATAAATTATATGGAATCCGCGGGGTTTAATCAAGCCGGGCGAAGAGCGATGATTTTAATTGCCATTCATGTACAAAAACGCATTTCTCGGGAGTAAAGCCGTCTTTTACACCGTATTTGAAGATGTAATGCTTGACGTTATTAGCAAAAGAACAGATCTTTTGTTTTGCTCCTGCCTGTGCAGTTTGCTACAGGTAGAGTAGGGCTCTTTATAAACCGGTATTGGGTTGCTATTAAAACGCTCAACCGGTTTTTTAACAATCCAGACTATCTTCAAAAAGCAAACCTAAACCGAGTTTCTTGTGTAGCTTGAGATTTGCACAAAGCATTTTGTGTAGCTTGAAACGAAAAATAGGCTATTCAAATACAGTAGAAAAGTCTCTAGGAGTCTGTCGGACTTTAGCGTGCTGTTTTGGGTAAAATAATAACATCAAAGATAGTGGAAGGAGAACACGAGATTATGCGTAAGAGGTTTATTTCCGTAGACCGATCAACACCCCAGATGTTTCCTGCGAGGATAGATGATTATTTGCCGGAAGATCATCTTGCCCGTTTCGTGGTGGATATAGTGGAGCAGATGGATTTCAGGCATTTGGTGGATGCGTATTCTGGCAGGGGGTCGTCGGCATATC
>JAKZRS010000059.1:0-49873 GCA_047518015.1 Thermodesulfobacteriota bacterium | reverse complement strand
CCTCTCTTCAGGCGCCTTGTCTATGTTGTCAAACTCCACATACTCCGCCTGTCCCTTCTTTGATAATACGTTCGTGATTGCCGCCGTTAAAGTCGTCTTCCCATGATCCACATGCCCTATCGTCCCTATGTTTAAATGCGGTTTCCCCCTCTGAAACTTTGCCTTAGACATTCCTTGTTGACCTCCGATCTTTTCTAATATTTTAGAAACCTTTTAGATGCCAAGCCCACGAGCGGACTTGAACCGCCGACCTCGTCCTTACCAAGGACGTGCTCTACCGACTGAGCTACGTGGGCGCTCCTAAAAACGAGCGGGAGACGGGACTCGAACCCGCGACCCTCAGCTTGGAAGGCTGACGCTCTAGCCAACTGAGCTACTCCCGCGCAAAATCTTTGGGGAGGGCAGGATTCGAACCTACGTAGGCTTTCGCCGGCAGATTTACAGTCTGCTGCTTTTGTCCACTCAGCCACCTCCCCGATATGTTCATCCAACGGAGAGCTGGCGAAGGGATTCGAACCCCCGACCGGCTGATTACAAATCAGCTGCTCTACCCCTGAGCTACGCCAGCTTTTGATTTCTATGAATTCCGGATTCATTTGTCTGACCAAAATAAAATTGGGTAAAACAACCCTTTTTACAGTTAACCCTGAAGGATATTGCTATAAACAGAAATGTCAATAGTCAATAAGCGAAGAACTTATAATTAAAGAAGTAACGGGAATTCCGAGTAAAAACCCCCGAACCCGGTGCTAGCAGGCAGAACAGAATTCATACCAGACAAGCGGAAATTTCTGCCTCCGCCACTTTTTTTCCACCCACGGAAGCCTTTGCGGAAAAAAATATTATTCTGGCTCTTCTCCTCACGAGTTCCACTTCAAGAAGCACCACGTCACCGGGAACCACGGGGTTCCTGAACCGACAACGGTCAAGACCCATCAGATAGGCGTTGCTAAAACCTTCTTTCTGCAGCTCTTCTCTGAAAGAATAGTTAAAGAGCACTCCTCCCGCCTGAGCCATCGCTTCGGTAATTATCACTCCTGGAACTATCGGGTTGCCGGGGAAATGTCCCCTGAAGAAAAAATCTTCGGGAGAAAACAGCTTTTCGGCTGTAATCTTTTTACCTTCTTCAATTTCCAAAACAGAGTCAACAAACAGAAAAGGTTCTCTGTGAGGAATAAGTTCCTTTATTTCGTCTACGCCTAACTTCATTTATCTAGAAGCGTCGTAAACCGATATGACTTTCTGCGTTATGTCTGAAGATGAGCTGCCGTATAGAATGCCCGCCTCGGTTTTCTCAACGATAAGGTCGAACTCTTCCTGCTGCCCTATTTTGTCAACTATGGCTTCTATATCTTTAAGAACATTCTGGGTCAACTCAATATCCTTTCTCTGGAGCTCAACCCTGATGTCCTCTCTTGTCCTGTCTAGGTCCTTCTGCCTTTTTTCTATGGTTTCTGCAAGTTTCCTTCTTTTGCTCTCACTCATAACCGCTCCGTTTTGTATCACATCCTGCCTCATGTCTTCAAGAGCCTTTCTTTTCTGATCTATTACAGCCCTTTTAACTTCGACTTCTTTCTGGAACGAAACATTGGCAGCCTGTCCAGCCTTTGAATCCCTGATAACCAGCTTAATATCTATGTAAGCTATCTTCTGCTGAGCATAAGCAGAGAAAGAGAATGCGAACAACATGAAAAATCCAGCAGCAAATAGTAAACATCTTCTCATTTAATCCAATGCCTCCTTAAGAAATAAATGGCCTGATTAGAACAAATTCCCAACGGTAAACTGTACTTCATACTTCTCCTCATCCGGAAGCCTTCCGCCTATCGGGAACCCGATATCAAGCTTCATTGGTCCCAGAGGAGATATCCACCTGAGGCCGAAACCGGCATCCCTTCTGAGGTTTGAAGGACTAAGGCTGAACTCACCCTTATCAAAAGTATTACCTATATCAAAGAAAGCGACGGCCTTAAGCCCGACAGTTTTGCTTAACGGAACAACAAAGTCAAGAGATGCCAGAATCTGCTCAACACCGCCAATTATAACGTAACCCCCAGAATCAGTAGGCCTCCTGGAACCTACCCTCCTGTAGCGGAAACCTCTCAGAGTGTTCGGACCACCGAGAAAGAACCTCTCTTCCACGACAAGATCATCGCCGGCATTTATAAGATGCAGGAGTCCGTAATTTGCCTTTGCGGCGAAATATGTGCCTTTGAAGAACGGAATCCACGACTTGGCCGTGACGTTGTACTTTACAAACTCAGTGTTGCCAGCGAAAAGCCCTGCGTATTCAACCCCAGTGCTCAGAAGAAAGCCCTTTGTGGGATCAAGATAATTATTTCTTTTATCCCAAGATATCCCTACTCCCGTGGAAACTATCGTTCTATCAGTCTCAGAGATTATGAATCGCGCATCTCCGCGCACATTCTGTACTTCCTGTTTCGTGAATTCCTGAAAAACTCTCACCTGGAAATATCTTTTTATTCTTCTTCCCACTCCCAGCGAAACACCCTTGGCCGCTCTTTCGAAATCCCTGTAATCCCTGTCATGAGTAAACATGCTGACATCCAGAAGCCAGTTGGTACCAAAAACGTACGGGTCGCGGTAGGTAAGGCTAAAAACCTTGGTCACGCCCCCGATCTGGGCGTCAAGAGAAAGAGTCTTGCCATACCCGAGGAGATTGGATTCCTGTATCTGACCGGCAAAAAGGAAATTCTCCACGGAACTTACTCCTCCGCCGAAGCTGAAAAATCCGGTAGGACGCTCCTCAACCTTTATGTCGACGTCCAGAAGATATTCCGTTCCCCCAACCCTATGGGTAATCACCTCAACATTGTCCTCAAAGTAACCGAGGCGACTAACCTCGTAGCGGGCGGCCCTCAGTTTGGAGACACTGTATAAGCTCTGCTCCTGAAGTGAAAGCTCCCTTCTTATAACGTGGTCTCTCGTCCTGGAGTTGTCCAAAATATTTATATTTCTTACGTATACCTCTCCGCCTTTTTCAATTGAGTAATCAATGATGACAAGATTGTCTTTCTTATCAAGCCGCACATCAGGAGTTACGTTCGCAAACGCATATCCCTTGTCCCCGTAAAAATCAGCGATTTTCCCTATGTCGGCCTGAAGGACAAAACTGCTGAAAACAGCATCTGGCGAGAGTCCGAGTTCCGGACGGATTTCATCCTCATCCTCCGTCAGTTCCCCGGAGAAAGTTATTTCGGATACCTTGTACTCAACCCCTTCCTCTATCGAGAAACTAACCACGTAGCCGTCTTTTTCTTCATCATAACGAATCCCAGGTTCAGAAACCTTTATGTCAAGATATCCGTTGTCAATGTAAACTGCTTTTATCCTGTCGGAATCCCTTTTTATCTCTTCAATTTTAAAAAGCCCCCTCTTCGTTATAAAAGAGAAGAAATACCTGGGCTTTGAATACATATTCTTTTTGATTTTCTTTGTCTCGACCTTGTTGTTTCCAATGAGTTCGACTTCCTTGATGTACTTTTTTTCTCCCTCGTCAATTTTGTAAACAACATCTACGACTCCATCTCCCCTGGGTTTGATCTCGTATTCGACTTCAGTTCCGACCAAGCCTTTCTCGGAAGCAAGGGCAAGTATTATTTCCCTGCCCTCCGTGATTTTTCTCAGGCTTACGATACGCCCTTCTCTGAGTGCCACGGCTTCCTTTATGTCATCTTCTTTTAACTTGTCGTTTCCAGAAAGCTTCAGGTCGGCAAGTACGGGGTTTTCCTCAACGATAAATTCCACCCTGAGGCCACCTTCAATTTGCTTTACGTCAACGAGAACCTGCTGGAAAAAATCGAGTTCGTATATTCTTCTTAGATCCTCTTTTACAGTCTGCGAGGAGTAATCATCGCCTTGCTTCATCTCTATATTGAGGTCTATAAGAGAGGTTTCCGTTCTCCGGTTGCCCGAGATTACCACCTCGGCGACTCTGCCCTTGAAGGATTGAAGCTCCTTAAGTTCCGCTCCGTCGGAGCGGTCCTGCGCCATGGGACCCGCGACTGGGAACGTCGCAACAATAAAAAAAACAGCCAAATAAAATACAAAACCCTTAATTCGCATTAGCAATCATCCCATCTGATATTCTAACAGTTTTTTTCATTCTATTCGCAAATTCGCTGTTGTGCGTCACCATAACAACCGTAACCCCGTAATCGTCGTTGAGCCCGCAGAACAGATCAAGAACCGAAAATCCCGTTTTCTTGTCAAGATTCCCGGTGGGTTCGTCGGCGAGTACCACCTTCGGCTCCATAACCATTGATCTTGCAATCGCTACTCTCTGCTGCTCTCCCCCGGAAAGCTCGCCGGGAAGATGATTGAGACGTTCTGAAAGTTCCACCTTCTCAAGCACCTCGCAAGCTTTTTGTTTCGCCACAGCGAAACTCTGCCTGTCTATAAGACACGGCATCATAACGTTTTCAAGTGCCGTGAATTCCATAAGAAGGTAATGAAATTGAAAAATAAATCCAATTTCCGAGTTCCTGAAAACCGAAAGTTCTTTTTCTTTCTGCTTGAAAAGGTCCTTGCCCCGGTAGAAAACCGAACCTTCCGTCGGCGGCTCAAGAGTGCCCAGTATGTGAAGAAGAGTGCTTTTCCCCGAACCCGACACTCCTACAACTCCGAGGGTCTCTCCGGCAAAAATATCCATATTCACTCCGCCGAGAGCGCACACGCTACTGCCCGCCTTATTAAAAATCTTTCCGAGCCCCCTGACCTTGTAAAGCAATTCATTCATATCTTAATGACTCCACGGGGTTTTCTCTCGAAGCTCTGTAAGATGGGTAGAGAGTTGCAAGAAAGCATATAAGCAGGCTGGATACCGCCACAACGAGAAAATAAACCGGCTCTATCTTAACAGGAAATTCAGAAATAGGGTATACGTTATCATCAAAAGGAATCATCTCCTTTATAAAGTTGCTGGTCTCAAGAAAGCGGCAGATCAGGTATCCGAAAAGCGTACCAAGAAGGGTTCCCGTGGTTCCTATAATCATTCCGTCGTAAACGAATATCTTTCTTATGCCGCCCTTGCGGGCACCCATGGATATGAGCACGGCTATATCCCTTTTTTTCTCCATAACCAGCATGGTAAGCGTGCTAACTATGTTCAAAGCGGCGACAAGGACGATAAACCCAAGAAATATTCCTATCGCCATTCTCTCAAGGCGAAGCGCCCTGAAAAGGCTTCTGTTCGAATCCTCCCAGTTTTTCGCGTAAAAAGGAAAGCCGAGAGCTTCGGTTATTTCGCCTCCCGTTTTACGCGCCTGGTATATGTCATCCACACTGACCTCTATGCCCGTTATCTTGCTTTGGGTTTCAAAGAAATCCATAGCATCGTCAAGCGAAATGTAGGCAGTAGATGCATCGTATTCAATCATGCCGTAATCAAAAATACCTATTACGCCGAATTTTCTTATTTTGGCTGTCGGACCGAAGGGACCGATTTTTCCGTAAGGAGAGACCAGATTGACGGTATCCCCGATTGTAGCGCCAATCAGGTTTGAAAGTTCCCTGCCTATGATGATCGGTGGGTAGCCGGAAGCCGTTTTGTGCAAAAGCCCCGAAACAATCCGGGCGCCTTCCTCAAAAAACGCGTCACGGTTCTCACTTTCCCCCGGCAGAGTGCCCTTCCCCACAGCCTCGGCTACGGCCGCGACCGACGCGGAATTGTACGGGTTTATTCCCCTTATGACGGAGCCCGAGACAGCATATTCTGTAACAAGCATCCCATGGTTGTAAATAAAAGGGCTTGTCGAGGCCACACCCGGAAGCCCCGAGAGTTTCTTCTCAACTTCCCCAAAATCCCCGAAATCCCCTTCATAGCTCATTACAACCACGTGGGAACTTGCGCCGATTATCTTATCCCTGAGTTCATCCTCAAACCCCTTCATGACCGAAAGCACCACGTCAAGAGAGGCTACTCCCAGGAAAACACCCAGAATGGAGATAAGACCGATTACGGAAACAAAGCCACGCCCTGTTCCTGATTTCAGGTACCTCAAAGAAATTAGTGATTCGTAGCTCATCCTAAGATCTGAGGTGAGGAAAGAAAATGACCTCTCTTATGGAAGAGGAGTTTGTAAGCAGCATCACAAGACGGTCAATCCCTATGCCGGCTCCGGCGGTGGGTGGCATTCCGTACTCAAGGGCCGACACGTAATCATTATCCATTTCGTGATATTCGTCCTCGCCCTTTTTTTTCATTTCGACCTGATCTGTGAACCGTTTCTTCTGATCAATCGGGTCATTAAGCTCGGAGAAAGCGTTGGCTATCTCTCTTCCGTAGATGTAAAGCTCGAACCTGTCAACAACCTCAGGGTCGTCATCGTTTTTTCTGGCAAGCGGAGAAACATCAAGTGGAAAACCGTAAACAAAAGTCGGGTTAACGAGGGTATCCTCGAAGAGCGCCTCGAAAATCTCTGTGAGAGCTTTTCCCCTGATTCCGTTATGGTTTATTCCCATGGAATCAGCCTTTGCGAAAAGAAACTCGTCATCTTCTGTTATTTTGGAACCAAGCTTCTCCCTTAGCACCTGATATATGTTAATCCTATTCCAAGGTCTCTTGAAATCTATTTTCTTGTCTTCGTACTCAACCAGCGTACTTCCGAGCGTATTGCTCACCACGTAGCATACAAGCTCCTCTATGAGATCCATAAGGTGCTCGTAAGTAGCGTAGGCCTGGTAGAACTCAATCATGGTGAATTCAGGGTTGTGTTTCGTTGAAACTCCTTCGTTTCTAAATGTTCTTCCAAGCTCATAAACTCTCTCAAGTCCTCCAACGACAAGTCTTTTTAGGTAAAGCTCGGGAGCTATTCTCAGGTAAAGGTCCATGTCAAGAGCGTTGTGATGAGTAATAAAAGGTTTTGCGGTAGCACCTCCCGCGATAGGGTGAAGCACGGGGGTCTCTACTTCCAGAAAATCCCTTTCGTCAAGAAACCTTCTGATGAGATTTATCACCTTCGACCTTGTTTGAAAAATTTCTTTGGTTCTCTGGTTAGCAATCAGATCCAGGTAACGCTGGCGGTATCTTGTCTCGACGTCCTGGAGACCATGCCATTTTTCAGGGAGCGGTCTCAGGGCTTTTGTGAGAAAAAAAAGTTCCCGGACCCTTAAGGTAAGCTCTCCGGTTCTGGTTTTAAAAAGTTCTCCGCGGACGCCAGCGAAATCCCCTATGTCAAGGAGCTTGCGAAACAGCGTAAAGGTTCTTTCGTCAACGGCGTTTTTCTGTATGAATCCCTGAATCCGCCCCGTGCGGTCTGAAAGATGGAAAAAAGCGCTTTTTCCGAAGTCCCTTTTCGAAACAATCCTTCCGGCCAAGCTGAAGAGCTCTCCCATTTCCTCAAGCTCTTCGGAAGATTTTAAAGCGTGCAGAGAGATTAATTCCCCGGTTGTATGCTCCGGAGCAAAACCGTTTGAATAAGGGTCAACACCCATTGCCCTTAGCTCTTTGAGCTTTGATTTTCTGAGTTCGAATTGCTTGTCTTCCATTGCGTTGGAACCACTTGCCTAACTGGCTTGCGCAAGAAAATAGAACCTAGTTGCGACTGAAAACGACCTTTCCCGAAACTATCGTATTGCTTACCACCCCTTTGAGTTCCCACCCGGAAAACGGGGTGTTTCTCCCTTTTGAGAAAAATTCTCCGGTTTTTATCGTGCGACTCCTCCCGGGATCGAACACCACGAGATCGGCGATTGAACCGGGGGCAAGTGTCCCTCTTTCTATGCCCACTATTTCGGAAGGAGTAACAGCAAGTTTTTTTATCATCTCATCAAGGGTAATAATCCCTTTTTCCACAAGCTCAAGTGAGAGTGAAAGGGCGGTTTCAAGACCCACTATACCGAATGGAGCCAGGTCGAACTCAACGTTTTTCTCATCCTGGCTGTGAGGAGCGTGATCTGTGGCTATCACGTCAATCGTTCCGTCGACAATACCCTCGACTATAGCATCTACATCTTCCTGGGTCCTAAGCGGCGGATGCATCTTGGCATTGGTGTTGTAACCGTATACTTCCTTGTCCGTAAGAGTGAAATGGTGAGGAGTCGCCTCCGCCGTAACCTTCGCGCCTCTTTTTTTCGCCTCCCGGACAAGTCTTACGGAATCCTTGGTGGAAACATGACAAATGTGAAGAGGAGTGCCCGTGAGTTCGCAGAGAATTATGTCCCTGGCCACTCCAACCTCCTCCGAAGCGTTTGGAATCCCCCGAAGACCCAGTTTGGTTGAGACGAAACTCTCGTTCATGACGCCGCCCGCTGAAAGCCCGATATCTTCGGCGTGTGTAATAACCGGAATACCGAAAGGTTTTACATACTCCATGGCTTTTCGCATAAGTCCTGAGTCCGTAACCGGCATCCCGTCGTCGGAAATCCCCACGCATCCGGCTTCACACATCTCGCCTATCTCAGCAAGTTCGTCTCCTTTCTCTCCCTTGGTTATCGCACCTATAGGAAACACATTGACTATGCCTTCGGTTCTCGCTTTTAAGAGTATGTACTCGGTCACCGAAGCGTTATCGTTTATGGGATTTGTGTTGGGCATACATACTATGGAGGTAAAGCCGCCCGCCGCTGCGGCAAGGCAACCTGTCTTTATGGTCTCCTTGTGTTCATAGCCCGGTTCTCTTAGATGTACGTGAATATCTACGAATCCGGGGGCCACGATCTGCCCACCAGCATCTATCACGGTGTCGGACTTGCGCGGGGTGTCTATGCGCTTTGATATTTCCTTTACCCTGCCTTGATGGATATATACGTCCGAGACCATGTCAAGGGACTGCGAAGGATCAATAACACGCCCGTTTTTTATGAGCACTCCCATCTACAAACTTTCTCCCAAGGCAACAAGATATATCATGGCCATTCTGACGGCAATTCCGTTTGCCACCTGCTCAAGTATAACGGCGCCCGGGTCATCCGCTATTTCCGAAGTAAGCTCAACTCCCCGGTTGATCGGACCCGGATGCATCACTATCGCGTCTTTTTTGGCAAGTTTCAGTTTCTCTCTCGTAAGTCCGTAGAGCCCCGAATATTCTCTTAATGAGGGGAAATATTCCAGAGTCTTTCGCTCGCTCTGAACGCGCAGCATTATCACCACATCCACATTATCGATAGCATGTTCAAGCGAATAAAAGATTTCCGCTCCCATCTCACTGAAATATTCTGGAACTATTGTTGCCGGACCAGCTATTCTTACGTTGGCTCCGAGTTTTCGGAGCCCGAAAATGTTGGATCTGGCGACCCTGCTGTTGAGAATGTCCCCGACAATAAGGACATTGAGACCCTCGACTCTCCCTTTTTTCTCCCTTATCGTGAAAATATCAATAAGAGCCTGGCTCGGATGCTCATGGGAACCGTCTCCGGCGTTTATTACTGAGGCGCCTATCTCACGGGCCAGGACGAAAGGCGCGCCGGACATTCCATGCCTTATAACCATTATGCTCGCGCCCATGGCCTCAAAATTCCTGGCAGTATCCAAAAGGCTCTCCCCTTTTACCACGCTGCTTTGCGAAACGGAGAAATTCAGAACATCGGCACTGAGTCTTTTCTCAGCGATTTCAAACGACGCGCGGGTTCTGGTACTGGGTTCGAAAAACAGGTTCACGACAGTCCTTCCCTTAAGAGTCGGGACTTTCTTTACGTCCCGAGTGGAAATCTCCTTCATGGACTCCGCGGTGTCGAGAATGACTTTAATTTCCTCGGCCGACAGTTCTCCAAGACCCAGTATATGCTTTTTGCTAAACACCATCTTTTTGGATTATTTCAATTTCCTCCCTTCCGTCCACTTCCCCCAAGTAAACCTTGACCATCTCGTCATCTAACGTTTCGATACTGATTCCCACATAGTCGGCCTGCACCGGGAGTTCCCTACCTCCCCTGTCTACAAGCACAGCGAGCTTGACTGAAGCCGGCCTTCCGTAATCCATAATTGAATTTATGGCGGCTCGCACCGTGCGTCCGGTGTAGAGAACATCGTCAACAAGTATTATGTTTTTCCCCTGTACATCGTCAGGAATGCTGGTTCTGCGCAGCCGTGGCCAATTCTTCCTGTTCTCGAAATCATCCCTGTAAAGAGTAATATCGATTGTGCCGAACGTAACGTCTATTCCCGTCCGCTCGCTTATACGCTCAACGAGCCTTTTACCCAGATATTCTCCTCTTGTCTTTATTCCTATGACAACCAGACTGTCTAGTCTATCAGACGGTATGTTGTCTATGATGCTGGAGAAAAAGCTTTCAGTTCTGTTCTCAAGCGGTAGTATTTTTTTCTTCGTCGCCATAATTCGCAAAGAGGATACACCGTAGAGCAGTTATTAAAAGTGGGTTTTGCGCGCAGCCGGAACCCGGGGTCATTGGCAGTGCCCGCTTAAAGATGTCTTCATACCGTTTTTCCAATAAAACAATCGATAAATTCACTCGATTCCAGAAAAAATTCTTTGCCACCTTACCTTGTTTACCAGCCCTGGGTCAGAAAGATTCCATGACCAATGAATCATAAACGCCTTGCCGTAAACATTTTCCACCGGCACAAATCCCCAGAACCTGCTGTCGTAACTGTTGTCCCTGTTGTCACCCATGACAAAAATCCTGCCTTTGGGAACAACGAGGGGAAAGCTCATTTTTCCGCTCGTCGTGGAACTGTTCCCCTTTTTATATAAAACGCTGAAATTTTTTCCGGAAAGCGACTGCTCGTATCTGTCGGCAACAGAAAAGAATTTCTGGTCCGGATACTCGTAATTCCCGGAGTAGGTCTGCGCAACCGCCCTGCCATTTAGCAGAACTTCTCTGCCGCGTATGCCTATCTCGTCCCCCGCAATACCCACGGTTCTTTTTACGTAGAAAGCTCCTTTGCCGAGCATAGGAAAACCCGTTGCATTATCTTCATTGAGTTTGAAAACCACGATATCGCCGCGATCAATTTTGGAGAAAGGAAAAAATATCTTGTTGGTAAAAGGAACTCTGGTTCCGTAGACAAACTTGTCTATCAGGATATGGTCACCCACAAGAAGCGTTGGAAGCATCGAACCCGAAGGAATCTTGAAAGGCTGGAGTACAAAAGCTCTTATGGCCAGAGCGAGTGCTACGGCTATCACTATGGCTTCTACATTCTGCCGCACAGCAGATTTACCGTAGGATCTCAGATTGTCGTTGAAAAAAATCTCAAGGGCTTTTCTTGACGCTCTTATTTCGTGCAGGGAATCCCGCTCAATCGCCTCTTCACACGCAAGTATTCTTGCTTCGGCGTGATCGGCCTCTCTGGGAGCGAGAAACATCCTTTTTTTCCGTATGATGCCCCTTACGGTACGTATGAGTTTCTTTGAACTTCTTATGGCAAGCTTCTTTTTGATCCAGGTTACGATCATGGCAAAAATGTCCGGAGTGCACTCAGGCGCCGTCTCAGTTCACATCACTCAGTTGCGGGTGTGGGGTTTCCGTTAATCTCTCAACCGAGATAACTCCCACAAGATTCTTAAGCGATTCAATAAGTTTTTCAAGTTGCGCAATGTTTTCCACCGCCACCTCAAACCTCGCGTCTCCCTGTCCAATCTTATCTTCGCTTATATCAGCCCTGACAATATCGACGTTCAGACCTGAGACCGTACTTGTGAGTTCGGAGAGTATACCTTTTCTATTTTCACATCTCACCAAAAGACCGATCGGTATCCGCCCCGGATATTCATCGTTCCAGGCAACCTCTATTCTCCTTTCAGGAGCGACTTCAAGCAATTTTGGGCAATTGTACAAATGCACGGTTATCCCTCTGCCTCTGGTTATGAAACCTATGATCCTTTCCCCGGGAACAGGGTTGCAGCACTTGCCGAACTTTATAAGAATGTTGTCATATCTTTTGACGAGCACCGCGTCTTTGTACTCGTCCTTGGAAATCCTGTTTATTATGCTTTTTATTCTCTGGTTCTTCTCGGCGCCCTCGGCGAATTTTCTGGGATGCATTACCTTAAGAAGATCGTTTACCGCGGCGTTGCCAAATCCGACCGCTCTGTAAAAATCCTTTATTCCCGAAAACTGAAGTTTCACCAGGGATTCGTCAAGCTTTTTCTTTTCAAGCATCTTACGCAGGTTGAGCCCTTTCGTTGCGAATTTCCTTCGGGTTATCACCTCTCCCACCTGCTCGGCCCTGCGGTTTTCCTCCTGTCTCAGCCAGCTCCTTATCCTGTTCTTGGCTTTTGAAGTTACAACGAAATCAAGCCACTGTCTGTTGGGAATCTTGTCCTTGGAAGTCACGACTTCCACCATGTCCCCCGTTCTCAGCTTATAGTCAAGGGGCACCAGTTTACGGTTAGCAAAAGCCTGTGAGCAGTGATTCCCTATATCGGTGTGAATTGAATAGGCAAAGTCAACCGGAGTCGCACCCACGGGAAACTCGATGAGATCCGCGTTAGGGGTGTAGACGTATACTACATCCAGTATGAGTTCTCCTTTTATGGCTTCAAGGTACTCCGTTGAGTCTTTTATGTCCTTTAGCTCAACCAGATGACGAAGGTTTGAGTAGATTTTTTCGTTTCCGTTTTCTACTGAATTTCCTTCCTTGTATCTCCAGTGAGCCGCAACTCCGTATTCAGCAATCCGATGCATCTGCTCCGTTCGTATCTGGATCTCCATCTGTTCTCCAAACGGCCCTATTACGGCGGTATGAAGTGACTGGTAATTATTGGCCTTGGGAAGAGCTATGTAGTCTTTTATTTTCCCCGGAATCGGTTTCCACAAGGAATGTACAGTGCCCAGAACCTGGTAGCATTCGTTTTCAGTCTTGGTAACAATCCGAAAGCCCAGGATATCGTAAATATTGTGCAGGCTTATGTTCCCCTTTTTCATCTTGGTGTAGATGCCGTATAAATGCTTGAACCTCCAGGAAACATCGCCGCGAACCCCGAATTCCTCCATCTTCTTGGTGATAAGCGAGGCGATTTCGTTGGTGTATTTCTCCCAATCTTTTTTCTTCGTGGACACGGTTTCGCAAATACGCTCGTATTCGCCGGGTTCTGAGAACTGAAACGCCAGATCCTCAAGTTCAACCGAGATCCAGTTTATCCCAAGGCGGTGGGCAAGCGGCGCGTAAATCTCCATAGTCTCGCCGGCGATTCTTTTCCGTCTGTCCTCAGGCAGGTACTCAAGGGTTCTCATGTTATGGAGCCTGTCTGCGAGTTTTATGAAAACAACCCTTATGTCCTTCGCCGTGGCGAGTATCAGTTTGCGGAAGCTTTCGGCCTGTTTTTCCACGTCGGAGACATGGGGAAGGCGGCTTATCTTCGTGGTGGCGTCAACGAGAAAAGCTATCTCCTCTCCGAAAAGCCGCTCGATTTCCTCGCGGGTCGCCAGGGTGTCCTCTATCGTGTCGTGAAGAAGGCCGGTGACTATGGAGGGAACATCAAGTTTCAAGTCTGCGAGTACAAAGGAAACCTCGAGAGGATGACTCAGGTAGGGCTCTCCCGAAACTCTTTTCTGGCCGGAGTGAACCTTGGCCGAATACACGTAGGCCTTTTTTATGAAGTCAAGATCTCCGTTCGCGATATCCGAGTAGTCGCTGACTTTGTCAATGATATCGTTTAACCTGATCACAGAAGCGCAAACACCTCACTTAAGCCCGAACTTTCCGAGAAAAGAGGGGCCGTATACATTCTCCCTTCTCGCATCCCGGGCGACGGCAAGAATCCGCTGGCGGTGGTCCTCTCCATTGCCGTCTCTTTGCGAAAGGATAACAGCCTCAATTCTCTTTGCCGCAGCATCCATCTCGTCATTGATTATAATATAATCATAGCACTTTGAGCATTCTACTTCCTGTTTAACAATCCCGAGACGAATGGAAATATCCTTGTCTTTTTCCGACTTTCTGCCCCTGAGTCTTTGCTCAAGAATCCGAAGAGACGGAGGAACAACGAATATGAAAACCGCATCGTCAAACACTCCCCTTAACCTTCTTGCTCCCTGTACATCTATGTCCAGAATTACATCGTCCCCCGTTTTTATCCGCCTTTCGATATCTGCTCTCGGCGTACCGTAAAAATGTCCATGCACCTCCGCCCACTCGGCAAAAAAATCCCGTCCGATCATATCCTGGAATGCTTCTCTCGAAACAAACTCGTAGTGTTTTCCGCTGACCTCCCCTTCGCGCATCGACCTTGTGGTATAAGAAACGGAAAAACTGAGGTTCTCGACACTTGAGAGAATACGGGTGACAAGGGTTGTTTTCCCGCTTCCCGACGGACCAGAGATCACAAACAACTTTCCACTCATGATATCAGAGTATAAACGCAAAAACCTCGATATTAAAACGGCACTTGCTGCCCTGCAACTTGTGATTTTTCGCTGATTCGGAATCAGGAAATATCAAAGCGATCAAGGTTCATAACCTTGGTCCAGACAGCAACAAAATCCCGCACAAAAGCTTCCTCCGAATCATCACATGCATGAACTTCTGCAAGCGCCCGCAACTGTGAGTTGGACCCGAATATGAGATCAGCTTCGGTAGCAGTCCATCTGATCTCGCCAGTCGCTCTGTCACGGCCTTCATAGACGCCTTCAGAATCAGCGGAGCGCTCCCATTCAGTCGACATATCAAGCAGGTTAACAAAGAAGTCGTTGCTCAGCGTTCCGACCCTGTCTGTAAACACTCCATGTCGCAACCCTCCGGCGTTTGCATCGAGTGCCCGCATGCCGCCGAGCAGCACAGCCATCTCAGGCGCGGTAAGCGTCAGCAGGTGCGCCTTGTCGATCAGAAGTTCAGCCGGCGACTGCTGCTGACCGGCTGCGATATAATTGCGAAAGCCGTCCGCTTTCGGTTCAAGCACATCAAAGGCAGCCGCATCTGTCTGCTCTTCAGTGGCGTCCGTGCGGCCAGGCGTAAAGGGAAGATTCACCGAATACCCTGCGGCCTCCGCCGCCTTTTCGACTGCAGCGCAGCCGCCGAGCACTATGAGATCCGCAAGCGAAACGCATTTCCCGGTCGTCTGCGCTTTGTTAAAACGCTCCCTAACGGCCAGCAATGAAGACAACACCTTGCTGAGTTCTTCGGGGTCGTTGGCATCCCAGTCCTTCTGGGGAGAAAGCCTGATACGCGCGCCGTTGGCGCCTCCCCTACGGTCGGTGCCCCTGAAGGTGGAAGCTGAAGCCCATGCCGCCCGAACCAGCTTCTGGATCGAAAGCCCCTGGTCAAGTATCTGTTTTTTCAGAAGCGCAATGTCCTCTGTTTCGATAAGTTCATGATCAACAGCCGGCACCGGATCCTGCCAGATCTGAGGCTCGTCCGGAACCAGTGGTCCGAGGCAGCAGGAGTAAGGACCCATGTCACGATGGGTAAGCTTGTACCACGCCTTTGCAAACGCCTCGGCAAATTCATCCGGGTTTTCGTGAAAGCGGCGCGAGATCGGTTCATACACAGAATCCACACGCAGCGAGAGATCAGTGGTCGCCATTATCGTTGGAATCCGTTTTCCGGACCCGTTTGATTCGGGGGCAAGATCTTTGTCAACCACATCCTTTGCACTCCATTGCCAGGCACCCGCGGGGCTCTTGGTAAGTTCCCACTCATAACCGAAAAGCATGTCGAAAAAGCCATTGTCCCATGCCGTCGGATTGGGCGTCCATGCGCCCTCAAGACCGCTTGTTATGGAATCAGCGCCGTGTCCGCTCGCATGCTTGCTCGTCCATCCGAGACCCTGCTCCTCAATGCCGGCAGCCTCTGGCTCGGGACCAACGCAGGCCGCGTCTCCGGCACCATGACACTTGCCGAATGTGTGTCCGCCTGCAATCAGGGCGACAGTTTCTTCATCGTCCATAGCCATGCGCCTGAAGGTTTCGCGGATGTCGTGTGCCGCGGCAAGCGGGTCGGGCTTGCCGTTGGGTCCTTCGGGATTGACGTAGATAAGTCCCATCTGCACGGCGCCCAGAGGATTGTCAAGCTCGCGGTCGCCACTGTAACGTTCATCGCCCAGCCATTCGGTCTCAGGACCCCAGTAGATATCCTCTTCCGGCTCCCATACGTCCTCGCGCCCGCCGGCAAAACCGAACGTCTTAAACCCCATGGACTCAAGAGCGCAGTTGCCAGCGAGAATCATAAGGTCCGCCCAAGAGATTTTGCGGCCGTATTTCTTCTTTATCGGCCATAGAAGCCTGCGAGCCTTGTCGAGATTCGCATTGTCGGGCCAACTGTTCAGAGGCGCAAAACGCTGCGTGCCGGATCGTGCTCCGCCGCGCCCGTCGTGGATTCGGTAGGTTCCCGCACTGTGCCACGCCATACGGATAAAAAGCGCCCCGTAATGACCGTAGTCCGCGGGCCACCAATCCTGGCTGTCCGTCATAAGCGCGTAGAGATCCTGCTTCACCGCTTCAAGATCAAGAGTCTGAAACTCCGCCGCGTAATCAAATTTCTCGCCCAGGGGGTCCACAAGAGAAGAGTTCTGGTGAAGGATTTTCAGATTGAGCTGATTTGGCCACCAGCCCTGGTTAGCTATGCTGCCGGTCAACTTTGAACTGCTTATGCCGTGGATTACCGGGCACTTTACGGTGTCTTGGGTTTTATCCATATTTTCTCTCCAAAATTAACACGTCGGGATGTATATGAACGCATGGAAACGCAGTGAACTCAATATCGGGTGCTGCCCCACGCACTCGGGCAAAGAATATACCACTACCGCTATACAGGCTCAAGTTAAGGTGCTTGGGTGGAGAAGATAGAGGAGTTGAAACGCAGGCAGAAGAAAAAGCATTAAAAGAGAGTCTGCGGGAAGGTGGGGTTATATTCAAAGTATTGTCGGCAAGTTTGGTTTAATTTTTAATTCCTTGTAAATCCTCTTCTTATCATATCCCGGAATTATTCTCTGCAAACAAACCCCAGCACTCTTCGTAGATATACCCCGCGCACATTGATTTTGTGGTGTATCGATATTAAAACAGGCTCCTGTTTAGAACATCTTGAACACCTCGGGGAAATCCTCAATGATTTCAAAAAAACTTCCGGTTACCCGATCGGCAAGCTCAAGTTCACCACCGGCACAGGAGTTGGTAATCCCGATACATTTCATCCCCGCTCTCTTGGCCGCCAAGACGCCGTGGGGAGAATCTTCAAACACAACGCACTGCCCGGCAGTTAAGGCGCCGTCATAATCGCTTCTGAGTTTCGCAAGACATTTAAGGTAAACCTCGGGGGATGGTTTTGGGTTTTTCGTATCGTCGGCTCCTATGACAAAACCGAAAAACTCGGAAAGACCCTTACTCCTGAGTATGAAATTAATCTCTTCGGTTAACGCGCCCGAACCTATCGCCACGTGAAATTTGCCTTGGATGTTTTTCAGGAACTCGATAACCCCGGGGAAAATTCTTATGTCCTCCCCCATCATCTCTTCAAAACAGATGCCTTTTTCTCTGACAAGACGCGCAATCTCCCGCTCTACGTAACGTTGTCCGTTATCCTCAAGAAACTTCCTGAAAAAAGTTTTGTCATCACAAGAAAGATACCGCAAGTAGTAGTCTCTGGGCGAGAGCTCTAATCCAAGCGTTTCCACGATCTTTTGAAAGGCTCTTAGGTGGAGCGGTTCGCTGTCTGCTATCACCCCGTCAAAATCGAATATAACCGCTTTTATCATTCTGTTTTCCCGATTCACAGAATATTGTTCCCAACCAATAGGGTTTCACCGTGCTGACCTGACGGCATCAGATACTGACGCACGGGAATATCACGAGTTTTACGTCAGTTCCTTTAACGAAACTTTCACTCAATTTCGCCACTTCTTCCTGTTCAGAACTTAGGTTGAGCCCGAATCAGGACTGTTTTCCGCATGAAAACGGCTGCCTTCTTCCCGTACGGTGATTTCTTCCACACACCCATCCAACTCTGAGATGCAACAACATTTTACAGGTTTTCGCGGAACATTTCCCGTGTAAATTCACTCCCCATCCCACAGGGTGAGTTTTTCCAGCATCCATCGCAGGTCGCTATCGTGCCGCGCGGCACGCCTGATATCTTCGATTCCGAAGCGTTTCCGCAATTTCTCAGCGGACGCCGGCTTATGATATTCCGGCCAGAATTTCCGCAGTTTTCGTTCCGCGTTATTCGCCGTTGACAATTGCTTTTCCTGACCAGGATGGAATCTCAGCAGCATCCCCTCAATATTCGGTTTCAGGTAAACCAGCTTCAGGTTCTCGGTATCCGCTTCCGGCCTAGGGTTACGTCCGGACCGCGTGTCCTGTTCAAGGCGGTCGTAATCAAGGAGAATCCACGCAGTTGAAAACGATCCGTAGAGTCGCTCGCGGCTGCGATATTCGCGAACCGCGTGTTTGGTAACCGCAAGGCTGTCTCCACCACCGCAGACAACGATATCAAGGTGGAAGCTAAGACCTTGCTCATCGCAGAGGACATTAAGCCACTTGGCAAGCGAGCGTTCGCTCTCTCCTTCCGCACCGATAAAAACACGTTTTCGTTTGGGGAACCGTGAACGTTGTCGGACCATGCATCAGCCGAAGACAGGCAATCCTCCCAAGTATCCGCCGCGGTATTGTTTCTGAAGGCTTACGTCGCGGCGCAGACCCTGAATGTCGCGCAGGCCGTACGCACGCGTAACGCCATCACCGTCCTTCTCGACTATGTAAATCTCTTCTTTTTCCAAGTCGTCAAGGATGGACGGATTGTGCAGCGAGCAGATCAACTGAGCTTTGTTCGGGTTGGTTTCCTCTGCCCGGAACCAGTTAAGAACCTCCAAGGCAAGTTCCGTGTGAAAATTGGAGTCAAGGGAATCCATGATCGCAAGGCCTCCTGTTCTGAGAACGTATTCAAGCAGGGGAAATATATGCGCCAGATGGCGTGCGCCCGCCGACTCGGCATGAAGCACGACAGGCACGGCTAGGCCGTGATGTCTGAAAACCATTCCCGATTGTTTATCGGATACCGGTATTATCTCCAGGCCGTCAATTCCCAGGTCGAAACGTTGCAATTTTTCCGAAACCGCGGCTACAAGTTCGGGTTTATCACGATACAAACGAATTATCGAATCTGTGTCCGGCCTCCATGGGTCAGAACCCGCTACATTAGTTGACATGTTGCGGAGATCCTGAGTGAGCCTGGGAAACGGTCCTACTCCCATTTTTCCGAGCGTTGAGATTGCCGAAGCCTCCGGTGGAACAGACATGAGGCGATCATCCCTCTGGCTTACCCCTAACTCTTTAGCGATATAGATTGGGTGATTCCGATGCCTCTCAAGCAACCTGAAAGGCCTTCCTTTCGGGAAAACATGAATCGCTTCATACGCGACGACAGGACTTGCGAGACTGATGACATCTCTGGCGATCTCAAGAGTATATCGGTAAAGAAAACTGTCGCCGTTGCCCGAAGAGAGCCATTTCCCGTCAATATATACCTCAACCCGCGTAGGATAATTCGTCTTTTCTACAGTAAGAAACGGGATGAAGCTCTTAACGTAGCCCGGCTGTTCATACGAATTCGCAACGAAACCCAGAGTTAAGACTAGGGAACGCAACAGTGTCGTCTTTCCTGAACCATTAGGTCCGAACAGCGCGATTACACTTGGAAGCCGGGCATCGGGCCGCGACGGACTTCTCCGAAGGCAGGACAGCTCGGGGCTTGTACCGGGAACACGGAAATCAATGGATATTTTTTCCCGGATAGATTGAAAATTAGAGATATGAAATTGATGTATCATAAAAAGATCCCTGCGAATTTTTGTTACATATGCATAATAACACTATGAAACAGCAGAAGCAACAGCATTTCTTAACAAACATTGACGATATCCTGAATCTTTCGCAAATACAAAAATTAAAGAAAGCGAAACCGATCTCAATCAACAAAACGGCCAGTCGCGGGATCATTTCATGCCGCGGATTGGTCTCTGAAATAAGGGCAGGCGTGTCTTTAGCCGCCGTCGTGCCTGACCCAGTCTGATTCCCTCGGGTCTCTATCTCAAGCCCGTCAAAGCTTATGTGTATATTTTTTGAAGCTTTTCCCTCACCGCCATACTTAAGCACCGCTGTCTCTCCGGCTCATAATTCCCTTGTTTTCAGAAAAGCTCGGAACAAGCGAAGACGCAAAAGATCGGATTGAGACGGCTGTGTTGTTTTATCCGCCCCCGATACTGATTGAACGGTTGAAAGGCAGTTTAAGGCAGGATCAATTTTCTTGTCCCTGTGTGAATAAGACGGGATTGTGGTATTTTACTGAAGAGAATCTGTGCAGAACACAGAAACGGGAGAAAAAGAAAAATGGATTACTATAACCCCGAGGATCTCAAGAGGTTTTCCGAGATCGGAGAGTTCGGAGAAGATCTCATGGACAAGTTTTTTCAGTATTATAACTCCGCAACAGGCGAAGAGGGAGCGCTTACAAAAAGGGAGAAGGCTCTTATAGCCTTGGCCGTGGCGCACACCGAGAAATGTCCTTACTGCATAGACGCGTACACGACGCAGTGTTTGGAGACGGGAGCGGACCCGGAGCAGATGACCGAAGCCGTACATGTCGCCGCCTCAATGTCGGCAGGCATAAAACTCATCCATGCGATTCAGATGCACAACACGTTGAAAAAAAACCGTGCCCTCTAGCAACACAAACGGGAAGCGAACTGGCCTCGCAGGAAAATCTCGGAAGCTTCCAAACTGTATGCCGTGGTCTAGGAAAAAACGCGGATTAGGGAATCCGAAGCGCCGGATGGTTTCAAAATGAGTCGAACAACAAGAACTGAAGAAAAAACGAAAGTAAACAATCACAATTTTTCCCACAAAGTGATCGACCAAGGTCTCGACATTGACCCCGTTATGGTAGAAACCCTGCAGGTAAACATAACCAAGCTTTGCAACCAGACCTGCACTCACTGTCACGTGGATGCCTCGCCCTGGAGAACGGAGCAGATGAGCCTTGAGGGCGTAGACAGATGTCTTGAAATATTAAGTGAAAACGACTGCATAAGAAATCTTGACCTGACCGGAGGAGCTCCGGAGTTAAACCCCCATTTTGACTACTTCGTAAGGGAAGCCAGAAGCCTTGGTAAACACGTAATGGTAAGACACAATCTGACCGTTACCCTCGATGGAAACCCCCGGACAGGAGAGGAGAAAATGTACATACCGGGGTTTTTCGCCGAAAACCGAGTCGAAGTCATATCCTCACTTCCATATTACAGCAGCTACTTTACTGACAAGCAGAGAGGAAAAGGAGTTTTTGAAAAAAGCATAGAATCGCTAAAAATGCTTAACAGTGAAGGCTACGGGGACGGAGAACTTAAACTTAATCTGGTATATAACCCCGTCGGGACTTTTCTTCCCCCGGACCAGAAAAGCCTTGAAGCGGACTTTAAGGTAAAACTGAAAAGAAACTACGGCATAAGGTTCGATAATCTGTACACCATAACCAATATGCCGATCAACAGGTTTGAAAAGGAGCTAAAAAGAGAGGATGCCTACGAGGAATACATTGAAAAGCTGGTAAACGCCTTTAATCCCAAAGCAGTGGACGCCATAATGTGCCGAAACCTGATCAGCGTAAGTCACGACGGAAAAATCTACGACTGCGACTTTAACCAGATGCTCGAGATGCAGGCTCAGGACTGTAACGGAGGGCTGACCATATTCAATTTCGACCTGCGCCAGGTAATAAAGAGAAAGATAAAATTCGGTGTTCACTGTTTCGGCTGCACCGCCGGTGCCGGAAGCAGTTGCGGCGGCCAGACGGTATCCTGATTCCAAGGCTTTACGGAATGTCGCAAAAAAACGATAACGCCCTGATCGTTTTTCTTAAGTATCCGGAAACGAAAAAAGTAAAAACGCGTCTAGCCAAAAACATAGGGGCCCGGCAAGCCACGGAACTTTACCGCGAGATGGCAAGTTTCATTGCCGATTCATTCTCGGATTCGAAAAAGTGGGAAACTTTTTTCTTCTACACTCCGGAAGAAAGAAGAAAAGAGGTCCTTGAATGGCTAGGAGACAGGGAAGCCTTTTTTTTCGCGCAGGAGGGAGAATCTCTCGGCCAGAGGATGTCGCACGCGTTTGGAGAATGCTTTTCTCTGGGATTCAGAAATGTCGTTATCATAGGCACAGACTGCGTCATGATAACTAAAGAGGATGTGGAAACTGCTTTTTCACTGCTTTCGGGAGGGGGATTTGAAGCGGTTTTGGGTCCGGCGACCGACGGAGGTTATTATCTCCTTGGGCTTTGCAGAAAAACAAACGCACTTTTCGAGGACATGCAGTGGAGCACTGCCCGCGTATTTAAGGAAACCGAAAAACGCATGAGGGAAAATGGTCTGCACCATACTATCATGAGGGAACTCACAGATATTGACGAGGAAAAAGATATAAGTGTAAAGGAAATAATGAAAAGGGACCAAGGGCTCGCGCGTAGACTAGAACGAGTTCTTTCGAAAAATAAAGAAGGGGAACCGGTATGAATTCCGAAATCCTAGATGTGGGAATAGTCGCTTCTTTTCTCGCCGGAATAATCGCGTTTCTATCCCCGTGCGTTCTTCCGCTCATGCCGGGTTATCTCTCGGTAGTAACACGTCTTTCATATGAGGATCTTTCAGACGGTCGGGATTTATCAAAATTCTCAAGGGTGATCTTACCCAGCGTCGTATTCATACTGGGATTCTCAACCGTCTTCGTTTCCCTAGGCGCATTCTCCTCCCAGCTCGGGGGGATGGTTTCCGGCAACAAGACTTTTTTACTCAGAATAGCCGGAATATTCATAATCATTTTCGGAATATTCGTAATGGAACTCGTGAAGATTCCCTTTTTTGAGAAAGAACGAAAGATTTCCCTTTCACGGGAAAGGAGAAATCTCTTCGGAACCTATATTCTCGGCTTAGCGTTTGGGTTAGGCTGGACACCATGCGTAGGACCTATTCTCGGATCCATACTCCTTTACGCAAGCACAGTGGAAGGAACACTAAACGCGGTTGGGCTGCTTGCGGTTTATTCACTAGGAATCGGCATACCCTTTATATTAGTCGGTCTCGCATTTAACAGCGCTATGAAATCTTTTAGGAACGTCAGGAAATATTATCCATATTACAAGTACGCTGTAGGCTCGGGGCTGATAATAATAGGAATCATGATGTTTTCAAACGAAATTTACTATCTAAATATCTACGGCCAGAAAATATTTGACGCAATGGGAATAGACTTCTGGAAGAAGTTTTAAACTTCTTTGAATAAGAAGAATCAATTAAACAGACCGACTGGAATCTAGAGACTTGTCTAGTAATCCTGTAGATCTGGGATAAAGAAAACTACTTCTCAGTTAAAAACTTTCGGGCCATTTGCGTGATGTGTGTATGACCGCAAGAATTATCACACAGTTCTCCTCCACCGTATAACACATGATGAAAGGTAACCCTGGAATTGTCAGTTCACGCGTATTGGGGACACGGCCCGATCCTCCAATTGAAGGGAGATCCCCAAGATCTTCGGCTGCTTTGTAAAGCAAGCCTGCAACTCTGGAAGCTGTTTCAGGATCACCCTCCCCTATGTGAGTGCGTATATGTTTAAGATGTTGTACCGCACTTGTGGTCCAAAGAATTTTCATGCGGGATCTTCACCTTCGCTATCGTTACCCCATGAACTGAGCCGCTGGGAAACATCCTTATTATTAACAAACCGTCCAGACTCACCGTCTTGAAGTCCTTTACAGATTTCTTTGATCTGCCATGCATGCAGATCTAAATACTTTCTTAAGGCCTCTTTTATGTGCCATGTCATAGACCGGTCAGTCGCTTTTACCAACTGGTCCAGAAGTTTCGCAATCTCTTCATCCACACGAAATGAAATCAGTTTTGAACTTGCCATGAAAACCTCCAAGAGTGTATTGTTTAGTATTACGATAATATACTTTATAATATATTATCATCAACGTAAGACACTAAGGCAATAGAGCTGAATCGGCTTTTAGAAATTAAAATTTAACGCTCTTTCTCATAATTTTATTGACTCCCAATAAATATTTTTTATATTTCTTACGGTTAAATATAAGTGTCGAGGTAAAAATGCCTTTATACGAATTTGAATGCTGTGATTGCGGAGAGGAATTTGAAGTCTTGGTACTTGACTCCGGCGAAATCATAAAGTGTGTGAGTTGCGACTCGAAGAACATCGGGAAACAGTTCTCAACCTTCGGGCTTGGCAGTAGTAACGGAAACTTGGGAATGTCCGAGAGTGAAGATTCAGGATGCTGCTCGCAATCATCCTGCTGTTGCTGTTGCTGATTTCCCAGCACAATTGCACAAAACTTATCTCTGTATATAATTAGTTCTTCTTTTTAAAACGCCCGATGGAGGATCGGTTACAAATGTGCGATAGCGAAAAAGATATGAAGGAAGCCGCCCTTGAATATCATAGAAGCGGAAGAAAAGGAAAACTTGAAGTAGTACCCTCAAAGCCTTGCAATACAGCTTGGGAACTTTCCTTGGCTTACTCTCCAGGAGTGGCCGAGCCTTGCAGGGAGATAGCCAAAGATCCAGATCTGGCTTATGAATACACCAACAGAGGGAATCTGGTCGCGGTAGTTTCAAACGGTACTGCCATACTAGGACTTGGAAACCTGGGCGCCCTAGCGGGAAAACCCGTAATGGAAGGAAAGTGTGTGCTTTTCAAGAAGTTCGCGGATGTCGATGCCTATGACATTGAAATAGACACCGAGGATCCAGACGAATTCATTAAGACCGTAAAATATCTTGAGCCCACTTTTGGCGGCATAAACCTCGAAGATATAAAAGCCCCGGAATGTTTCTACATTGAAGACAAGCTGAAAGAAGAGATGGACATACCTGTCTTTCACGACGACCAGCACGGAACCGCGATAATATCGGGCGCAGGACTCCTTAACGCCTGTGAGATTACCGGGAAAAAGATGAGCGAACTTAAAATGGCGTTTAACGGCGCCGGGGCGTCCGCGATTGCGTGCGCCGAGTTCTTCATAGCGCTTGGGGCAAAAAGGGAAAACATAATTATGTGCGATAGCAGGGGCGTAATCTACAAGGGAAGAAACGCGGGGCTTAATCCCCAGAAAGAAAGGTTTCTTGTTGAAACGGACAAGAGAACCATAGGGGACGCCTTGGTCGGAGCCGATGTATTCGTAGGACTTTCAAACGGCGGAGCCATTAACAAGGACAACGTAAAGAGCATGGCAAAGAATCCGATAATATTCGCCATGGCAAATCCCGACCCCGAGATACTTCCCGTCGACGCCAAGGAAGCCCGAAGCGACATAATAACGGCTACAGGCCGGTCCGACTTCGCAAACCAGGTGAATAATGTTCTGGGATTCCCCTTTATTTTCAGGGGAGCACTTGACGTAAGGGCGACAAAAATAAACGACGAGATGAAAGTTGCGGCGGCGTATTCCCTTGCAGCGCTTGCAAAAGAACCCGTACCGGAAAAAGTCGCTGAAGCCTATGGAAACGAGAAGTTTGAGTTCGGTCCGGATTACATAGTTCCCAAACCCTTTGATCCCAGGGTTTTGGTATGGGAATCAGTCGCGGTTGCACAAGCTGCGATGGAAACCGGCGTTTCCAGAATCAAGATCGATATCGATTCTTACAAGCAGTCCTTGGAAAACAGGATAAAAGATCTTCTCTAAGAAGAGAAACTGACGTTTTGCGAGATTACCTCAACCTGTCGGTCGCTTATCTTCGGCATTGCGAACACCAGAGTTCCGGCCTCTATCTGATCCATTGATAAAAGCAGTCATATTTGACATGGATGGAGTCATAATAGACAGCGAACCCCTGTGGGAGAAAAGCGAGTCTATTATGCTTAAGCAAAAGGGGTTTGCAGGCAACAACAGTTACAGGAAGGAATACAGAAAGAAAATCATGGGGCTTAACCAGAAAGACTCTGTGAGACTTCTCAAAGAAACTTTCGGCCTTGATGAATCCCCCGATGAAATTCTCCGTACCCGTCTTGAAATTCTTCTTGAACTTTACGAAAAGGAGCTCAGGCTTACCGACGGGATTCCCGAAATCCTGCAAATCTTAAGCGGCGAAGAACACATAAAAACGGCTCTCGCTTCAGGCTCTCCGATGAAAGTAATAGAGTTCGTTCTCAATAAATTCTCTCTTGCAGACACTTTTAGAATAAAAGTTTCCGGGGACTGCGTGGAAAAAGGAAAACCTCACCCCGATATATATCTTGAAACCGCAAGACGCCTCGGTGTTAACCCCGGAGAATGTGTTGCGATTGAAGATTCCATAAACGGCATAGTGTCAGCTAAGGATGCCGGCATGCGTTGCATCGCAGTGCCCGACCCGAGAATAGCCATCGAAGACTACCCTCAGGCTGATATTTTCAGGAAGAGTGTTTCGGAAATCCGCCTTGAAGACATAAAGAACTTCCAATAAAGCTAAAGAGGTCTCGGACCGGGAGCCATGAATTCTGGACCTATGGGATTCGGGACGAAAGTATCGAGTATCGCATCTATTTCCTTCATTGAATCATCGTCTATCGTCCACCCTACAGTGCCTGCAATGTCATCGAGCTGCCCCGGGCGCCTAGCTCCCCAGAGTGCGATATCGTTTCCGCACTTGTCAAGAACCCACCTGACGGAGAGTTCGAGCACATTTTTTCCGAAACGCTGCGAGGCAAGTTCCCCCAGTTTTTCAACCGCGCTGAGATAATTATCATAGACTGGTTTTTGAAACTTGGGATCAAAATTTCTTATGTCATCCCCAGGAAACTCTGAGTCTGTCTTTAGCTTCCCGCCCAGAAGCCCTCTGCACAAAGCCCCGTAGAGAAGCATCGTAACCCCTTGCTCTTCGCACCAGGGGAGCACGTCTTCCTCAATTCCTCTCTCGAAAAGATTGTAAGGAGGCTGATTCGAGTTAAGTGGGCACACGGAGCGGAAAGCCTCCATTTGCTCAACCGAATAGTTGCTTACTCCAACAGCCCTTATCTTTCCGCCTTGAAGAAGTTCCGCCAAGGCTCCCGCGGTTTCTTCAACAGGGGTAAGAGGGTCGGGCCAGTGAACCTGATAAAGATCTATCCAGTCGGTGCGCAGTCTTCTAAGGGAATCGTCAACTTCCTTGCGTATTCTCTCCGGGAGGGAATTTCTGAATATGCCTCCCCTTTCCCACTCAAGCCCTACTTTCGTCGCTATTACCAGTTCATCCCTTATTCCACTCTGAGAAACTGCTTCTCCAACAATCTCTTCTGAAAGACCGAAGCCGTAAATCGGAGCGGTGTCAATCAGGTTCACCCCGTTATCAAACGCCTTGTATATCGTCCTCACGCACTCTTTCCTGTCACTTCCTCCCCAGAGCCATCCTCCCATCGCCCAAGTCCCAAGACCTATTCTCGACGAATTGATTTCCGTGCCTGTAATTTTTACAAATTCCATTATCTCTCTTTCCTGTTTTTTATCGCTTCAGAAGATGGATTTACATCTCGCGTGTTGCTTCCACCAGCGAAAAAAGAAGGTCCCTTGCTTCGACGGTCGACCGGACCCTGTATTTGGCTTTTGACGGCCCGAAACCTACCTTTATAGAATAGGCCTCTTCTGGGAGCTCCTCAAAAATGTCCTCATCCGTCCAGTCGTCTCCTATTGATATGATAAGGTCCCATTTTTCTGCCCTGAGCCACTGAGCAGCAGCCTTTCCTTTGTTTATGGAGGAACCTTTAATCTCCACAACCTTGTTTCCCTCGAGCACACCGATCTCAAGATTCGCCGTTATGTGTGAGAGCATATCCTTAAGTTCCCCTACCCTCACGATTGAAAGCGCCGGGTCCACCTTTCTGTAGTGCCAAGCCAGGGAAAAATTTTTCTCCTCGATAAGAGACCCGGGAGTCCTGTCGACAAACACTTCCAGTATGGAGCTTATTTCGTCCTTCCATCCCTCCGGAGCAGTATCGGACATCCTCCACCTTCCGCGTCTTACCCAAAGACCGTGTTCTGCCGCAAGACCGTCTGTCACGCCTCCAAGCCATCTGGTAAGAGTCTCTCTGTCCCTGCCGCTTATGATGACAAGCTCGTTTTTTTCTCTCGCAGAAAGAACCCCAAGTGCGGAATAAAGCTCCGGGTCAGGCTTTGAATCCTGCGGATTATTCTTGAAAGATACAAGAGAGCCATCGTAATCAAGCAGAAAAAGACACCTCTTGCTCACCCTGTATTTTTCAACCAGCTCACTTGTTATTTCAGGGCCCAGCCGGCGTGCAAACATCTTAAGCTGTCTTTCTTTTGTTTCGTCAAGCCTCTCCATGAAGTCCGCCGTCCATGTCCTGATATCGTATCTGCTGAGACGTCTCTGCATCGTTTTCATACGGCTTTTCTGCTCCGTTTTGGTCATGCCAAGGGCAGTTTCCAGTGCACGGGAAGTAGCTTCGAGGTCATTGGGGTTTATGATTATGGCCTCGCTCAGCTCCTGGGCAGTTCCGGCCATCTCACCGAGTATAAGCACACCGGCTTTATTCCGTCTCGCGGCTACATATTCCTTGGCAATTAGGTTCATGCCGTCACGAAGTGGAGTAATGAAAAGAATGTCCGCTGTCAGGTAAAGGGAAATCAGTTCCTCGAAACCAAAAGATCTGTACATGTAGTGAATAGGGTTCCAGCCGATTGTTCCGTAGCGACCGTTTATTGCGCCGACCAGATTATCAACTTCGTTTTTGAGTATCTTGTAGTGAACCACTTCCGTTCTTGAAGGCACCGCGACAAGTAAAAGAACCACCTTGCCCCTGATCTTAGGGTTTTTTTCAAGGAAAAGGTCAAAGGCCCTGAGTCTCTCCGGAATTCCTTTTGAGTAATCGAGGCGGTCTATGGATAGGATAATTTTCCGGTCAGTTCCCAGAAGATCTCTGAACTCGTCTTTTCTTTTCTGAATGCTTTGATTCTTCGCCGCGGAGGAGAATTTCTCATAATCGATTCCCATTGGAAAAGTATCGGTTCTTATCTCTCTTTCCCCTATGATAAAACGTCCGAGGGAATGCTCGTGTCCAAGTATTCTCCTTACGCTTTCGGCAAAATGCCTTACGTAATCAAAAGTGTGAAAGCCTATCAGATCAGCCCCGGTAAGCCCCTGTATTATTTCACGGCACCATGGAATAAGTCTGAAAATCTCAGAAGACGGAAAAGGAATGTGCAGAAAGAAACCGATACTTGAATCAGGCAGCTGTTTTTTGACAAGGTCGGGAACGAGCATCAGATGATAATCATGAACCCAGATGTAATCCCCTTCACTGGCTACGTCGAGTATGGCACTGGCAAATTTGCTGTTCACCCTTATGTATGATTCCCAGAACTCTTTTTTATAAGTTCCGTATTGGACGAAATAATGGAAGATAGGCCATATCACCTCGTTACAGAAACCCTGATAATAGTCCTTTACCTCTTCAGTGCTGAGGTTTACAGGATAGAAGTTTTCTTTTCTAAGACGCCCTTCCACATCCGTAATCTGCTCCTGCGAGAGATTCTCGTAATCTATCCCCGGCCATCCTATCCAGCATTTTTCGTAATCCGTATTCAAGGAACTGAGGCCAGTAGCCACACCTCCCACGCTCGGTTCAAAAGAAAGCTTTCCGTTCTCCTCCCGTACAGTTGTCGGCAGCCTGTTGGATACAATTATGAGTTTTTTCATGAAAATCTATTATAATAAAAGGGCAGTTTCAGGAATGATAACCAAAACAAAATTTAAGGCTAGAAAAACCGGGGTCTTTGTATGAAAGTGTCAAATGCGGTCTCAAGAATTCTCGCTGTCTCTATTATAGCACTGCTTGCCTACACGCTCTGGAACGGGCTTTCAGAAAAGGAGAATATCGAGACCCCTTCCCAGCTTGTGGGAAACCCCGCGCCGGAGTTCGTGCTGGAATCATTTAACGGCGAGGAAGTAAAACTTTCGGATTTTCGGGGAAAGACCTTGCTTGTGAATTTCTGGGCATCCTGGTGCCATCCCTGCAGAGAGGAAGCCCCGATACTTGAGAAGATCTACATGTCGCTTTCAGGCAAACAGGTGGAATTCATAGGAATAAACATAATGGATGACAGGAAAAACGCTGAGGAATACATAAAGTCTTTCGGAGGAACTTTCGTCAACATTTATGACCCGGAAAACAGAATACACCTGGATTATGGAGTCGGAGGAGTTCCGGAGACCTTCTTCGTAAATCCCGACGGTATCATAACCGGCAGGCACAGGGGACCGCTTACGGAGAAAATGGTCATAGGCTATATCGAAAACGCGACTCCATACAACAGTCAGAACAGGGGGATTGAAAACCAGTGAACTCTCTTTTTCGCAAAACCCTTGGCACGTGGCTTTTTTTGTCCCTAACCCTTATCGCCTTCCACGTGGATGCGGACACCCTTGAAGACCAGGTTGCCGAAATCTCAGGAGAACTCATGTGTCCTGTGTGCGAGGGACAGAGCGTCGCGGAGTCAAACGCCCAGCTTGCCCGGGACATGAGGGCTGTCATAAAGACAAAGCTGCTTGAAGGAAACACGAAAGAAGAAATAATGGATTACTTTGTTTCCAGTTATGGAGAAACGATTCTCGCATCCCCTCCGCCCAGAGGATTCAGCGTCATATTATGGCTTCTGCCCGTACTCTCCGTACTTATCGGCGCGGCAATAATCCTGAGAACTATTCACTCATACAGAGTTGAGGAAAAAAAATAGCCGAAGTCAACATTAATTGCCGTTCAATATCCCTCTTGCTTTAACTCTAACCATCAGTAAAATAAGGCTTATGAGTTTTATATAGATTCTAGCATCAAATTATTGCTGTTTATAGGAGAAACAGAGAAACGATGAGCAGAAAGAATTTTTATGTCATGACCGACTCAGCCATAGCTGAAGAGTTCGGGCGCAGACTGGAGCAGATTCGTCTTGAGGCTAACAAGCCGCAAAAAGAAATCGCTTACGAACTTGGTATCTCCGAGGGAACTTATCGTAAGGCGACCATGGGCAGGGCTAGGTTCGAGGTCATTATAGGCATCATGAGGATACTGGAGCAACTTGAAAACTTGGAGAACTTCCTTCCCGACCGGCCTTTCAGTCCAATTGAATTGCTAAAGCTTCAAGGAAAAAAGAGGCAGAGAGCAGCATCAAGAAGGTCCGGCAATACCCGAACTTCCAAAGAGGATACGAATTGGTAACTCACAACGTAGCACGAGTGGAAATATGGGGACGAACCGTAGGGGCTCTTTCATACGATAAAGATACAGGTCTGTGCGCTTTTCAATATGATCCGTCATGGATCAGAACCGCAATAGAGTTAAGTCCCGTAAAATTGCCGTTATCAAACCGCATCTACCAATTCCCCGCTTTGTCCAGAGAAACTTACAGAGGATTGCCGGGCGCGTTTGCCGATTCACTACCTGACGATTTCGGCAATGCACTGGTGGATGCGTGGCTCGCCCGAATGGGTCGCGACAAAGATTCTTTTTCCGGGTTGGAGCGCCTGCTGTATACCGGCAGAAGAGGCATGGGAGCATTTGAGTATTTCCCGTCCATAGATACGGGGTTGGAATCACCCGAAGTTGTTGAACTAGACAGTCTTATAGATATGGCCCAGTCCGTGCTTAAGCAGAGAGCAAAATTATCGAGGACATTGGCCAGCGATACAAGCAGTGAATCGCTTTATGCGCTCTTTCAAGTGGGCACTTCTGCCGGGGGAGCAAGACCCAAAGCCGTTATAGGAATCAATAAAACGCGAACAGAGATCCGAAGTGGACAAGTAGACCTGCCCGAAGGATTTGAGCATTATCTCTTGAAATTTGACGGCGTGGCCGAGCACCCCAGAACAAAAGAGACATTCGGCGAACCGCAGGGATTCGGCCGGATGGAGGAGTACGCTTACTACCGGATGGCGAAAGATGCCGGAATCAACATGTCTGATTGCGAGTTGCTAATGGATGGTGCCAGAGCCCATTTCATGACCAAGCGATTTGACAGGATTGGAAACAAAAAAGTGCATTACCAGTCATTGTGCGCTATGGACCACGCGGATTACAAGATGCCCGGGCACTGCAGTTACGAACAATTGTTTTCGTTGATGCGCTCAATGAGACTAAACAGAGCGCAGACACTGGAATTGTACAGAAGGATGGCATTCAACATTGTCGCCCGCAATCACGATGATCATACAAAAAACTTCGGTTTTCTCTTGAATGAAGAACATAACTGGGAACTGGCACCAGCGTTTGATATGGCCTACAGCTATAAACCGGGTTCAAAGTGGCTGAACTCACAGCAGATATCTCTAAACGGCAAACGAGACGATTTTACGCGAAAAGACCTACTCGCCCCCGCAGAAAAATTCAGGAAAGAAGCAAACCAGATTATCGATGAAGTTGTCGAAATCGTGTCTCAATGGCCCAAATACGCAAAAGAAGCGGAGGTTCCTCCCGATTTCGCCAGAGAAATTCAGAGTACACACGAACTGGGTTTGTAAAGAGAAAAATCAGTCAAAAAATCCAGAGCATGCACCCAGCACCAAATCCTTTCTTTCCGCAGAATCAAACCAGTTTATCCCATCATCCGCGCGAAGCCAGGTGGACTGTCTTTTGGAAAACCTTTTCGTATCCGTCTTTATGCTTTCCACCACTGCTTTAAAATCAAGCCGCCCGTCGAGAAATTCGTTGATCCGCTTGTAACCTATTGACTTCATAGGTTTTAAGTGCGGCCCGTACCCCATGGCCCTTATGGCTTTTACTTCTTCAACCCAGCCGCGGTCAATCATCGAATCAACCCTCGCGTCTATGGCGCGGCGCAGCCGTTCCCGGTCCCCGAGGAGGCCTATTTTAAGGGCGTTAAACCTTTGCTGGGAAAAACCGTGACGCCGCTGGTGATCCGACATCTTCTCATCCGTCACATGGTGGACTTCAAGTGCTCGTTCAATTCTCACGTAATCATTCGGATTTATCCGCCCGGCGGACACCGGGTCTATCGACTCAAGTCTTTTATGGAGCGACTCAACTCCTTCTGCGTCCCTCTCTCGCGCGAGGCGACTTCTGAACTCACTATCAACCTCAACACCTTCGAGAAGCCCGTAAAGAAGAGCCTTGACGTAAAGGAAAGTCCCCCCGACCACGACTATCTTTCTGCCGTCGGCAACAAGCCTCCTGACCTGGTCAAGGGCAAGTCTCATATAAGTGCCGGCGTTAAAATCCTCATCGGGGTCTACAACATCTATAAGGAAATGAGGAATTTCCCCTCTTTGCTTCTCGGTAGGTTTAGCGCTGCCTATATCAAAATACCTGTAGACCTGAACGGAATCGGCGCTTATAACGCAAGCGCCTGTTCTGCCGGCTATTTCCAGCGCTATTTCGGTCTTGCCCGAAGCCGTCGGCCCTAAAACAACAATCAGCTTCGGTTTTTCCCGGGAAAGACTCAACTGTGCGGGTTAGTCGGAAACCCTGTAATCTTCTATGTTTTGGTCAAGCGCAGCCTTTCTGCTCAACCTCACCTTGCCGTCACGCGAAACTTCGAGGCACTTTACGAGGACTTCGTCTTTTTCGTTCAGGATATCGGTTACTTTTTCGACCCTGCGGTTTTCAAGTTCGGAGATGTGCAGAAGCCCGTCTTTTCCCGGGCCCAACTCAACTATAGCTCCAAAATCCAGAATGCGCTTAACCACGCCGACGTAGAGCTTGCCGGCAACGACATCCTCAACAATTCTCTTTATATAATTCTCAGCTTTCTTGCAGGCTTCATAGTCGGGAGAGAAAATCTTCACCAGACCGTCATCCTGTATATCTATCTGCGCTCCGGTATCCTCGACTATCTTCTTTATTGTCTTGCCGCCGGAACCTATCACAACCTTAACCTTGTCCGGCTTAACCTGGATTGTAATAATTCTCGGCGCGTAGTCGGAAAGTTCCTCTCTGGGCCCGCTGATTATCTCGTCCATTTTCCCGAGAATATGCATCCTGCCGTCTCTTGCCTGAGCAAGTGCGGTTGTTAGAATCGCTTCGGTTATGCCGGTTATCTTGATATCCATCTGCAGGGCGGTGATACCGCTTGCGGTGCCCGCTACTTTAAAATCCATGTCTCCAAGATGATCCTCATCACCTAGAATATCGGAGAGAATGACGAAATTGTCCCCCTCCTTTATAAGTCCCATCGCTATGCCGGCCACAGAAGCGCTTATAGGTACTCCCGCGTCCATAAGAGACATTGAAGAACCGCACACAGTCGCCATTGAAGAGGAGCCATTTGACTCAAGGATTTCGGAAACGATCCTGATAGTGTAGGGAAAGTCTTCTTTTTCCGGCAAAACGGGTTTTATCGCCCTTGCGGCAAGCACACCATGTCCTATCTCTCTTCTGCCTGGGCCCAGCCGGTAGCTCGTCTCTCCGACGGAGTAGGGAGGAAAGTTGTAATGCAGCATGAAACTTCTTGTCTGGTCGCCTTCAAGCGCGTCTATTCTCTGCTCGTCGTATGAACTTCCCAAAGTCGCGACAACTATGGCCTGGGTTTCCCCGCGGGTAAAAAGCGCTGAACCGTGGGTTCTCTCAAGAAGACCCACTTCGCCAGATATAGGCCTTACCGTCGTGTAGTCTCTTCCGTCGGGCCTCGTGCCCTCTACTATCCTGTGTCTGACGGACTCTTTGAGCAACTCATCAAACGCCTTGTCAATCTTGGATTTGTCTTCGGGATGGTCCTCGATCAGCTTTTTTACGGTGTCTTCATGAACCTTTTTTATAAGCTCCTTTCTGCCGTCCTTTGAATCAGTCGCTATCCCCTGCTCAAGCAAAGGCAGCGCCAATGAACGAACCTCGTTTTCAAGCGTTCTGTCAGTCTCGACGGTGGGAACCTGCCTTTTCTCCTTCCCGAGCCCTTCAACAAAACTGCTTTGGAAAGAAATGATTTCCCTGATCCCGGGGTGGGCAAACGTAAGAGCTTCGACCACCTCCGCCTCGCTTACTTCCCTTGCACCACCCTCAACCATCACGATGGCCTCCGAGGTGCCCGCAACAGTTATCTCCATAGTGCTGGTTTCCAGCTGCTCAGGAGTGGGATTTATAACAAGCTCGCCGTCGACTTTTCCAACTGTAAGAGCCGCTATGGGTCCGGCAAACGGTATGTCTGAGACCATAAGCGCCGCCGAAGACGCTATTACCGACAGAACATCCGTAGCGTTTTCGCCGTCAGCGGAAAGAACTGTCACTATGATTTGGGTGGGGTAACAAAAGCCCTTAGGTATAAGCGGCCTTACGGGCCTGTCAATAAGCCTTGACGTAAGAATTTCTTTTTCGCTTGGGCGCCCTTCTCTTTTAAAATAACCTCCGGGAATTTTCCCGGCCGCGAAAGACTTTTCCTGATAGTTAACTGTAAGCGGCAGAAAATCGTCTTCTATTTTTTCTCCCGAAGCAACAACCGTGGCAAGCACCGTAGTTCCTCCGCAGGAAGCAAGCACCGCCCCGCCTGCCTGCTTGGCAAGTCTTCCAGTTTCAAGGCGCAGTTTGGTTCCAAACAGCTCTGCTTCCATATCTCTTATTTGTTCAGTCAATTCATTTCCTCCAAAATATTACTTCCTCACTTTCTTAGCCCAAGGGTCTTAATCAGGTCGCCGTACTCCTGCGGTCTTACCCTCTTTACGTAATTGAGCAGCTTTCTTCTCTTGGCAACCATGGAAACCAGTCCTTTTCTTGAATGGTTATCCTTGGGCGCTCTTTTCACATGCTCAGCCAGTTCCTGTATCTTTCCGCTCAGAATTCCTACCTGAACCTCGGGCGAACCCACATCACTCTCATGTTTTTGAAACTGGCTTATGATTCGTGCCTTTTCTTCTTTTTGCAAAGACATAAGTCGCTTCCTCCTAGACCCTTACCTAATCAGTTAAATACCCTTAAATGCCGAAACACTATATCCTTATCTCCCATATACTCAAATTCATCGGAATCAGCTTTCGCTTCACAGATAGAAAGAATCGTTTTCTGGCAAAAGAGGGTAATTATATCCCTATTTTTGAATTCGGGCAATTCCACATCCGAAAGAACCCCACGGCAAAGAGGGATTCCGTTACGCACACTCTCGCACAAGCTCCCCTCCAGATGAACCCTCGGATAGTCCGCAAGAACCTCCTCCAAGGGAAGAATATTGTAATTCCCGGATTCCACATCCGAAATACTGCTAGCGTCGCTTAGCGTGAAGGGTCCGCTTCTAAGTCTTCTCAGTTCGGAAAGATGGGCTCCGCAGCCAAGTTTCCTCCCAACATCCGAAGCAATTACCCTGACGTAGGTTCCACGGGAACATCTCACGTAAAAAGTAGCCTTCGGGTAAGAGAAGTGAATAAGTCTTATTTCTTCTATCGTAACCCTCTTCGGTTTCCTCTCGACCTCCTTTCCGGCTCTTGCAAGGGCATAGAGTTTAGTACCTGAAACTTTCGCGGCGGAATACATCGGGGGAACCTGCATTATCTCTCCCGCAAACCCTTCAATAACTTCCTCCACTTCATCCCTGCCGATATGCACCACGTCCGCCCGCCCGGTGACCGTACCGGTGTCGTCCATGGTATCGGTTGATACGCCCAAGGTCATCTCAGCCTCGTATTCCTTTATATCGTCTCTGAGGTAAGGAATAGCTTTTGTCGCCTGGTTAAAGCACACGGGCAAAACTCCCGTAGCAAACGGATCCAGGGTTCCCGTATGACCTGCCTTTTTTGCCCCCACAGCTTTTTTCACCCTGTTGAGCACCTGAGCGGAGGTACAACCCTTGGGTTTATCGAGAATCATAACTCCGTCCATCAGATCACTTCCTGAATCGAACTGCGAAGTTTCCGCTTTACAGTAGCAAGTGAAGCGGAAATCACACAGCCGGCAGCCCTGCGATGTCCTCCACCACCGTACCGTCCGGCAATACGCGCCACGTCCACGTACTCTTTGGACCTGAGGCTCACTTTCCAACCGAGGGCGGATTCCTGCCTCAGAAAAACCGCGACTTCAATTCCTTCAATTGACCTCGCCATGCTCACAAGACCCTCGGTATGCTCTTTTTCGGTACCGGTCTGTTCGAACATTTCGCTTGATACGTGCAGAAAAGCGATTTTCCCGGTCACCTCAAGGGTGTTCATTGCCAAGGTTCTGAGCATAACCTTTCTAAGAGGCTCATTATCGTAAATAAATCTTGAGATCTTCTCGGGGTCAGCCCCACAGTCGACCAGTTCAGCGGCAATTGTGAACGTCCCTGAAGAAGTGTTTGAATACCGGAAAGAACCCGTGTCCCCGACTATCGTGGAAAAAAGACATTCCGCAACGTCCGGGCTTATGGGAATCTCCATACGTTTTATCATCCTGTAGAGAAGAACTCCCGTAGAAGCCGCGTCTTCATCCACAAGGCTGTACTCAGAACTCGCACCGTTAGTCGCGTGGTGGTCGATAAATGCAAGCGTGAAATCTTTTTTCAAGATTAGATTCCCAAATTCTTTTCCCGGTCGCGAGATATCAGCGCAGTCAAGAAGCATCACGACCTCCACGTCGTCTGTAATGCAATCAAGGGAATCGGCAACACCTGACCACTCAGGGAGAAATCGCAGGTACTCCGGAACCCCATCCGTGTTGTACATAATCACATCCTTTCCCAGCCCGCGAAGAACCAGCGCCATAGCTATGGTTGAACCCAGAGCGTCGCAATCCGGATTTTCGTGGGAAACGATAAGGAAGCTCCGGTTTGCCTTTATGAGATCAAGGATGTTACTGAGGTTATTCATCCGACACGTTCCTTATCAGTTCGTCAATTCTCGCCCGTTTTTCCACAAGACCGTCATACTCGAATTCTATATTCGGGATTTTCTTTATTCTTAATCTCTTTGAAAGAGCGGTTCTTATATAGCCAGTAGCGCTCCTCAATCCCTTGAGCAGCTCCTGAGTATCAGAATTCTCATCAAAAGAGGTGAAAAAAATCTTCGCGTAGCCCATGTCGTCTGTAACCTTCGCGGCCGTTATACTTACCGACGAGACCCTCGGGTCCTTGATCTTGCCGCGTACCAGCATTTCAGATATCTCCTTTATGAGAAGATCGGATATCCTTGCGGACCTTTTGTAGCTGTGAGACATCTTCGGTCGCTTAGAAATGGAGAATCTCCATCTCTTTTTCTCCTATGCGGAAACTTCCGGTGCTCTCGATATAGGAAGTCACCTTGTCCAGAACGGAATTTACCAGAGAAACATCGTTGGAAACATATCCAAGCCCTATGGTAGCCTTGTTTCTTAGGTCCAGGGAATCGACTTCCGTCATAGAGAGGCTCGGGAATTTTGACCTTGCTCTTTCCACAAGGCTTTTGATCAGGCGTCTTTTATCTTTCAAAGACCTGTTGCCCGACATATAGAGTTCAAGTCCGGCTATGCCAACAACCATTTAAAACCCGGACATCAAAGCTCCTGCTTTATCTCCTCAAACTTATAGAGTTCAAAGACATCTCCCTGCTTCAGGTCATTGAAATTCTCTATCGTTATACCGCATTCGTAGCCGGAAGAAACCTCCCTCACGTCTTCCTTAAAACGTCTAAGAGAGTTTATTTTGCCGTCAAAAACGACCGTCCCGTCCCGAACTACTCTGATGCTGTTGTCCCTGCTTACCTTGCCGTCAGAAACCATGCATCCCGCGATAGTCCCCACTCTTGACACGTGGAAAAGCTCCCTGACGTCCATGTGGGCAACCACGACTTCCCTGCGAATGGGTTCAAGAAGTCCCTCCATAGCACTCTTTATCCGGTTTACAACATCGTAAATTATTGAATGGAGTTCAAGAGAAACTCCTTCCTTCTCAGAAATCCTAAGCGAGTTTGCATCCGGCCTGACGTTAAACCCTATCACCACCGCGTTTGACGCGCTTGCCAGAACCACATCCGTTTCGTTTATCCCCCCCGCTCCTGAGTGAACGATCTTTACTCTGCATTTTTCGGTCGAGAGTTTTTCCACAGAGTCCCTGAGTGCCTCGACCGAGCCCTGAGTATCCGCCTTGATTATGAGTGAAAGTTCCTTGGCTTCCTCGCTTTCAATAGAACTGAAAAGATCCTCGAGCGAAAGTTTCGGAGTGGCGATTACCTTGTCGGACCTGATCTTACTCTGGCGGTGAGACGTTAGCTCCCTGGCCGTCTTTTCATCCTTTACAACATGGAATTTCTCCCCGGCTTCGGCAACCCCCGAAAAACCCATTACCTTAACGGGCAGCGAGGGGCCAATGCTTTTTACCGCCTTGCCCTTGTCATCGGTAAGAGCCTTTATTTTTCCGCTGTGAATTCCGGATACGACGCAATCTCCAATCCGAAGAGTTCCTTCCTTTACAATAACCGTGGAGACGGCTCCTCTGCCCTTGTCAAGCTCCGCTTCCACAATCACGCCGTTTGCCCTCTTATCGGGCGACGCGCTGAGTTCAAGTATATCGGCTTGGAGCAGGACCAGTTCAAGTAGTTCGCTTAGACCTTTTTTCTTTTTCGCGGAAACCTCAGCAAAAAGCGTGTCCCCTCCCCACTGTTCCGATATGAGACCTATTTCAGAAAGTTCTCTCCTGATTTTCTCGATATCCGCGCCTTCCTTATCCACTTTGTTTATAGCTACTATGATTGGAACTTCGGCCGCTTTAGCGTGGTTAACCGCTTCAATGGTCTGGGGCATTACTCCGTCGTCCGCCGCCACAACCAGAATGACTATATCCGTTATGCTTGCACCGCGAGCCCTCATAGAAGTAAACGCCTCATGTCCCGGCGTGTCCACGAAGACTATGGTCGAATCCTTTATCTTTACCGCGTAGGCGCCGATGTGCTGTGTTATTCCGCCAGCCTCTCCCGCAACAACATCGGTCTTCCTTATAGAGTCAAGAAGAGTGGTCTTGCCGTGATCAACATGTCCCATGACCGTGACGACGGGTGGACGAGGCGTTTTCTCCTCATCCTGTGACTCTTCCTGATCAAAAAGCAGGTACTCTTCAACAAACCTTTCAATGGTTACGTTAAAGCCGAATTCATTGGCGACAAGTTCAGCTGTCTCACTGTCAATTGACTGGTTGACCGTGGCGCCCGTACCCATGGTCATGAGTTTTTTAACAACTCCCGACGCCTTTACACTCATCATCTTCGCAAGATCGGAAACCGCTATCGTTTCACCGACCTTGATGTTCTTTTTCGAAGTATGGGCAGGGGAGGTGGGAAAAACTCGCGCGTCCAGGCCATCACCCGGGTAAGCCCCCCTGTTTTTTCCGGCTCCGTCAAAGTTCTGCCTCAGTTTGGGCTTTTTGTTCTGTATTACGTATTCTCTTCTGCTCGGAACCTTGGTTCGAAACGCTCTTTTGAGTTGCTCCAAGGTCTCTTCATCATGTACTTCTTCTTTTAGGGGCTTGCTTTTTTTTGCTTTCTTCTTCGGCTTTGGCTTGTCCTTATCCTCCGCTTCCCCGGCGACCTTTTCAGGTTGGGGGGAGGGTTCCGGCTTCACTTCAATATCATTTTCCTGTGGAACTTCGGCTTCGGGCGACTGCGCGACTTCAAGCGCTTCTTCGCTCTCGGCACTCAGAGCTTCTACCGCTTCTGTTTCCGCGGGCTCGGATGAGACAGAAGTTTCGGTCTGCAGTTGAGTTTCCGCAGGTTCCTCGGCGGCCGGGACGGTTTCTTCTTTTTCCTCGGGCTCCGGTACTACGATCTTCTTTCTTCTTCTGATAACTCTCGAACCACTTCTTCTTTCAACCAAGTCGTGGCCCGTATCGGATTTGAAAACCTTGACGGTTTCCTTCTCCTTTTCCACCATTTTTGAAGAATCGTCTTCGGGGACGGGGATAAAGGTCTTTTTTATTTTTTCGGCATCTATGTCCGAAACTGCGTTTTGATGACTTACAACTTTCATTCCAAGCTTTACACTCCGGGCTATCACTTCCTGGCTGTTTACTCCCAATTCCTTGGCTATCTGATGTATTCTGACTTTAGGCATATTCCAAAAAAGTTCGCTTCTCAAGCGGAGTGGTGGTTTCCCCTAACCGTCTTTCCCAAAAGCCCCCACCTCTCCTTTTGTCGGCGGGGGTGCTTGAAACTCTTCTCTACCCGAAGCCGCTTCAGTCTCGCTCTCAACAGGTATCTCCTCAAGCTTCTGCACAAGAGCCTTGCGGGCCGCTTTCTGGAGCGTGGAAACCTCGTCCTCATTGAGACTTCCAATCTTCATAAGTACATCCGGCTCGCAAAAAGCTATGTGTTCGAGAGAGTAAAATCCGTCATTATAAAGCAGACTTGCCGTAACCTCACTTACAGAGGGCAAACTCGTAAGAAGGGAAAGTACTTCCTGCTGTTCATGTTTAACTCTGGACTCAGTTTTTATATCTATTTTCCATTCGGTAAGTTGTGATGCCAGCCTCACATTCTGTCCCTTCCTTCCAATGGCGAGAGAAAGCTGGTCATCGTCAACTATAACTTCCATAGAGCGGCTGTTCTCATCAACGATAACTTTGTTCACGACAGCCGGAGAAAGGGCGCTGCAGACGTAACGGGCCTGGTCTTCTGACCAGGGAACTATATCCACTTTCTCACCCTTAAGCTCCTGGATGATGCTCTGCACCCTTGAGCCTCTCATGCCCACGCAGGCACCGACCGCGTCTACATCAGAATCCTTTGACACTACTGCTATCTTTGTTCTTCCGCCGGGGTCTCTGGAGATAGCTTTTATCTCCACTATCTTCTCCGAGATTTCAGGGACTTCCGCTTCAAAAAGCCTCATTACGAAACTCACGTGGGCTCTTGACAAGATAAGCCTCGGTTCCCCGCGGGGCGATTCCCTTATGTCGAGAAGCACCGCCCGTATTCTTTCTTTCATCTTGTAGTATTCTCTTGGAACCTGCTGTTCCGGGGGCAAGACGGCTTCGACCCTTCCCAGATCGACTATTATGTGTCTTCTGTCAACCCTTCTAACTATGCCGCCGATTATGGTTCCTTTTCTGCCTATAAACTCCTCGTATATAACCTTGCCTTCAGCCTCTTTGAGTTTCTGAAGAACCTTCTGCTTGGCATTGTGAATGGCAATTCTCGTATATTCAGGACTTATTTTGACGCCTATCATGTCGCCGAGTTCAGTTTCGGGATCAAGTTCGACCGCTTCTGCGAGGGAGATCTGAATTTCGGGATCAGCTACGGTTTCCACAACCTCCTTGTACTCGAAAAGCTCCACTTCTCCCTCTTCGGGATTATAGTAAACGTCAAGTTCCTTGTCCTGGTTCTTTGACTTGAGAAGCTTCTCGGCCGCGGACAGAACCGCTTCCTCAACCGCACTTATTATGCGTTCTCTGTCAATGCCCTTGTCTTTCCCTACGGAATCTATCACTCTTGTTAGTTCCGTAATCATTTTCTTGCTCCTTTCCCAAAATCAATTTCCAAGTTCGCCCTGCTGACGGAACCGAAAGGCACGCTGTAGGGGCGGCCATCAACTTCCACCAGAATCATTTCTCCCCTCATTCCGAGGAGCGTCCCGGAGAAAACCCTTCTGTCCTCGACCGGGTCCGTGGTCTTTATCTTCACTTTTCTTCCCTTAAACCTCTCGTAGTCGCTTTGCCTGTTAAGCGGCCTTCTGAGGCCGGGAGAAGATACCTCAAGCGCGTAAGAATTCTTCGGCATTATGTCATAGGCATCCAAGACGACGCCAAGTTCTCTGCTTATGTTCGCGCAGTCATCAACAGTAACCCCGCCCTCTTTATCAAGATATATCCTCAAAACCCTGCCTCCGCTCTCCCTCAGATACTTTATATCCACAAGCTCGCAGGAATTCTCCTCCACAATCGGGTGAAGAACCTCTAAAACCGCCTTCTCAAGCTCACCGTAAGCTTCCTGCAAAAGAATCCCTCCGTCTCTTTCATACCCTTCAACAAAAAAGAGCGGGTAAAGACCCACTCTTTCCAAAGACGTTCTAATTCTACATAAAACAAAAAAATCGGCAAGAAAATAACCGATTCTCACGCAACCCCTTCGGCGTATTTGAGTTCCAGTTCCTGCAGTTTTTTTATCCTGTTTCTGAATTCGGCGGCCTTTTCGAATTCAAGTTTTTTCGCGGCGGACTTCATCTCTCTTGAAAGCTGGGCTATAGCCCCCGGAATCTTGTTCGGAGAGATATCAAGCAGGTCCTCTTCCTCCGTCCCGGAAATCTTCAGGTAATCAGACTCGTATATGGAGCCCAGCACGTCGGTTATGTTCTTTTCGATACTTCTGGGGACTATGTTGTTTTCCGCGTTGTACTCCATCTGGACATTTCTTCTCCTCCGGGTTTCCGAAATGGCGGAGCGCATCGACCCGGTCATCCTGTCCGCGTAGAGAATAGCCCTGCCCGAAACGTTCCTCGCTGCCCGGCCGAAAATCTGAACAAGCGACGTTTCGGAGCGCAGATACCCTTCTTTGTCGGCATCCAGTATGGCGACAAGTGAAACCTCGGGTATATCAAGTCCCTCCCGCAGAAGGTTTATTCCGACCAGTACGTCAAACTTGGCAGCCCTTAGGTCCCTTACGATCTTTATCCTCTCAAGGGTGTCGATTTCCGAATGCAGGTACTCAACCCGAAGTCCGAGCTCCCTGTAATAGTCCGTGAGGTCTTCGGCCATTTTCTTGGTGAGCGTAGTAACGAGCGCCCGCTGCCCCGCGGCAGCTGTTTTCTTCAGTTCATCAAACAGATCGTCCACCTGATTCTGGGCGGCTCGGATCTCAATTAACGGGTCGGCAAGTCCCGTCGGGCGTATGATCTGCTCAATAACGTTACCGCGAGCCTGTCCGAGTTCGTAAGGCCCCGGGGTAGCCGAAACGTATATCACCTGCCCGACTTTGGCTTCGAACTCCTCGAAGTTAAGGGGACGGTTATCAAACGCGGAAGGAAGCCGGAACCCGTTTTCAACCAGAGAGAGCTTCCTGCTTCTGTCGCCGAGGTACATGCCCCGCAACTGCGGAATCATCTGGTGACTTTCATCGATCACGCAGAGAAAATCCTCGGGGAAATAATCAAGAAGCGTGTAAGGGGCTTCTCCGGGACTCCGTCCCGAGATATACCTTGAGTAATTCTCGATGCCGGGACAAAAGCCCATAGTATCGAGCAGCTCAAGATCGAACCTGGTCCTTTCCTCAAGCCGGTCGGCCTCAAGCTCCATGCCACGGCCCCTAAGCTCAGCGAGCCTGGCTTCGAGTTCCCTGTCTATTTTCTCCACAGCCTCTTCAAGAATGCTTTTTGGAGCAACGTAATGTGAGCCCGGAAAAATGGAAACTTCCCGCACGTCCCCGACGGTCCGGCCGCTTAGGGGATCTATAGTGCGGATCGTCTCGATGGAATCTCCGAAAAACTCGACGCGAAGCGCGACCGATTCCTCGTGCGAGGGAAACACATCCACCACGTCCCCCCTCACCCTGTAGGTGCCCCTGTCAAGCTCGTCAATCTTTCTTTCGTAACGCACTTCTTCAAGCCTTAGGGCAAAATCGTTTCTCGAAAGATCCATTCCCACTTCGATTTCGGTAAGCATGCCGTAATAAACCTTGGGCGCCCCGATTCCGTAGATAGCCGAAACGCTTGAGACGATTATCACGTCCCTTCGTTTGAAAAGAGCCTTGGTGGCCGCGTGGCGCATGCGGTCTATGTATTGGTTTATCGAGGCGTCTTTCTCTATATACGTATCGGTCTCGGGCATATAGGCTTCGGGCTGGTAGTAATCGTAGTAGCTCACGAAATAGTGAACTTCGTTGTCGGGGAAAAAATCACGCAGTTCCGCGTATACCTGGGCGGCCAGGGTCTTGTTGTGAACAAGTATCAGAGTGGGACGTCCTGAATCACGGATAACGTGGGCGGCGGTAAAGGTCTTGCCGCTTCCTGTAACTCCGAGGAGAACCTGGTCTTTTTGCCCGCGTCTTAGCCCTTCGCCCAGAGCGGAGATAGCCCCAGGCTGATCTCCCTTGGGTTCAAAAGGACTTTTTAGATTAAACAAGTGTTTCGCGGAATCCATGTCACGGACTATTTTAACCACTCGCTTCGATATCCTGAACTTCTCCCAAACAGAAGAAATCAGTGACTGAAATTGCTTACGTAATATACTGTGATACCATAAATATTAAGTAAAAAAGGGGATTCGCCACTCTCCCAAGAGAGAATTGAACCAATTGAACAAGAATGATAATACTATGGTTTCCCCAAGTACTTACTACAACCGGGAAAGCACGGTAAGTGGAAAATGCATAAGGCTAGAGCAATTGTAAAATTCTTCTATGTTAATTATCCAGCAGCGCACATAAGTTGAAATCAAGAAAATCCGGAGCAATGCTGTCGATCGTATGGAAAACAAAATAGCTTGGCCAAGTTCCCTGCCGTAGCGGAGTTGACAGTCAAATGAAAAACTTTACCGATTCCGAACTGGAAAATCTTTTAAACGACACGGAATCCAACCGGGTCGAGAGGAAACGTTCATTCAAGGGAGATACGCCTAAAAAAGCACGGCAGGCTGTATGTGCCTCCGCCAATGATTTTCCAAACCACAACCAGCCCGGCATCTTGTTTATCGGTGCTGAGGATGACGGTTCTCCATCAAGAGGACTTATCAGCGACAAGCTCTTGCGGAGCTTGGCTGATATCAAAACCGACGGTAATATCCTGCCATTACCTGCCCTTTCCGTAGAGAAACGAGTACTTAAGGGTGCCGAAATGGCAGTAGTGACAGTTATGCCGTCAGATATGCCGCCGGTTAAATACGAGGGGCGGATATGGATTCGTACAGGACCTCGGCGCTCCATTGCGAATGATCAGGAAGAACGCATTCTCAATGAAAAGAGAAGAAAAAAGAACTTGCCTTTCGATATCTGTACTATTCCAACCAGCACCATTTCTGACCTTTCAAAAACTGTTTTTGAAAACGAATACCTTCCGGCCGCGTTTGCCGAAGATGTGCTGAAAAACAATGGAAGAACATATGAAGAACAACTGACGTCATGCAAATTTACCGTATCGCCCACAGATACCACGCCAACTTTACTCGGTCTGCTGTCCATTGGTAAAAACCCGCAGGATTTCCTTCCAGGAGCTCATATACAATTTCTGCGTATTGATGGCAGAGAGTTACACGAACCGGTAATAGACGAAGAGAACATACGTGGTGCTCTGGTTGAGATGCTGCGTCGCACCGAAGAGAAGCTTAAAGCTCATAATCGTACTGCCATAGATATTGCTTCGGCACCAGTACACACAAAAGAAGCGCCCTATCCGCACGTGGCTCTCCAGCAAATTCTCTACAACGCGGTGCTTCACAGGACCTATGAGAACACGCATGCGCCGGTGCGCGTCTACTGGTTTAACGACCGTATCGAAATCAACAGTCCGGGTGGTCCTTATGGAAATGTCACACCGGAGAACTTTGGTAATCCCGGCATTACCGACTATCGTAATCCGAACATATGTGATGTGTTAAAAACATTCGGATTTGTTCAGGCATTCGGTCGTGGCATAGCTACAGCAAGAATCGCGATGAAAGACAACGGCAATCCCGAACCCGAGTTCGAAGTCAATCAGAGTTCAGTTCTTTGTATACTGAGAGGAAAAACGTGAAAGCATCTGTTCTGACATTTTTTAATAATAAAGGCGGAGTGGGGAAAACCTCAATGATTTATCACTTGGCCTGGATGTTTGCCAGCTTACAGAAACGAGTGGTAATTTTCGATCTTGACCCACAGTCCAATCTGACTGCAGCGTTTTTAAACGAAAATGAGATCGAGACGGTCTGGAATCAGCAAAAAGAAGGTTCCACCATTTACAATTGTGTTAACCCATTGGCCGGTGTTGGGGATATTGCAGAACCTGTACTTAAGAATATAAGGACCGACCTTTACCTTCTTCCAGGCGACATCAGATTATCGGATTATGAAAGCGTTTTATCGGAAGCATGGCCCCGGAGCATGGGTGATAGCAATTTATATCGCCCGATGCGTATACTGAGTTCATTCTGGCAGGTAATGCAGATGGCCGCCGATCAGGTACAGGCTGAAATTATTTTGATCGATATCGGACCCAACCTTGGCGCAATCAACCGATCGGTGCTCGTAGCCACAGACTATGTTGTAATACCGATGGGTGCCGATCTTTTTTCCCTGCAGGGACTGAAGAATCTTGGCCCGACGCTAAGAAAATGGAAAAACCTGTGGTGTAAAAGATTAGATAACTGGAAAGGGAGTGAAGAAGCATCTTCACATACGGACTTTCAACTACCCCAAGGAAAGATGCAACCTATAGGGTACTTGTGCCAGCAACATAGTGTACGATTAGATCGACCCGTAAAGGCTTATGACAAATGGGTAAAACGCATACCGAAAATCTATCGCGAGTCTGTATTAAATGAAGATCAGAACGGCAAAAAACAGTCAGATGAAGAGCATTGCCTAGCAACGGTAAAACATTACCGCAGTCTGATTCCCATGGCACAGGAACATCGTAAACCCATTTTCAATCTGACTTCGGCAGACGGAGCGATAGGTTCTCACGCAAATGCGGTACAAGATGCCAAACAGGATTTCAAGCAACTAGCAACCAAAATCGCCTCACGAATGGAAATAAATATAGAAGCAGAGTAATTTTCTTAGGTTCTTTCAGTTTTATTATATGTGGTTTCAGAAAAGAAATCTGGCATTTGAAGTGGTGAATAGAAAAATCTGGTGAATAAGACGGAGCAACAAACTGTCTTGCCTGTAACCAAACCCGGCAATTTAAGGCGATGCAAATGAAGAACCGGCAACAGAAAAGTTGTAGAGTTTGCAACTCCGAAAACGTAAAACCATATAAGTCTAACGATAACCGATACAAGAACAGAATACTTTGGTTTTGCATGGAGCATTATCCTAACAGATGTCACGTTTGTGGCTCTAAAGAACCCTGCGAATGCTACGTCATTTGTGGACTTTGCGACCCCTTACTTGAGCATTGCGAATGCTCCAATCCTCGCATAATCACGGTTCCATGAGCGAAAAAAAAGGCAGGGTTTATCTAATCGGCGCGGGGCCCGGCGATGCGGGTCTTCTTACCCTCAGGGGAAAGGAACTGCTCGGGGAAGCGCAGGTAGTAATCTATGATTCTCTTGTAAACCCGCAGATCCTCAAGTTCTGCCGTCCTGACGCGGAACTTGTCTTTGCCGGCAAGACAATGGGGCAGGCGCACATATCCCAAGGGGAGATAAACAAACTTCTCGTAAGCAGGGCTAAAGAGGGGAAAACGGTGGCAAGGCTTAAGGGAGGCGATCCCTTTGTTTTCGGGAGAGGAGGAGAGGAAGCCGAGGAGGTCGTTCAAAACGGCATTGATTTAGAGATCGTCCCTGGAGTAAGCTCCGTTACCGCGGTGCCAGCTTACGGAGGAATTCCCATTACTCACAGGCGTTACAATTCATCTTTCGCGGTCTTTACCGGACATCAGAGCCAGGGGGAAGATTCTGCCTATGATCCGGCTCAGATAGAAACGATGGTGTTTCTAATGGGGCTCAACAATCTTGAGAGCATAATGAAAAAGCTGCTTGAGCTTGGGAAAAAATCATCTACTCCCGTTGCAGTCATATCCTGCGGCACGCTACCCGAGCAGAAGTCTGTTGTGGGAACCATTTCCGACATAGCGGAGAAAACCAGAGTTCTTGACGTGCAGACCCCCGCCACCATAGTGGTCGGAGAAGTAGCCACGCTCGCAGGAGCTATAGGGTGGTATGAGAAAAAGCCCCTTTTCGGAAAGACCATAATGGTAACCAGGGAAAAAGAAGCTTCTTCTGAGTTCTCAGAGCTTCTCGCCTCTTGCGGGGCAAAGACCATCGAATTTCCCACAATCGCAATAAAGCCCGTAAGGAATACCAGGGAACAGAAACTTTCGGTGCAAAACCTCGGAGACTATGATTTTCTGATATTCACAAGCGTAAATGGAGTAAGCAACTATTTCGACGTGCTGGCCTCCCATGGAAAGGACTCGCGGGAACTGGGAGGCAAAAAGATAATAGCCATAGGAGAAAAAACATCGGAAGAACTCCTAAAATACAATCTTAGATCCGATTACATGCCCGAAACCTATACGGCCGAAGGAATAATCTCACTTACAGAAAAACTCAATCTCGACGGCAAAAAAATACTTATCCCAAGAGCGCTTGTAGCAAGAGAGCTTCTTCCTCACACGCTGCAGGAAATGGGAGCCACGGTGGAAGTGCTCTGCGTTTATGAAACGCTTGTTCCCGACTACGCAAAGCAAGAACTTGACCTGATAAAAAAGAAATTCTCCGACGCGGAGATAGACCTCGTAACTTTCACAAGCTCTTCGACTGTAACGAATTTCTTCTCGCTTCTGGGAGAGGATCCTGAACTTTTCAGCAAAACCGGATTTGCCTGTATAGGACCGATAACGGCCGCAACACTGCTTGGCTACGGTTTTAACCCCGTCACGACCGCCGACACTCATACGACCCAGGGCCTTAAAGAAAAAATTCTGGACTTATACGTCCCCTCTTATCAACTCTGAAGTGCAACACCTTCAGCAAAAGGTGGTGCTCCCCGTTTAGGGAAAAGATTATATTTCCCGGCACCGGATTATCAAGACATCTGGATGGCGCTTGCCGAAGGGAGGGCGTAGCCCGACCGAAGGCAAACGCCACGGCGCCCCCGGACTCCTCTCCGACTTCTCTCTCCCTGTTCTTCCAGATCACCCCCCGAGGGCCAAGGCCTTTTTGAAAACCTCCTCCGGCGTCCGGTACTCCAGAACCTTCCGAGGCCTCCCGTTGAGCAGCCCCTCGACCCTCCTTACCTCATCCCCCCGAACCTCCCGGAAATCCGTCCCCTTCGCAAAGTACTGCCGTACAAGTCCATTTGTATGCTCACAAAGCCCCCTCTCCCACGAGTGATAAGGGGTAGCGAAGAAAAACCCCGCCCCCAGCGCTTCGGTTATCTCCCCGTGACCCGTAAACTCCTTTCCGTTATCAGAA
>JAKZRS010000058.1:0-29031 GCA_047518015.1 Thermodesulfobacteriota bacterium | reverse complement strand
GATCATGAGACCTTTGGACAGTGTTCACGACAATGTTTTTTATACTGAGCGGGCGGAGATCTGGTGTCGATGTCCGGTAAGCGGGGTGGAGCGCAAGATGGCGTTCTACGGTTTTGAGTCCGATCGATGTAGTTTGAAATTCCGCTGTCCGGCAGCGGTGTTTGGTCTGAACTGTAAAGGGTGGGCGAAGTGTCACAGTGATGCAGGCTGTGTGACCAAGGGTTATGGCAGAGTCGTCCGTGTTCCGCTTGAGAAGGACCGTCGTATCTTTACTCCGACCCCATGTGGTTCTCCATCATGGAACCGCGCTTACAGGCGCAGAAGCGCTATGGAGCGTATAAACTCAAGGATAGACAACAGCTTCAGGTTTGAAAGGCATTATATCCGAGGCAAGGCGAAGATGACTGTCCGTGTTGGTCTTGCGGTGGCGGTGATGATGGCGCTTGCAGTTGGTCACATAAAGGCTGGGCGGCCTGAGAAGATGAGGTCTCTGGTTTCTGAGTGTTGCGCCAGGGCGGGGTAGGGTTTCTCTACCGATTCAAGCAAAACAATTTAATCAGGAAAAACCCCCGAAGGGACTGCTGCGTCCGCTGATTGGTCAGAAGTGGTGATTCTGGGGGAATCAGTGCTGTATTCTGTCTGAATCAGGCAACATGGCTGTCGGATTGCTGGAATACGGGCTGATGCCACGCCGACCCCGTGCTCACTGCAGACATCAGAACCCCAAAAAGCGTTACAGCGCAAATCCCTCTGTTTCGGGGTGCTACGCTCGGGCGGGATAGCGTTTCTCTACCAGGTAAAACAACTTGAGCAGTAAACAACCCTGAAGGTATTGTTGCGTCCGCTGGTTGAGAAGGATTGCCGATTCTGCGGGAATCAGTACCGCATTCTGTCTGAATCAGGCAACATGGCTGTCAGATTGCTGCAATACGGGCTGATGCCGCACAGACCCCGCTCTCATTACGGAAACCACAACCCCTAAATCGTTACAGCGCAAATGCCTCGTCAAGGATTCTGTTTGCGAGTTCGAATTTGCTCATGAGAGGAAGTTCTTCGACTCTCTCCCTGTCCACGAGCCACGCGACATTGGTGTCTTCCCCGAAGCCCGCCTGTGGGGTTGTCACGTCATTTACTACTATGAGGCCGAGATTTTTTCCTTAAGCTTCTTTCTGAAGTTCATTGACGAGGTTTTCGGTTTCGGCGGCGAATCTCACCAGGATCCTGTCTTTCTTGTCTTCCCCGAGCGATTTCAGTAAATTCCACCATCTCCGAAATCTCCCGTGCGAGGCCCGCTTTGGAGAAACTTTTCCAGACGCTTGTACACAAAAGTCCTTCCGTGCCTTGGTTTGCGTAACGGACTATGTAAGGACAGAATGTCCGTTACGTTGTCCCAAGCCGCGCCGCCGCCACTGTCCGTGTCAGCTTCTTGCCCTTCCATACGTTGTCTGCTCTCTTGAACTGGTTCATCCTGACTCTGTGCAGAACCCTTTTCCGGTTCATGAGTATCTAGCCCTTGCATGAAAGAGACAGATCTGGACAACCGCTCCGCTACGAAAGCGGACAGACCAGGAATCAAGATTAGAACCGGTCGACCGTATTGCTCTGAAATCACTTAAGAACCTATCTAAAACTTTCTTGACAACCATAAGCGCTTTGATAAGAATTGTACTAAGGCGTACTAAAGCGTTTGATGAATAACAGCAGTTGCATTACCCAAGAGTAAGACTACGGGATTATTGTGAGATGTTGCTCGATGACCCGAATGAAAGAAATTATAGCGAACAATAAAAATTCAATTATCGGGAGTCAGAACCATGTGTATACGACCACAATCGGCGCCGTATTGCGCTGCCGTCTGGCGGCGTTTGTGTTTACGGCTGTCGCTGCTCCTGTTGCTGTCGGTGGCGTGTGTCCTTGTATGGAAACTTGCCTGCGGCGGCTTGTGGGGCGCGACAGCCCGCTTGGACTTTTTTCTTTGAATCCCCGCCCGGTATCTTCCAGGCGCGGTCTTTTGCTCCGGGTGGCAGCGTTGCTGCTTCTTGCCGCATCGCTCGCGTCTCCCCTGTTCAGTACTGGCGGTACGGCGCACGCCGCCGTGCTGGTGAGCAACATGGGAAATAGGATGTTCACCGCTTGCGCTATGGGATCCTCCCTCCATGGCGGTGGAACGCACATCCACTCTGATTGTACCCAGTCATTCACGACCGGTAGCAACGCTGCCGGATACACGCTGACCAGCATCGAACTCGCACTCGGAGCTAGCCTGTACACTAACCCTCCTACGGTGAAGCTTTTCAGTGGATCCGCAACGGGGACGGTGGAGGCCACGTTCACCGGTCTGACGTCGCTGACTGCAAATACGGCATCGGAGGCCTATACGTTTACGCCGTCTTCACCTGTTACTCTCAGCATGTCAACCAAATACTGGGTAGTGGCCGAGGGCGGTTCAAACTTTATCAATTGGAGTAATACTGAATCCACCGACGAGGACGACACCCCCGCCACGGGCTGGAGCATCAGTAATAAAGGCGAATCACGGAGTGCAGATTCAACCGGTAGCTTCACAGAGACGGGCAGGCCCCGTAAGATCAGGGTCAACGGCACCATTGCTCCCACGGTCATTGCTCCCACGGCATCGGACAACACGGTAACGACGGACGAGGACACGGGCGAGGGTGCGGCGCTTGTAGCCTTGTATGAGGCAACATCTGGAGAGAACTGGGAGGACGATACTAACTGGAAGACAGACGAGCCGCTTCATACTTGGTACGGAGTCACTTTGGATACGGAGGGCTGGGTAACTGGACTTGATCTTGGGGGCAACGGGTTAAGAAGGGGGATTCCGCCTGCCGTGGTGGTGAATCTCCGAAGGCTAAGACGTCTTTATCTTAACGATAACCGGTTGACGGCGGTTCCACTCGCGCAGCTTGAGGCGCTGGTCAGCATGTCGGATCCCGTTCTTGAAGAGCTTGCGCTCTGGGGAAATCAGGGGCTCGTGGGTATGGAGAATATCTCTCCTGAGCTTGGCAGGAGGGTTGACCGGGCGGCACTTCGGGCACTCTACGACAATAACGGCGGTCCCGGATGGAGGGAGGAGGAAAACTGGCTTGACGAAGCAGACCCGTTTTCGTTTTCCGTATGGTACGGGGTCATGACTAATGACAATGGCCGGGTTTCAGAGCTTGATCTCGACGGTAACGGGTTAACGGGGGAGCTTACGAACGGACTTGAGGAGCTAAGAGGTCTTGAGCGGCTTGATCTGTACGGAAATGCCGGTTTGAGCGGAGTGCTTCCGCTGGGTCTTATAGAATTGCCTGAGCTCGGGATGGTGGACATAGGGGACACAGGGGTGTGTGCGCCCGAGGATGCGACTTTCCAGCGATGGCTTGCCGATATCGACTTCCGCGGGGAGATCTGTGCGGAAAATGCGGATGAAGATAGGTTGGAACAATCTGGAGGGGGAGGATGTGCTGTTACCTCGACGTCAAATACTGGTTATACACCTCATAGCACGGCGTTTGATCTGCTCTTGGTCGTATTGGCCATGCTTTTGCTTATTCCGATAAAAATGAACACCAATTCCGAACGAACGTGAACACCTGTCTTATGCAGAATTCTGGTTATAGTCTGATTGCCAATTTCTGTGACTGCCCCTCGTTCTTTCTTTATCAAAACATGTATGTGACTTAGCAAATGCTTAATAAATTCCCCCCGCCTCCGTTCCTAAGAGGTCTCCTGTTTCTTCTCCCTGTTGTAGTTGCGTTTTCATGCGGTGTGGACCAAAACCAGAGCGTGGACATCGGTGGCGTCGAGGGAGACCGGGTGACACTTGAGGCACTCTATAAGGAAACAGAAGGTAATACTTGGGCGAACAATGATTACTGGAATACCGACATGCCGCTTGGCAAGTGGCACGGGGTTACAACGGATCCCGACAGCGGTCGAGTCACGCAGTTGAATCTCAGTGGAAATCAGTTAAATGGAAAGATTCCGTCCGAACTTGGGAATCTGGCAATGCTAGAACTCTTGGATCTCAGCAACAATCGGCTGACTGGGGAAATCCCGCCCGAGCTTGGAGATCTGAACATGCTCCTGGGTCTTTGGCTTCAGGGTAATAATCTGGAGGGAGAGATTCCGGTCTATTTCAAAGCGGCGGTGGAACGGGCGGCACTCAGAGATTTCTACACAAAAACCGATGGTGAGAACTGGATGGACAAAGACAACTGGCTTGATTTCCATGTGCCGTTTTCCGATTGGCATGGGGTGACTTTGGATGCCGCCGGTCGAGTCGCTGGCTTGAACCTCGGTGACAACGGGTTACAAGGAAATGCTCCTAACGGACTTGGGGCCTTGACCGATCTTGAGAATCTGGATTTCTCCGGCAATTACGAGTTGGTAGGGATGCTGCCGCTTGACTTGGTGAATCTCTCAAGACTCGTAACGCTGGATATAAGCGGTACCGGTCTGTGCGCGCCGCCGGCTCTTAAAGAGTGGCTGGACAGTGAAACGGTTGTATTTCATGGAGAGACCTGCGAGGAGTTTTCGGTGTCGTATGACGAGGCGGAATATGCGGAATATAAGGTGGACGAAGGCTATACGGTGACGGCAGGTCTGGTCGACGTGTCAACCGTTCTGTACGCAGAATCCTCGCCGTCAATTTCTATCGGGCTGTCGCCAGGTCACAGAGTGCCGACGGGAGAGGGAATCACCGGCACCGCAACCCTGAATAATCTGGACATTGACAGTTACTCCTCCGTCATATTTCGCGCTGATGTGACGGTGTACCGCCACGGGGAGAAGCGGTGTAACGGCGACGACACCGGCAAGGACATAGAGATAGCGGTTGATGAAAGCCAAGAGATCTTTACGGTAAGTATTTACGATGCCTGTTCCTACGATACCTATGGAAACTACACGCTTGATGTCAGCATATCTAAGGCCGATGAGTTAGCACCTAGCGGCAAGGTTGAGTTAGCGTCAACGAGCACGCAGTTCTCAATGTCCAGGTATCTGATACCCGGAGATGTGCCGATACCGTCCCCTGCTCACGGGGTACAAGCATGGATGGATCCAGACCCAACCACTTTTGATATATATGTCGGAGAGTGGTATCGATTCAGCTTCCGCAGCGACATTCTGCTTTACCTCAATGACTACCTCGGCGTAATAATAAACGCCAGCGGATTGGGCCAATTCGCCACGACTTCCATTTCCCACAGAGAACCGGGCCCTCCAACGGATGACCCCGAACAACTCTGCCGAGACCAAGAGCAATCTAGCGGGAATTGGCGCCGCGCCATCAATCAGTCACTCTGGATTACTCCCTGCAGACCCGGCGACGCAATAATCCTGCTTCGGCACGAAATTGATGCGGTTCCGCCTCTTTCCAGGTACGACTTCCGTATTCTCGCAAGGGATCAGAACGGCGAGCCGACGGTGACGCTTGAGTTGACGCCGGACTCCCTCGGCGAAAACGGTGGGGTGAGTGCGGTTACGGCGAGACTGGACCGAGTGTCGAACGTGCTGACCACGGTGACGGTAACGGCGACGGCGCTTGCGCCGGCGGTGTCGGGAGACTTCACTCTGAGTGCGAACCGGACGCTGACGATTGAGGCGGGCGACACGACAAGCACGGGGACGGTGACGATGTGGGCCGTGAACGACGAGGTGGACGGGCCGAACAAGAAAGTGATGGTGTTGGGAACGGTGAGCAACAGCCAAGGGGTAACGGATCCGGCAGCAGTGACGCTTATGATCATAGATGATGACGATATGCATACTGATCCCGCTCCCGCTCCTATTCCCACTCCTGTTCCCACTCCTGTTCCTGGCCTTGCTATTGATGGTAGAGTATGGGGAGGTGGAAGCGGCGGATGCGCGATTGCTTTGGGAAAACCATCGGGCAATATGTCCGAAAGCAGCTTGTTCAACTTATTTTTGATTGTATCCGTCCTGTTCTCGGCAATCTCGTGGAAAAGCCGGTCAATAGGGGAACAAAAATAATATTTGCTACTTAAATGGACTTTCCCGAATCTCTGATGTGAGAAACGCCTGTGGGAAATGGACAATCCTTGTTGTGAAGATGTGTATTTTAAGTGCGTTTATGTCAAATGATGGGAGTTCTATGCAACTGCCTTTTACCCCCGGACTCAAGGTGTCTTTTTATGCACCATGCCCGTCGCTACTCGTATAATAATGGCGGTAGCGGTATATGACAGGATCATGACCGGTCCGACCGGCAGATCAGATGCCACGGCGAAGGCTATACCCGACAGTACCGCCGTCACTCCGCAGAACCATGCAGTAAGAAGAGGTCGTTTGATGTGTACGGCTGCCAGAGCTGGCAGTATGAGGCTCGCAAAGACTACGTAAACGCCAACCATCTGCACCGATGAGGTGATGGCAAGAGCGAAGAGGAGATAAAATCCGATGTTGCTCCGCACCGCTGGTCTGGAAAACCACACGAGCAGTATCAGTGCGTAAATGGGAGCGTGTTTCAGTACATCTGCCCATGTCACAAACAGCATCTGTCCTGAAAGCAGATGCTTTACCTCTTCTCCGCCGTGTGGATGATCGGCAAGCAGTAAAAGCGCAAACGATGCGGCAAGCACGAATGTGCATCCTATGATTGCTTCCTGCCGCTTAGGCATCGCCGTTTCCACTTTACGGAAAAACAGTCCTGCCGCGATTGCGCAGCCAAGCGCTATGAACTGAATCAGCCAAGGGGACGGATCATGAAGAAACAAGTGGCCGACCACAAGCCCAAGTCCCGCAATCTGCGCCACCGCGAGATCAATAAAAATGATGCCGCGGCGAAGTACTTCAATACCCAGAGGAGCGTGAGTGAGCGCAATCATGAGGCCGGCTGCCAATGCCGGCCCGACGATTTCAATAATTTCATTGCTGATCATCATAAGCCCCCTTCAATAAAGCTATGGTGCGATCAAACAGTGCGAACAGATCGCTGCTTTGCTCATCACCGCCAACCGTGTAAGGAAGCACGATTGCTTTCGTCCCGGTTTTCTCCGACAGCCATTCACTGCCGTCATCCGGATCGGAAGGGGCGCGAATAATTACGTCCGCCGGGCTGCTTTTTAACTGTCGCAGCAGCTTTTTCAGATGAGAAGTTGTCGGCGGAATACCGGGTTTTGCCTCAAGCGTCCCCACTTGCTTCATTCCAAGCCAGTCAATCAGGTAGGTAAACGATTTGTGATGAACCACAACCGATTTTCCTTTGAGCATACTGACCTCGGATTCCCACCGGGAAACTGCCCTGCGCAGGCGTGACGAAAAATCCCGGTAGCTATCGTGATAAAAAGAAGCGTTTTCCGCATCAATTACGGCAAGCCGGTCCGCAAGCGATTTGCCTACCAGCATTATATTATGCGGATTGAGGTGCACGTGAGGATTGCCTTCTGGATGCACGTCTCCCATGCTGCGATCAACCTCGACCGGGACCCCCAGTACCGGAACCACCTCTGCTGCCATAAGATAGCCTATGGAACCGGGTTGCAGATCGGAGCTTACCTTTTGAAGCAGAATCGGCAGCCAGCCAATCTCAAGACTCGCACCCGAGCAAAGCAGCAAGTCGGCTTTGCGCGCTTTGGATACCAGACTGGGGCGCGCCCTTATGTAATGGGGGTCCTGCATGGCCGAGGTAGCTGAAAACGCTTCCACCTTGTCACCGCCGATCTCTTCGGCCAAAGCCGCCCATTCGGGTTCACAGGCAAATACCTTTACCTTTGCGAAAGAAGATGCCGGGGCCAGGACAAAGAGCCCCGACAGCAGGAGAGAAAGAAAAATTAGAATGCGTTTCATCTTACGATTCCTCTAGTATTTATGCGCCCCATGAGCGCCGATACCCATTATGTACTGGAGCAGGATCTGGTTGTCACTGAGATCTTCTCCCAGTTTCTCGTAGTTGTATTGAAGGCGCAGACGGGAAAACTCGCTGTTTGACCAGTCGCTCATGACTGCCACCGCATAGGGATCGTGTTCAATTCCTGAATCTTCAGGAGAGTAGAGTAGGGAATAACGTGCGCCGATTCGCCATCTTGGTGAAAACTTGAAAACGCCTTGGGCGTACCAGCCATGGCTTCCCCCGTCGAGACGTTCTTCGTGGGTTTCGTCTCCTTCCATAATGGAATAGACGCCTTTTTCATCGCGCCTGAAATACTCGCCCTGGAGAAGCAACTCTTTCTGACGGGCGTTTCCGGTTGGGGCCCACACGTAACGGAAATCAACCGCGTAGAGTCTCGTATCACCCGTGAACGTGCCAGAGGTGAAAAACTCTTCAAGGTTCTCTTCGTTCTCTTCTCCATCCACTTCTTCATTACCGTGTCCATCGTCGTTTTCTTCGTGTCCGTGTCCGTCACCGCGACCGCTTGCCTCTCCGTCCAGCACGTAGCCTCCGATTCTCCAGGATGAATTTTGGCCTATGTCACCGCCTACTCGCAAAAAGGCGCTGAAAGAATTTATGTCGCTTCCCACGGCTCCTGCAAACGGGGAATCATCTCCCCTGAAGATTCCGCCTCCCGCCTCAATGTAGAGGTCAGTGGGAAACACGTATGAAATCTGCGCTCCTGTATCGTTAAAGACCTTGTCAAGAAACGCCCTGTAAGGCAGCGGACGATCAGCGAAGTCGTCGGCGTGGGAGTGATGCTCATTTAAGTATCCCAGAGTCCAGAACGCACGGCCCATTTTTATAGTTGCTCCCGTTGGAAGCCCGAGACCGGGAAGGGTCTCCACATAGGCTTCCTCAAGCTCGACCTCAACCCCGTCTCCTTGGTCCGCAAGTGCTGAGGTTGTGGAGGCGTAGAATTTATCGTCGACGCTTGTCGAAAAATTCAGTTCGGTTTCTCCGAGGGAAAGCCCTTCCTTCCCGCGTTCCCCCTCATGCTCAAGAGCAAACCCGGGAATTTCGTCCTCATCGGAAGAAAAGCTCGCGAAGCGTCCGCCCAGTATGACGCCGATTGAAGGATTGAAAGCTCTGTTATAGATGGCTCTGCTGGGGAAGTCCTTATCCTTGCTCTTTGAGTAAGTTGTTTTGGGCTGTGAGGCCTCGGCCTTCATTTCGGCAAGTTTTTCTTCCATCTTTAGAATCCGTTTCTCGTATTCCGATTTCATGGCCTGTATTTCCTCCCGGAGAGCTTCTATCTCCTGGTCGGAAGCGGCAAAAGCGGATATATGAGAAAACAGTGAAACTGCTAAAAACGCGGTTACGACCGCGACACGTAATACATTCATTTTTTCCTCCGTGTTTTTAAAAGTAGAGCAATATTCCCCGTGTGTATGGGGAATTTTAAAAAGGAGTCTTTACTGCTTAGGAGGAAACGGGAGGTCCACGGGTAATTCCCGTGTTGTAAGCGTCGCGAACGATGATAACTTCAGTCGGTGCTTGCGGGATGTATTCCGCGTGGCAGAGAAACAAGGTTCCGCTTGAGGTGCCGGGGCTTGTGAAGTCCTGATGTTTAACGCTTAGGCAGATCTCGCAGCCCGTTCCCTCATGTCTGTCTTTCCCGGAACTGTGCTCAGCCACATGGGCAAAGGAAAGCACCTGCGCTCCCAGGAAAGCTATTGTCAGTAATAAGGTAAGTGTTCTGCTCATCTGTGTGGTTAAATGAGAAATATTCTCATTTAGTCTAGCATACGGGAAAGTATCGTGTCAATATATAAATGAGGCCCTGAGACTCTTGGTTTCCCCGGTTAGTGCGGCGGAGTTTGTTTTTCCGCCGGAATCTGCGAAAAGTCCGGGTGGATGTTCCCGGATCCCTTTGTCCTGTTGAGTATATTTGCTGTTTGAGTAACATTACCGCCACGCATCGACTCTCGGAGGTTAAAGTGAGTTCAAGACCCATTCTAGTTACCGGAGACAGGCCGACAGGAAAGCTTCATTTGGGCCACCTTGTGGGTTCGCTTCGAAACCGCGTCAGGTTTCAAAGTGAATACGACTGCTTTTTTCTGGTTGCAAACCTCCACATGCTTACCACTCATTACGACAGGGCTGTTGAGGTTGAGGAAAACACAATCGAGATGGTGTGCGACTGGCTTTCGGTGGGAATGGATCCGGGATCCTCTGTTTTCTACGTGCAGTCCCAGGTTCCGCAGATAACGGAACTCTCGACCATACTTTCGATGCTGTGCCCCGTACCGAGGCTTCAGAGAATACCCACTTTGAAAGAGAAAATTCAGGATATGGGAGTGGGGGACAACTATTCGGCCGGGCTTCTCGGATACCCCGTTCTCATGGCGGCTGACATACTGATGTTCCGGGCTACTAAGGTTCCCGTGGGCGAAGACCAGCTGAGTCACGTGGAGCTTACAAGAGAGCTTGCCAGAAGGTTTAATTTTATCTACGGCGATTACTTCGGTGAACCTGAACCGCTTGTGAGCGAAGCATCACGCCTCGTCGGCACTGACGGGAACAGAAAGATGAGCAAGAGTCTTAATAACTGCATATACCTTTGCGACAGCGAAAAGGAAGTTGAGAGCAAAGTAAGGAGCATGTATACCGATCCGAAGAGGATAAGGGCTGATATACCGGGCACTGTGGAAGGCAACCCGGTTTTTATCTACCACGATCTTTTCAACGACGATGCCGAGGAGGTCGAGGATCTCAAGGACCGCTACAGGACCGGAAACGTCGGGGACGTCGAGGTAAAGAAAAAACTCGCCCGAGCCATAAATCTTCTCCTTGAACCCATCAGGGAAAAAAGAGCGCAGTATGAAAAAAGGACGGACGAGGTAAGGGACATACTCCGCGAGGGAACCCTTAAGGCAAAGCGGATAGCGGAAGAGAACATGGAGGAGATAAAGGAGAAGGTAGGTCTTTTCCGTACGTAGAAACCTGCGTGTTTGTTGACAGAAACGCCACCTATTCTATATTCTGCTTAAAGGAATTGTTTTTATTATGATGTTTTTCGCGACGGAAGAGGATATAAAAGATGAACTCTATTGAAGAAATTATTGATGACGTAAAACAGGGCAGACTCGTAATACTGGTTGATGACGAAGACAGGGAGAACGAGGGAGATTTCGTAATACCGGCCGAGAACGCCACGGCGGAAATGATTAATTTTATGGCCACTCACGGCCGCGGCCTCATCTGTCTCTCTCTTACCCGGGAAGACGCTGACCGCCTGGCGCTTCAGCCTATAAAGCCCGAGTACAACGATGCTCCGGAACACACGGCTTTCACCGTTCCCATAGACGCGAAAAAAGGGGTTACGACCGGCATATCGACTCACGACAGGGCCTCGACGATAAGACAGGCGATATTCGAAGATTCGAGACCGGAGGATTTCGTGCGTCCCGGACATATTTTTCCGCTGATAGCGAAAAAAGGTGGGGTTCTTGTCCGCGCCGGTCATACGGAAGGCTCGGTTGACATATCACGGCTCGCGGGTTTTCGCCCCGCGTCGGTTATCTGCGAGATAATGAGGGATGACGGCGATATGGCGCGCCTTGGGGACCTAGTGTCTTTTTCGGAAAAGCACGGCATAAAGATCGCCACCATTGCCGATCTCATAAGGTACAGGATAGGAAAGGAAAGTTTCGTGCGCAGAGTGGCCGAAGCGGAAGTGCCTACCGAGTACGGGATTTTCCGAACCATCGCTTTTGAAAACGAAATAGACGGCCTACAGCACATGGCTTTTGTCAAGGGAAAACCCAGTTCCGAGGAGGACACGCTTGTAAGGGTGCACTCAGACTGCGCTATAAGCGATGTTTTCGGTTCGCTTTACTGCCACAGCAGGGCGAAGCTTACCCAGTCCCTTAAGATGATAGAGGCAAACGGCTCCGGGATCCTTGTCTACATAAACCAGGAGTCAAGTAATGGGGGGTTCGCGAAAAAGATAACACGCTATTCAAACGGGAAGAGCAGGGAGGCGCCCTCGCTGGTCCCGGAAAGACAGGAACCCAAAGCGGAACTCAGGCATTACGGAGTTGGGGCGCAGATACTTCGGGATCTGGGAGTGCGCGACATAAGGCTTCTCACTAATAACCCGATAAAGGTAAAGGGGCTTGAGGGATTCGGGCTCAGGATAGTCGGGAGCGTTCCCATAGACATTTCGGATTACAGGGAAAAGGAAATTGCCATGGGAAAAAGTGCGAATTACGGTAATATTCTTTCAATATCAAAATAAGAGGGGAGTAGATGCCTGAAACAATAGAAGGAAAACTGAGCGCCGGGAAATTCCGCTTCGCCATCGTGTCAAGCAGGGTCAACAGTTTCATCACGAACCCGATGACGGAGGGAGCGGTCGACACCCTCGTTCGCCACGGCGCGAGCGACAGGTCGATAGACGTAATAAAGGTGCCGGGCTCCTTCGAGGTGCCTTTGGCTGTGAAAAAGGCGGCGCTGTCCGGAAAATACGATGCCGTTGTGGCGATCGGAGCCATAATAAGGGGACAGACTTCCCATTTTGATTTTCTCGCTTCGCAGGTGACAAAGGATCTCTCCGCAGTGGCTCTTGAGACCGGAGTGCCCGTCTGCAACGGCATAATAACCACGGAAACGACCGAGCAGGCTATTGAAAGGGCCGGAGTCAAGGCAGGAAACAGGGGAAGCGAAGCCGCGCTCGGTGCGCTTGAGATGGTCAATCTCATAAAAGCGCTTTCCTAGGTTCTCCGATGGGGAAGAGAAGGTTATCCAGAAAAATCGCCCTTCAGTTTCTCTATCAGGCTGACTCGGTGTCCGGGAACGGTTACCCACAACCGTCCGCCCTGCGTTCCGATTTTAAATCATTCTGTTCCTCTCATCACCGGACGGCTGACGGTGAAATGCTCGGATTCGCACTTCTGCTCTGCCGGGGCGTCTTGGAAAATGTCGACACTATAGACGGCACTATAAACAGGTGTTCTGAGCACTGGAAGGTATCGAGAATGTCCATGATAGACAGGAACATTCTGCGCCTCTCGGTTTACGAAATGGTTTTCTTGAGCGATATACCTGTGCCCGTTACTATAAACGAGGCGATCGAAGTGGCCAAGGAGTTCGGGTCTGAAACCTCCGCCGCGTTTATAAACGGTGTTCTCGATAAGATTGGAAGAGATATGGAAGAAGGCGGGTTAAGCGATGATGATTGAAGTGATTTCGAAACTTGTGGAAGGCGGGGATCTTTCGGAAAAAGAGGTGACCGCGGTGCTTGACCTTATGATGGAAGGGGAACTTCCCGAGAGCCAGATGGCCGCCTTTCTTACGGCGCTTCGCGTAAAGGGGGAAACCGTTTCCGAGATAACAGGTGTCGCCAAGGCTCTTTTACAAAAGGCCGAAAAAATAGACTGCGACCGGGAAACCGCCGTGGACCTCTGCGGAACCGGCGGAGATGGGAGCGGAACGTTTAACATATCCACCACTGCGGCCTTCATAGTCTCCGGCGCCGGAGTCACGGTCGCAAAACACGGCAACAGGTCGGTTTCTAGCCCGGTCGGAAGTGCTGACGTGCTTGAAGCGCTGGGAGTGAAAATAGGTATTTCTCCCGCCTTGGCGCAGAGATGCCTTTTGGAAGCGGGCATAGCTTTTCTTTTCGCTCCGGTCTATCACCCCGCCATGAGAAACGTTGCCAAGTGCAGAAAAGATCTCGGAATAAGAACCGTCTTCAACCTAATAGGTCCGGTGGTAAATCCCGCGGGCGTGAGAAACCAGGTCATGGGAGTGTACTCTCCTGACCTTCTCGTGCCAGTAGCCGAGGTGCTTAAGAACCTGGGTTCGCGAAACGTCATGGTGGTTCACGGCGAGGGTTGCATGGACGAAATAACGGTCACGGGAACCACAAAGGTGGCGGAACTTCGCGACGGCGAAATCCGTGAGTACGATCTGCGTCCCGAAGATTTCGCCGCAAAAACCCGTTCCCACGAAGAACTGAGAGGCGGTAGGGACGCGGCCGAAAATGCCGAGATAACACTTTCCGTGCTGAGGGGAGGGGAAAACGGCGCGAAAACAGACGCGAGTCTCCTAAACGCGATGGCGGCCATATACGTTTCGGGCAAAGCGGAGAGCCTCGCAGAAGCCCTTGTGATGGCCGAGAATTCACTCTCAAGCGGGGCCGCGCTTGGAAAGCTCGAGATGCTGATCGAAATTACTAACCGGAACCAGCCGAATGATCCTTGACGATATAGTTGCGCACAAAAGAAAGGAACTAAAAGAGGCGAAAAAAAAGCTTCCTCTAAAAGAACTTGTGTCAGTTGCCGCAGAAAGCCCCCCGGCCATTAATTTTGTGGCCCTTCACGCAAAGACTCCGGGAGTGAAAATAATATCGGAAATAAAAAAGGCCTCTCCTTCCAAGGGGGTAATAAGGGATGATTTCGATCATCTCTCCATTGCCCGGGAGTATGAGGACTCCGGGGCATTCGCGCTTTCAGTTCTTACGGACCGCAAGTTTTTCGGGGGTGATATTTCCTATCTCTCCGATATAAGGGCTCACTCGGCGCTTCCGATTCTGAGAAAGGATTTCACCATAGACCTCTACCAGGTCTATGAGGCAAGGTGCCACGGGGCTGACCTTGTGCTTCTCATAGTCGCCGTTTTGGACCGCGGGCAGATAGAGGAGTATCTTTCTCTAGCGCGTTCCCTCGGGATGAACTGTATCGTGGAGGTTCACGGCGAGAGAGAACTTGAGACCGCTGTTTTGGCGGGAAGCGAAATAATCGGAATAAACAACAGGGATCTTAGGACATTCGACGTTTCGCTTGACGTGTCGAAGAGACTTTCCGGCATGGTGCCGGAAGGGAAAATCATAATAAGCGAAAGCGGCATATCGTCGGTTGAGAACATGGCCGGACTTCTCGCCTGCGGTATAGATACTTTTCTTATAGGAGAGACATTTATGAAGGCGAAAAGCCCGGGGGAAGCCCTTCGCGGTTTTCTTTGCCGATGGAGTTTTTCTTGAGCATGTGGAGAGAAGGAAGAAAAAAACCTTGGCTTGCAGTTTTGCTGTCCCTCTTTTTTCCGGGACTGGGACAGCTTTACAACGGGCAGTTCGTTAAGGCCGTATCCATATTCGCCCTCATAATGATTGTGAACATCCTTTCGCGAGCGCCGCTTGAGGTTTTCCTGGAGTTTGCGGACACAGCGGCACTTGAAAATGTTCCCCGTGCTACCTTTACTCTGGTTGCGGGGTATTCTCTGGCGACGCTGTTTATCGCGGGGGTCTCCATTTACGACGCGAACGTAACGGCCAAGAAGATAAATCTTGATATTGAAAAAAAAACAGCTTTAAGGAGGAAAAATCCAGATGGAAAGAGATGACGCGGTAAAAATGAAAGGCAATCCGCTTACGCTTATCGGTACTGAACTTAAAAAAGGCGACCCGGCTCCCGGTTTCAGGTGCGTAGAAACTCTGGGAAGCGAGATAGACCTTGAGAGCCTAGGCGACGACGTAAAGGTTTTCAACGTCGTGGTTTCAGTGGATACTCCCGTCTGCGATGTTCAGATAAGGAGGTTCAACGAGGAAGCGGCGGGGCTTTCGGACTCGGTTCAGATAATAACGATGAGCATGGATCTTCCTTTCGCGCAGAGCCGCTACTGCGCGGCCGCCGGAGTGGAGAGGGTAAGGACGGCGTCTGATTACCAGCACGCTTCTTTCGGCGAGGCCTACGGGGTGCTTATAAAGGAAAACAGGCTTCTTGCCCGCTCGATTTTCGTTGTGGACCGCGATAACGTTCTTGCACACGTTGAGTACGTAAGCGACATAGTAAATGAACCCGATTACGAAGCCGCCTTGGCAGCGATAAGATCAATAGCGTAGGGGAGACTGACCCATGCAGTTTATTGGAGTGGCGATTGCGTTTATAGTAGCCTTCTGGGTCTACTCGGACGCGAAAAACAGGGGCAAGACCACCAGGAAGGCGTTTTTGTGGTTTCTCGGCGTATTTTTCGTTCTCATACTGTTTTTGCCGCTTTGGCTGATCACAAGGCCAAAGGTAAAGCTTTGTCCTCACTGCGGCGAATACTACGAATACGGAGCGGAGAATGTCCTCTGTCCCAGATGCGGTGTTGAATTATAGGCCAAGAAATGATATTTTTTTAAAGAGAGGTGTCTGTTTCGATGAGTGAGGCGACTCAAAAATCTGAAGTTACCGAAGATGACGTAATGGAGGTGCTCGGTGACATATACGATCCCGAGATACCGATAGATATAGTCAACCTGGGCCTTGTCTACAAGGTCGCTATAGAAGGTTCCCGGGTGGACATCGATATGTCGATGACATCTCCCGGATGTCCCGCGGCAACTCAGATAGTTGCCGAGGCCAAATACCTTGTCGAGGAGATTGAGGGAGTCTCTGAAGTGAACATCGAGATTGTATGGGATCCCCCCTGGGATCCGGGAAAGATGAGCGAAGCGGCAAAGGAAAGCCTGGGGATGTTCTGATCTCTGACGCCGCGCCACTATAACCAAAGGAGTTTGAAAATGGGAGAAAATCTTGAGATAGGAAACCAGGCTCCTGATTTTGAAGCTGAAACCTACGGCGCGGAGAAGGTAAGACTGAGCGACTTGTATTCGGAAGGGGCGATAGCGCTTTACTTTTACCCTAGGGACAACACTCCGGGCTGCACCAAGCAGGCCTGTTCGCTTCGTGACGGGGAGGAAGCGCTTCGGTCACTTGGAGTGCAGATCGTTGGGGTAAGCACAGACGGAATAAAGGCTCATGAGAATTTCAGAGACAAGTTCTCGCTTAATTTCCTTCTGCTAAGCGACAGAAGCAAGGAGATAGTAGATCTCTACGGGGTAAGGGGCAGGTTCGGTTCCGCCCGCAGGGTAACGTTCCTTATAGAAAAAGGCGGCAGGATAGCGCATATCTGGAACAAGGTGAAAACCTCGTCTCACGCCGAAGAAATAGCCGAAAAAGTAAAAGAACTGAGTTTGTAGTTTCCCTGCCGCGATTTTTGATGAAAGATCTTCCCAAAGCTGTTTTCGTCACCGGCACCGATACGGGAGTGGGTAAAACCGCTGTCACCGCAGCGCTTGCGGCTCTCCTCTGGGAAAAGGGTCTTCTGACCGGGGTAATAAAGCCGTTTCAGACGGGAACGGAACTTGACGGTCTAGGAGACGCTGAATTCATCTACGGATTTTTAGGAAGGGGCTGCGTTTTGTCCGAGGTTTCTCCCTGTCGCCTGCGCGCGCCTCTTTCTCCTTACAGCGCCGCCTCGATTGAAGGGGTGAAGATTCCCCTACGGGATATCGTAGAACATACGCGGGATTACATATCCCGAAACGACGTAACGCTGATCGAAGGAGCCGGAGGGCTCTGCGTACCCATTACGGAGAGTTACATGATGGTCGATCTCGCTATTGATCTTGGGGCCCCTGTGGTTGTCGTTGCGCGTTCCGGGCTCGGCACCCTTAACCATACCGCCCTTTCGCTTGAGTACGCGAGGCAAAAAGGCGCACGGATACTCGGGGTTGTGATAAACGATTTTCCGGAGTCAGAGGACATTGCTTCTGCGACTAACCCGGCTGTTCTGAGGGATGTCTTCTCGGTGAACATACTCGGGGTTCTGCCCCATTTCCCGGGGCTTGACGTCGAGGGTGGTTCATTTTCGGGACTCAAAAGGGCGGGGGAGGACTGTTTTTCCCCACTTTTCGGGGGAAAATTCTCGGCCGAGGCTTTTTTAAAGGAGCTTTCGGAAAAAACGGGGTCATGATTTAGCCTTAGTGAACCAATTCCCGCAGACTTTTTTCTCCTTAGGTTTTGCAGTTTCCCCATCGCAGTCTTCTGGTCTTGACAGATTAGAAGAACATGCTGATAATACTAGCCGATCAAATTACTTCCTGATTGAATAACCCGTTTTTAAGCAAGTTTGAGATGAAGAGAGACGGACATAGATTTCTGCCTATCGCTGTAGCCGTTTTGCTTGTAACGGCGGGTTTCTATTTGTACGCGGAGAAAGCCGAGAGCAGCGACAAGGGGCCAGCACAGCCTGTTCTTTTCAGCCATAAGATACATGCAGGGGACAACCAGATACAGTGTCAGGCCTGCCACAGCTACACGGAAGTTTCCCCCCATCCAGGCATTCCCTCGGTGCAAAAGTGCATGGGATGTCATTCCTACATTGCGGGAAGAGACGTTGAATACACCACGCAGGGAGGGCAGACCATCAACATAAGGGAAGAAATAAACAAGGTAAAGGGCTACTGGCGCAGACAGGAACCGATACCGTGGGTAAAGGTTACCGGAATGTATGGTACAACCTCCGCGGGAATGCCGGAGTTTGTGCATTTTAACCATAAAAGGCATATAAAACGCGGATTTGAGTGCAGTACCTGTCACGGGGAAGTGGAGAAAATGGACGTGGTGCACAAGGCAAAAGACCTGACGATGGGATTCTGCATATCGTGCCATGAAGAAAACGCGGATAACGAAGAACACAAAACCGAACTGAAAGATTGTCTGACCTGCCATTACTAGGCCGGAGGGGATAAATGTCTCGAAAAGAAAAAAAAGGAAAAGAGGGTATGAAAAGGAGGGATTTTCTGAAGGTGCTCGGGGTGGCGGGCGGTACGGCCGTTGTTGCCGGAAGCTGTTCGGAACCCGTGGAGCAGATAATTCCTTACGTCATTCCTCCTGAAAACGTTATTCCCGGAGTGCCGAAGTTCTACGCGACAACCTGCAGAGAGTGTTCCTCGGGTTGCGGTCTTGTTGTGAAAACCCGCGAAGGTCGTGCTATCAAGGTTGAAGGCAACCCTGAAAGCTCGATAAACATGGGTAAGACCTGTGCTGTTGGCCAAGCTTCTCTTCAGGGTCTTTACAATCCCGACAGAGTCCGCTCCCCGCTTAGATGCAACACTGAAACGCAGAGACTCGAACCCATAGGCTGGCAGCGAGGCGAAGAAATACTCGCGGAAAAATTAAATTCTCTTGGCTCGGGGAAGATCGTCTATCTGAGCAACAACATATCGGGAACTTACTCAAAGTTCGTGGCAGAATTCCTCAGACCCTTCGGAGGAAAACATTACGTTTACGAGACTTTTTCCCACGAACCAATCAGAAAAGCAAATTCCATTGTTTTCGGAAGGGACGAAATACCTTCCTACAGGATAGACAAAGCGGACTATCTTCTCTCCTTCGGAGCGGATTATCTTGAGACGTGGCTTTCCCCGGTTTCAAACACCGTAGGATATTCAAAGCTAAGGGACATAGATCACGGAAAAACCGGTAAGATCGTGCATATAGAACCGCGCTCCGGAATGACAGCTTCAAACGCCGATACGTGGATCGCGGCAAAACCGGGTACTGAGCAGTATCTCGCTCTCGGGATCGCTAACGTGATGATCTCAAAGGGTCTTAACAAGGTTGCCCCGGGGCCGATAGCGGGAATGGTTTCCGGCTACACGCCCGAAAAAGTCGCAGCGCTCACAGACGTATCCGCGGACACGATAGAGAAAATTGCCCGCGGCTTCGCGGCTTCAGACAGCCTTGCGATAGGGGGCGGAGCCGCCAACACGGGATCAAACGCTACCGAGACCCTCGTTGCCGTAAACATACTGAACTACCTTGCCGGAAACATCGGCAAAACGGTTGATTTTTCCGATCCGTTTTCAATTTCGGACGCAAACACCTTCGGCGATATAAAGAGTCTGGTGGAAGAGATGAGGTCGGGCAAGGTGGAAATTCTCATTGTTCATAACGTGAACCCCGTCTTCACGCTTCCCGGGGAACTGAGAGTTGCCGAGGCGCTTGAAAAAGTGCCGTTTGTCATGAGCCTCTCCACATTTCTTGACGAGACTTCCGAGAAAGCGCATCTCATACTTCCCGAAAGCACTTCTTTTGAAAGCTGGGGTGACTACAGCCCGAAAAAAAGCGTAACGGGCATCACTCAGCCCGTTATGAGACCGGTTTTCAATACTAAATCCGCGGGTGATACGCTGATATCGGTTTCAAAGAATGTCGAGGCGCTTAAAAACACGTTTACCGAGAAAAAATATTACGATTATCTAAGAGGCGTCTGGAAGAAAAGGGCCGCAGGAATCTCCCCCGGAACAAGCTTCGAGAAGTTCTGGGAGAATCTTGTCGTAAAAGGTTCAGCAACTACCACTCCCGCGCCTGTCAGCGTCACTCTTTCATCAAGGATAAGTTCCGTTTCTTTCAGCGATCCACGGTTCCGAGGAGAAGGAGATTTCCACTTGATCGCTTACCCGTCCTACAGGTTCTTGGACGGAAGGGGAGCCAACAAGCCGTGGCTCCAGGAGCTTCCCGACGCTCTTACCACTTCGGTGTGGGATTCGTGGCTTGAGATAAATCCCGCGGTCGCGGCAAAAATGGGTCTTGAGGACGGTTCCTACGTGAAGGTGGATGTTCCCGGGGGAAGTTTTGAGGTGCAGGTTTTCGTCTATGAGGGAATAAGGCCCGATACGGTCGCTATTCCACTGGGACAGGGACACACTTCCTACGGAAGGTACGCGAAGGGAAGGGGAGTGAATCCTTTTGCTCTGCTGCCGGCGGCAACCGACGCGCTTTCAGGCGGGCTTTCGCTGCTCTCAACCAAGGCGAACGTTTCATCTTTAAGAAAAAGAGATCTGCTTGTAAGGACCCAGTACACGAAAACCCAGGGAGACAGACACGTCACCCAGACCATCGCTCTTGGCGAGCTCGGTCACAACGGCGCCCATTCGGCCAAGCACTCGAAGCACCCTGATTTCTATCCGGAAAAAGAATACTCGAAATACAGATGGGGAATGGCCATAGACCTTAACAAGTGCACGGGATGCGGAGCCTGCGTGACCGCGTGTTACGCGGAGAACAATATCCCCTTCGTAGGAAAGAAGCAGATTGCGAAACGTCGCGAGATGAACTGGATTCGCATAGAGAGATTCTTTGAGAAAAACAGCGACGGAAGTCTTGACGTGAGATTTCTGCCTATGCTCTGCCAGCAGTGCGGAAACGCTCCCTGCGAACCCGTGTGTCCGGTTTTCGCGACTTACCACAATCACGAGGGCCTAAACGGCATGATATACAACCGCTGCGTGGGCACCAGGTACTGTGCGAATAACTGCACCTATAAAGTGAGAAGGTTCAACTGGTTTACCTACAAGTTCCCCGAGCCGCTTAACTGGCAGCTTAATCCCGACGTGACCGTAAGATCCAAGGGGATCATGGAAAAATGCACTTTCTGTGTTCAGAGGATAAATCACGGGAAGGACCTTGCCAAGGATGAAGGAAGGCTTCTTCGCGACAGAGAGGTTCTAACGGCTTGTGAGCAGGCGTGTCCGAGCGACGCCATAGTGTTTGGCAACCTGATTGACGATAAAAGCAGGGCATCGGTACTGTCGGAGGGTGAAAGGGGTTACAGGGTCTTAGAAGAAATAAACACCAGGCCCGCGATTACCTATCTTAAGAAAGTCAAACAGGAAAGAGTGTGATGAGCCAGACGCAGCAGGCACCTCTAACGTACGCGAGAATAACCGAAGACATAGTCAGGATGGTTGACAAGCCGTCCATGAAGTGGTGGGCACTTTTTATTCCCACTGTAATGCTCGTTGGGCTCGGCGCCACATGTTTTTTCTATCAGGTAGCGATGGGACTTGGAGTTGCAGGTTACCGCCACCCGGTCTTTTGGGGAGTCTACATAACCGATTTTGTTTTCTGGGTCGGGATAGCGCACTCGGGAACTCTTATCTCGGCCATACTTTATCTGTTCCGCGCAAGGTTCAGGATGTCCATATACAGGATTGCGGAGGCCATGACGGTTTTCGCGGTTCTCACCGCGGGACTTTTCCCCATAATTCACCTCGGAAGACCATGGAATTTCCTGTGGCTAATACCCTATCCCAATTCAAGGGAGTTGTGGGTAAACTTCAAATCCCCGCTTGTGTGGGACGTTTTCGCGGTAGGTACTTATCTTACGGTAAGTTCGCTGTTCTTCATAGTCGGAATGATTCCCGATATCGCGGCGATAAGGGATAAGGTAAAGGACACTCCTAGAAAAATCATATACTCGATTCTTTCCTTTGGATGGAAGGGTTCAAACTGGGAATGGCTGCACTATACAAGAGCGTATCTTTATTTCGCGGCCCTTGCCACGCCGCTTGTCCTGTCGGTTCACAGCGTCGTGTCATGGGATTTTGCCATGGGTAACGTTCCAGGATGGCACAGCACCATATTCCCTCCGTACTTCGTTGCGGGAGCTATTTTCTCAGGACTCGCGATGGTTATCACGCTTACCGTTCCCATAAGGAAGATTTTCCATCTAGAAGACTACATAACACTCGATAACTACGATGGTATGGCGAAGCTTATAATTCTTACTTCCTGCATAGTCGGCTATGCGTACACGGCGGAGTTTTTCATGGCGTGGTACAGCGGAAGTCCGTATGAGTGGGGACAGTTCGTTTACAGGGCGACGGGAGAGTACGCACTTTTCTACTGGACGATGGTAATATGCAACTGTGTCGTTCCGATATCGCTTTGGTGGGAGAAGGTGAGAAAGAACATAAAGGCCCTTTTCGTCATTTCCATCCTGATAAACATAGGTATGTGGTTTGAGCGGTTCAATATTATCGTCATATCGCTTTCTAGGGATTTTGAACCCGGTGCGTGGGGCGTATACAAGATATCGCTTGTCGAAGCCGGTATAACGATCGGCAGTTTCGCGTGGTTCTTCATGTTCTTTTTGCTGTTTGTAAAAACTCTTCCGGCGGTTTCCATAGCGGAAATGAAGGAATTACTTCCGGTGCCGAAGAAGGGAGGTTAACAAGAGATGGATCAGGGCGTAGTCGGAATTTATTCATATCAGGATTCGGTTCTTGAAGCCGTTGGGAAACTCAAGGAGGCGGGTTACCGCAACATGAGGGTGTTTTCCCCGTTTCCTAGCCATGAGATTGAGGAAGCCATTGATCTGCCGGAGAGCCCGGTGCGGTTTTTTACCCTCTTCGGAGGCCTGCTGGGGGCGACCTGCGGAATCGGTTTTACGGTTCTGACTTCAAGTTCCTGGCCCATAGCGGTGAGCGCCAAGCCAATAGTTTCGATACTTCCCTACATGATAATTGTTTTTGAGCTTACGGTCCTTTTCGGGGCGCTTTCAACTTTTCTCGGGCTGATAATAAATTCCCTTATAAGAAAAAGAACTCCGGTGAGACTATATGACGAGCGTTTTTCCGACGACAAGTTCGGCATCGCGGTTGTATGCGAGAAGGAGGAACTAGGGGCGGTTGAAGCGATATTAAATTCTACTGGAGCTGAAGAGATCAAGTTTGATGAAGCATAGAAAGTTTTTTCGGATAGTCTCGGGGGGAACCAGGGTTTTCAATTTCCCTGAGGGATTGAAAGTGTGTGCGGCTGTCGTTTTTGCGGTTGCGCTTTCTATTTCTTCCGCTCACTCGCTTCCATGGTCGTGGGACATGTGGTCTCAGGAATCTATCCAGCCTTACGAAGAACCCGTGGCTTTCCCTCGCGACTCGATTTCCACTGACGGAAAAAAAACAAGACTAGAAGACAGAAATAACGTCGAACTGATAGAAAAAGGACCGGTTCCGCAAAGCGATGAGTCGGTCGCAAGGGGAAAGAAGATTTTCAAAGAGCAATGCGCCGTTTGTCACGGTCCCGGTGGAATGGGAGACGGAATCATAATAAAGAAAGGACTCGGTTTTTACCCCGTCAACCTTACCATGCCGACCGTAAAGCAGAGGAGCGATGGTTACATCTACGCCTACATACGTTACGGAGGCAAGGTGATGATGCCTTCTTACAGCGAGAACATATCTGAAGAGGACGCGTGGCACGTGGTCAATTTCGTGAGAAAACTTCAGAACCCGGGTTCTGTCAAGGAGAATCAATAGAAAATGGATCAGTCCGTAAACCAAGAGATACTCGCGAAGAGAAACCAGATACCCCGCTGGGTATTCATGGTTTTCATCGCTCTTGCGGTTGTGGGCGCTGGGGCTTTCGTAATTAATGCCAGGGGGGAGAACGCCGAAGAGGTCTGGCAGCTTTTCCTGGTGAATTTTCTTTTCTGGACCGGAGTAGCTCAGGGCGGGCTTGTGTTTTCCTGCATACTGAGGATAACCAATGCCAGGTGGGGAAGGGGACTTCTTCGCATAAGCGAAGGTTTTGCCAGCTTCACTGTGGTTTCCTTCGTGCTTTTGCTGGTTCTTTTTCTCGGAAAGGAATTTATCTTTCCTTACGCGCTTCATCACTACCACAGCCCCAAAGATATATGGCTTAACATAAATTTCGTAATGGCGAGAAACGTAATAGGTTTCGCAATCCTTCTCGTCCTGAATTATTTCTACCTTAAGACATCCATTGAGCAGGATCTTAAGGGTAAGGAAAACATCATCAGGTTAAAGAAACTTGCTCCCGCGGTAATTCTGGTCTACGCGCTTGTCTTTTCCCTTTTTGCCTGGGACTTCATGATGTCGCTTGATCCTCACTGGTTCAGTACGCTTTTCGGACCCTACTATTTTATGGGAAGCCTTATAGCTGCCATAGGGGCGACAATAATACTTTCAGTTCCCATCAAACGTCATCTGGGACTCGACAGCTACCTCTCGCTCCATCATTACTGGGACATGGGGAAGATACTTCAGGGCTTTTCTCTTTTCTGGGTTTATCTAATGTTTTCCCAGCTTCTTACGATCTGGTACACGAACATGCCGGAAGAGACCGGGTTTGTGATAAAAAGGGTAGTGGATGAGCCTTTCCGCTCGTTTGCCTGGGCTGTCCTAACTTGCTGCTTCATATTTCCTTTTATCTCCCTGCTACCCCGTAGCCACAAGATAATCACCCCAATAGCCGTCTTTATCGCTACGGTTTCTTTTTCGGGTCTCTGGATGGACAAGTTCCTGCTGGTTATTCCGTCGCTTACCGACGAGCTGGTTTTCGGTATAAATCACTTTCTGATCACCTTGGGTTTTCTTGCGGGATTCGTGGCGACATTCCTTCTGTTTGTAAACAGGTTCCCGGTAATACCTTTCGGCGACCCTTACTTTGACGGCAAATCGAAAGGTGGAGGACATTAAGATGAAGCTTACTCCTGAGCAGCTCGACAAACTAACTTTGTTTTTCGCCGTGAATGTTGCTGTAGGTGTCGCGGCTTTCATCGGCATAGTGGCGACCGTCGCACTTTTCGGTACCAAAATAGCTCCTTTGATGGGCAAACTTCCTTGGTAATTCCTACCTTCCTCTAGTTTCACATGAACAAAGTTCAACGAAACGTCATCTGTTCTTTGTTGCTGGCAGTCATGTTGGTTTCGGCTCCGTACTCGCAGGCATATTACGGACTACTCTCGAAAGAGAAAGCGATGAAAGAGCGGATTGTGAGTTTATACTCGATCTTTACCCCGGGAGTTGTTCAAGGTTTTAAGGGTGTGTCTCCGTATGTGAAATACGTAAAATCGGGACTGGAAAAAAGCAAGGAATTCGCAAAGTCGGGGTATTCCTACTCCTTGCGCGGGATCAGATATAGCTACGAGAAAAGAAAAGACGGATTGTATTATGTAACGATTGCAAAAGAACATGCGGTTCCGGTTCTATCTAGCGCAAAAGGGTACACAGGAAGCATCGCAAACCTTCCAACCATCTTGCCTATTCTTGCTCAAAGCAAATGGATTGACTATCTCAAAACATTGACGACCGAGGCTACAAGATTTGATAAGGCATTGGACGCCAAGTACGCAAAGGATGCACTAGGCGGAGGCAATCACAGGCTGTTTGACGGAGGACACACCCTCGGAGGAGCTTGGTCGAACATCGCCGAGATGTGCTCTAAAACCGGATGTTCAACCAGAGAGCAAGTCAACGGGTACTTCGGGGCACTGTGGAAAGACGCTATCACCCCGAAAGGGTTACCTTTCATGACTATGGAAAAGCAGACCTACGATTCGTTGGCTAACAAGTTGAGCAGTTACGGAATCAGCAAGAATTGGACTTACGACGCTTTATCTTATGACGCTATGCAGATACTCGGGGCAGGAATATCGGCGGCTGCAGTTGTGTATTTCCTGAAAACAGAGCAGATTGAGGAATTGTCTCAAGCTCTCGGTGCAATGGGGATTGTAAGCGTTGTTTCCGCCAACCCGCTTTTGGCTTTAGTTACGATTTCCTCCTTTGCATATGCAATTGCGACCGGAACCGACCTGAATGCCAAGGCCGCAGCGGAAGGGGTCGTAAAAAGTTCGATCATCTCCGGGACGCTTGTCTTGCTTCCCGGGACGTTTTTGTTGCAGGTAACAGCCGCGGTAGCGATTGCCGTTCTGCTCGAAAAAACTATGAAGGACGAGAACTACGAATTTGCCAAGGACTACGCAATGGAAAAAATTAATGAGTTGAAGACCTGGATTCCAGATATTCAAAAAGAGGCGGATGCGTGCCCCTGTTTGTGCAGTTCCCCGAAGTATAAACCTGCTGAAACCGGATATAATTTCCACGCGGGTTTCATTCTTCCGCTTTTTTCATAAAAACATCAGTTAAGGAGTTTTCCATGTCCAAAGACGCCGAAATAAGACTTAAAGTGATTCTTGGGGATGACAATGTTCCCGAAGAGATTCTCTGGGACGCTTCGGAATCCCAGGAACCGGGAGAAAAGCGCTGTGAAGCGGCTTTTCTCTCCATGTGGGATGCGGAGAAGAAAGAATCTCTGGTAATAGATCTTTGGACCAAGAAAATGGAAGTGGGGGAGATGAGCTATCATTTCTACTATACGATGATGAAGATGGCCGACACTTATGAAAGGGCTACCTCGCAGGGGCGGGTATCGCGCAAGATGAGAGAATTTGCGGGCGAGTTTGCCGAGATGGCTCGGGAGTCTTTTGAGGAACAGGAAAATTCCTGACCCAACTGTTTTCATTCCGAAGACGCTTGTTTCACACCTAAGCTAGGGTTCTACCCAGTCCGGTAGAACCCCGATTATCAATATCCTCGATTTTGTGCAGCCCGGGAAACGCCGGTTCGGCGTGACGTTTCCCGAATCTGCTGCGACCCGAAGGATATCAGTAAAATACTCTCACGGCGATAAAGGCGAAGAAAAAGCCTACGCACCATAAAAGTACGGACAACCGGTATATCCAGACGCTTGTCTTTCGCAGTTTGCCACACGCCATCGCTTGCGCCGGATCAATGGGACACGAAGCGTTTCTTGACCGCCAGAGCGCAGCTCCCGCGATCAGGATCATCGCGCCCGAGATTCCAAACGTCCAGATTTTGTATTTTGACAATGCGATCAGCCAGGGAGCGCTCCCCACGAGTCCCGCAAGAGTCGCGCCGGCCCCTAGCGTCACCAGTAACGCGGGCAGGGCGCAGCAAACCAGCGTTCCCGCGGACGTAAACAGGCTGAGCGCGGGAAGAAGACTCTGCTTCACTCCGTAGTCGGAATTGGGGTTATCCATGTTCGCACCCCCCTGTCTATGTCCGCCACGTTGTATCCGGAGTCCGTGATAAGCTTCGTGAGCGTTGTATCGTCAATGGTCAGTCCCGGTTTCATAGCGACTGCTACCAACCCTTTGCCGAGATCAACCTTGATGCCGGCGACATCGTCGCGCTTGAGGAAGATTCTCTCCAGGGAACGTGCGCAGAAATCGCAGACGAGCCCATTGACCTTGATATTAATAGTGTCTTTACAGGATGCGTTCTCTATGCCGCTGGAAGCCTCGGATGCCTCCACCACTTCACCTTCATGGTTATGTTCGTGTTCTCCGTGCGCCGCATGGCTTGGGAACGCGAAGAAAAGTGTCATAAACGCAATTGTAATAATTGATGTTTTCATGATTCTCTCCTTAAAATCTTATTATTAAGTTAAACAGAATCTCACCTTTGTCGCTGATTCCGACCTCGCCGAGATACTCGTTCTTAAAGATCCGCACAAGAGGCGTAAACGAGATGTTATCTCCCTCGCCAGTGATATGGTCAACCTGCAGCATGAGCCAGGAGTGAACATCGTCGTAGTCCCCTAGGTAGGGGGCGATTCCCACTCGCGCTTTCTGCCTTAAGAACTTGTCTATATCTCTTGCGTAGTAAGCGCGGTTCTCATAGCTCGTAAAATACCGCCGACTTTCCCAATCAAGGGCGATATCGGTAAAAGCAGCGGGCTGGGGCTCGCCGTCGGGAAGTCCGAGATCACCGTAGGCCATGCCCAAACCGCCTTTAAGATAAAAGTTTGCCTGCGAAGCTGGCGCATTGTGGCGTTTCACCAGATAGTTAAGTTGCACGCCGTGGAACTGCCAACCTTCGGCACGCCAGTATTCGGCCCTGTATCCCACTGAATATCTGGCCGTCGGCGAATAGTGAACGTGAAGAGAATGTGCGCTCTTCTCGTTTTTCTGCATGACCGTCCAGCCGCCTGGATATGAAACCGGACGAGACAGAGACTGGGAAGCGTATCCCATCAGGACCACGCAGCATAAAGCGAAAACTGTTGATTTCATGTTTCCTCCTGAATATCGATTATAGCCTGGCAACGCCTAGGCGAAGCCGTTTATAGCGCGCGAGGGCGCAGTTTGCTCAGGAGAGGTGTTTCGGAGGTTGAAAGGGGGTTTCGATCTGGCGGGAGGACGAAAGCTGATCGGCAGGAATTCTGACAGCTGCTCTCTCGTAATGATCTTTGGATTTCTGAACCGATAAGGCGTTTATCTGGACGCAATGCTGACAATCACAACCATCGCATTGGTCAGAACTTTGATTTTCCGAATCTTTTGTTTCATGACAAGGCATGTCCATGTCGCCGCTCATCTGCATTTCGGCGGGAGCCTTGTCCATTTTCATCGGACATGTGGAGAAGGCATTTGCCATGCCGCCGGCGAACAATACAATGCACGTCACAAATAGCGTTACCGTCTTCATAAGATCCATACCCTAGTTATAAAGCTATTGAATGTCAGTTCAAGTTTCAAGGGCTCAAGTTCGAAGAAACATATTCCAGCAGGCTACTTGCGAAGCAATCAAGAGCTGACATCACCGGTTTTTATCTGAATTCGGGTATTACCTCTTTTGCGAAAAACTCTATTGTTTTCGGATTCATTACGTCGGAGAAGAAAATCGTGTATTTAGATATTCCCTTTTCCATGTCCGCTCTGATCTTTTTTACGCAGTCTTCTGGGGTTC
>JAKZRS010000057.1:0-21311 GCA_047518015.1 Thermodesulfobacteriota bacterium | reverse complement strand
AAATCCGCTGACGCTCGAGAATGTCCAACTGCTTGTAACTCCTGATCATGACAACCTCCTGTTCTCGTCTCGGAGATTGTCACCTTTGCTTAACTGTTTTTACAGTGTGTTTGAGAAATTATAAAATTCCCCAAACTAGATCCTTAACCAGGGTGTTGCACTTCAGAGTTGAATGGGCGAAAAGGCAAAAGACGAGTTTTATCAGGAAGCTCGCAAGAAGTGCGCTATAGAGTGGATGCAGGAATAAACCGATTGCGTGTGAGTTAAGTCCCCACCTTCATCGGTACCGAGGCTTAAAGAGCTTGAGCGTGGGATTGAAGCCAAAAAATCCAAAATTAAATACGGGAAGCAGTCCTTTTAAATAGGTAACTTGAAATTATGCTAGCTCCTGTTTGCCGCTCTTAGCATAAAGAAAAAGTGATCAAACCATTTTTGCAACCATAGTTTTTGCAGCTACATCTTCCCTCACTCGGTTACGGCGAATACGCAGGGCTTCTGAAACCTTTTTACTGCGATTCGGTTTCCGCGGTCTCTTCCTTGGCGGACTTTTTCTGGTACTTGCGACGGAATTTCTCGACCCTGCCTTCTTTTTTAAAGTGTTTTTCCTTCCCGGTATAGAAAGGGTGAGAGTCGCTTGAGATTTCCACGCTTATAAGCGGGTACTCGTTTCCGTCTTCCCATTTCGTAGTTTCTTCGGATGTTCTGGTCGAGCGCGTAAGGAACATATGCCCGGTGAATGAATCCTTGAAGACCACGTAGTTATAATCTGGGTGAATTTCTTTTTTCATTTTATCTATCCAGTATTTTTTATCAGAAACGGAATTTTATACGACTATAAAATTTTGTAAAGCGCGCCGCGGCATCGGTTTTTCCTGATTGCTAAGTTCGGCCCAGAATTTCAGCGGCTTTTTTCGCAAAATAGGTGATTACCATGTCGGCCCCGGCTCTTTTTACGCTGAGCAGGCTCTCAAGGATGATTTTTTCCTCGTCAAGCCACCCCGATCCCGCGGCCGCCTTTATCATAAGGTACTCTCCGCTTACCTGATAAGCCGCCAGGGGAAGATCGGTGTTTTCCCGAAACAGGGATACGACATCAAGGTAATACCCCGCGGGTTTTACCATTACAATGTCCGCACCTTCTTCTTCATCCAGAAGGAGTTCCCTCAAGGCTTCTGTTGAGTTCGCGGGGTCCATCTGGTAAGTCATCTTGTCCCCGCCCCGGGGCGCTGAATCGAGCGCTCCGCGAAACGGTCCGTAAAAAGAGGACGCGTACTTGGCCGTGTACGACATTATTGAAACGTTCGTATAGCCTTCTTCGTCAAGGATCTCCCTGATTGCTCCTACCCTCCCGTCCATCATGTCGCTTGGGGCTACTATGTCGACTCCCACGGCGGCATGGCATAGAGCCTGCTTGCAGAGCACCTCTACCGTTACGTCGTTAAGTATCTCCCCGGAAGGGGATACGACCCCGTCATGGCCGTCGCTTGAGTATGGGTCAAGCGCGATATCCGTTATTACGGCGACTTCGGGGACCTGTTTTTTTATAGCTGCTACGGCTCTTGGCACCAGACCCTTGGGGTTGTAGCATTCCTCCGCGAAAGGGGATTTAAGTCCGTCTTCGATTGCCGGGAAAATCATTACGGCCCCGATACCCAGGCTGTGGGCCTGCCTGACTTCCTCCACGAGGCCCCGAACGCTCCACCTTTTGCACCCGGGCATCGATTCTATTTCCTCGTCACCGTCTTTATCATGGAGAAAAAGCGGGTACACCAGATCTCCGGGCAGAAGGCAGGTTTCCCGCACGAGATTTCTTATGGAAGAGGATTTCCGGTTTCTTCTCGGTCTTGCGGACAGGTCAAGAGACGGGATGTCTCTGTCCGGCGTTCTTGTTCTAGATTTCCTTCCGGTACTCATAGCTTTTATGATCTTGGTTTTATAAGCATGGGCGGAAAAGCGGTCCCACCCAGCGCAAAGCCTACGGAGAATAATAAAAGGCTAAGGACAATAGTCAACAAAAGCGAACATAGGGGCTTCGCCATGGATATTTGAGTAGGGGTTTTAATCGCTCCGGTTTCAGTCCGCAGCCGGAATTCTCGAAGTTCTGCCGGATTGCGGTTCGGGGGCGCTTTAAAACACTGCCTGAAGTGGCTATAATGAGCCTTCAGCATACAGAGGAGTGACTGATGAACAGCAGCGGGACCCCGCATATTTCCACGCCTACCTACACAATGGGGTATAGCGACGATTTTCAGAAATTGCTCAGGCGCCGTAACGCCGAGACGAATGCCGCGCATCTGCTTCCGTATCTCACGCCGGGTCTGCGTGTTCTGGATTTCGGGTGCGGTCCTGGAACGATTTCTATGGGACTCGCAAAAGCGGTGGAACCGGGAGAGCTGCACGGCGTCGATATGGAGGAATCGCAGATAAGCATTGCCCAGGCCGCCGCATCGGCCGGCGGGCACCGAAATGCAGTGTTCCAGACTGCTGATGTGACCGATCTGCCCTTTGAAAATGACTCGTTTGACGGTGCGCACCGCAACGCCCTGCTGATGCATGTTCCGGATACGAAGGCCGTTTTGGCCGAGGTGCGCAGGGTTCTGAAGCCCGGGGGCATCATCTCAAGCCGGGAAATGCTTGTTGATTCATCGTTTCTTGAACCCGAACTCAGCGGTGGCTGGGAGACTTTCTCAAGACTTATCACCGCAAACGGCGGCCATCCCCAGATGGGCAAGGAACTTAAGCGCGCGTTTCTCGAAGCGGGGTTCTCGGATATCAGCGCGGGAGTTTCTTTTGAACCTTTCGTTACGGACGAGGACATCAACTTTCTCCATGATTTTATAATCGGATGGTTTTTTGCCCCCGGTACCGTTGAAGCAGCCACAAAGTATGGACTTGCAACCGAAGAACAGTTCAATGACTGGCGCGCCTTACTCGACGGGTGGAAGGAGAATCCTGCAGCGTTAGCCGCTTTTGCCTGGGGAGAGGCGATAGGACGCAAATAGGCTCCCACACTCTTTTGAACTGCGGACAATCAAGACCTGACCCTAAAATGCATTTTTCATGTAATTTTCTGCGCGAAACTTGCTGTTACTATCTTAGCGCACTAAGAAGACGGATATTGTATTTACCGTACTTGTAAAGAGAGCGATCAGGTCTTATTTTTTACCAAGTAGACGCAAAAAACGGTTTTTCCGTGTGAAGCTTATCACGGAAAAGGAGGTTTCAGATGACCAAGGAGAAAACTGAGAGACACGAGTTCCAAGCCGAGGTAAGAAGGCTGATGGATATCGTGATCAACTCCCTTTATACCGACAAGGAGATATTCATCAGGGAGCTTGTTTCAAACGCCTCAGACGCGCTTGAAAAACTCAGGTACATACAGCTCACCGAAAAAGAAATATACGACGATACGCTCCCGCTTGAAATCGAGATATTCACTTCGAGCGAAGACAATACGATTACCTTTACCGACTACGGGATCGGAATGAGCAGAAAAGAACTGGTTGAGAACCTGGGAACGATAGCCCGCTCAGGCTCAAGGAGTTTTCTTGAGGCCATGGAGAAAAGCGGGACTGAAGGCGGAGGCCTGATCGGCCAGTTCGGCGTCGGGTTTTACAGCTCTTTTATGGTTGCCGATTCCGTTGAGGTGATAACGCGGGGTTACAGGAAGAATTCAGAGCATCTCATCTGGCGTAGTAGCGGCGACGGAGTGTTTGAGATATCAAAAGGGAAAGGTCACAGAAGGGGCACCAAGGTCGTCGTATCTTTAAGGGAAGACGCAAAAGAGTACTCAGACCCTGACGTGACAAGGGGAATTCTCAAGAAGTACTCCGCGTTTGTTCCCTTCCCCCTTAAGCTAAACGGCGAGCAGATAAACACCACAGAAGCCGTCTGGCTTCGCAATAAAAACGAGATTACCGACCAGGAATACGGCGGTTTTTACAGGTTCCAGACAAACTCCTTTGACGAACCCAGATACAGGCTTCATTTCTCCTCCGAAGCCCCCATTGACATGAACGTGCTTCTGTTCGCACCCGAGGACAACATGGAGCGCCTGGGATTCGGAAGAATGGAACCCGGGGTTAGTCTTTACTCAAGAAGAGTGCTAATTGACGCCTCTCCCAAGAAGCTTCTTCCCGAGTGGGCGAGATTTCTAAAGGGGGTGGTGGACAGCGCCGACATTCCGCTTAACATCTCGAGAGAGACCATGCAGGACAGCTCTCTTTTGAGGAAGCTTAACTCGGCCATTACGAAAAGGTTCATAAAATTCCTCGAGCAAAGCGCCGCTGACGACCTGAAAAGTTATGCTGATTTCTACCGCAAGTTCGGTTTTTTCATAAAAGAGGGTGCGGCCTCGGATCTTGAGCACAAAGAGCAGCTCCGAGGGCTCCTGCGATTCGAATCCTCGGGCAGGGACGAAGGAGAGCTTATTTCTCTTGATGATTACCTCTCGGGGATGCGCGAAGGCCAGGAGGAAATCTATTACCTGTTCGGTTCCGGAAAAGACGCGCTTGAGAGCGGGCCGCACATGGAATTTTTCCGCTCCGAGGATATCGAGGTTCTTTTCGTCTACGAACCGATTGATGAATTCGTGATGTCGACTCTCGGCGAGTATAAGGGAAAAAAGATCGTCTCGGGTGACAGCGTTGATATAAGCATTGCGGATAAGGACACGGGGAGTTTTTCTGAGGGTCCGTCGGAGGAGGAGAAATCGCTTTGCGGCTGGATGAAGGAAGTGCTTGGCGACAGGGTAGGGGACGTGCGCGTTAGCCGAAGGCTCGTTGAGAGTCCTGCCGCGGCGTTTAACTCCGATTCCACTATGACGCAGGGAATGAAAAGAATAATGAAGAACCTTAATGCGGATGCCGATGCGCGTTCGGTTGTACGCCTTGAGATAAACGGCAACCACGCGCTTATAAAGAACCTTGTTTCCCTGAGAGAAAAAGACACGGAATTTGCCGGGATTATAGTTGAGCAGCTCTTTGATAACGCCCTTTTAGCCGCAGGGTACATGGAGAACCCCGGGAGCATGGTCGGAAGAATAAACACGCTGCTTGAGCGCTTAAGCTCCGGATAACGTCTACGGATGAACTATCTTGCTCATATTCGTCTTGCAGGAGATGACCCGGAATGCGTAATAGGAAATTTTCTGGGCGATTTCGTAAAGGGAAAGCTGAGCGAGGACTGTTATACCCCGGGCATAAGACATGGGATAGTAATGCACCGAAGGATTGACGCCTGGACGGATTCTCATGAAAGGACGAGGGAATGCACGCGGCTCATAAGTCCCGAGCGCAGGCGCTGGGGCAGGGTTATTATCGACATTTTTTATGATCACCTCCTTGCCGCAAACTGGGACAAATATTCGGATGAGACTCTCAGGGATTTTCTTGACAGGGCGTATGGTATTATTCTCGGGGCGGCGGATATTTTCCCCGAACCCGTAGCGGCCAGAATCGGCACCATTATCGAGGATGGCTGGATAGAGAAATACCGGAGCATCTCCGGGCTCAGTATCGTATTTGAGGGGATATCGAGAAGGGTAAGGAGAAAAAATCCCCTTTCCGGATCCGAGCGGGAGCTTGTTGCGCATTACGACGAGATGAACGAGCATTTCAACCAGTTTTTCCCGGAAATTATTGAATACGGAAAACTCCTTGAGAAAGCGAGTGATGCTAAGATTGGGTGAGGCCTGCACTGTTGCTGTCTGGTTCCCGACTCCCCCTAGGAGGCAAAAAATGATCGATTTTTACACTGCAGCCACGCCGAACGGCAAAAAGGTTTCAATAATGCTTGAAGAACTTGGAGCATCCTACAAGGTTCACGCGCTTAACCTCTCTGAGCTTGAACACAAAGAGCCGTGGTTTCTCAAGATAAATCCGAACGGGAAAATCCCCGCGATAGTTGACAATGACGACGGCACGGCGGTTTTTGAGTCAGGAGCCATACTCATATATCTTGCTGATAAGTTCGGAAGCTTTCTTCCGCCGGTTGGGGACAGACGCAGAACAACGTGTATCCAGTGGCTTATGTTCCAGATGTCGGGTGTAGGACCCATGCAGGGACAGCTGAACGTTTTTTTAAAATATGCCCCGGAAAAAATACCGTATGCCATAAAGAGATACACCGAGGAGACGAAAAGGCTTTACTCGGTACTCGACGAAAGACTCTCTGAGGTTGAGTATCTTGCCGGAGAGTATTCAATTGCCGACATAGCCACTTGGCCCTGGATAAACGCTTACGGCTGGGCGGAAATAGCTCTCGGGGCTTTTCCAAATCTTAGCAGGTGGCGCGCCACGGTCGGCGAAAGACCCGCCGTGATAAGAGGAAACGGGATTCCTCCAAGCCCGGAGGAAGAGGAAACGGAAGAAGAGAAGATAAAGAGAATCCAGAAACTACTTTCCTAGTTTCCCTATGTCCGAGACGGGGTAGGCGGAAAAGCTCTCTATTCGCTTTTTCGGCAAAAAACAAAAAGGCGTTTTACAAAATTTGGGTTCGTTCTCAATGTCCGAGAATAAGAAAGAAGACCGGATTGTACTGGTGACGGGAGCAAGCGGTTATGTCGGCGGGCGGCTGGTTCCGGCTTTGGAGGAAGAGGAGAACGGGTGCGTTGTCTTGCCCGTAACCCTGGATATCTCGCCGGTCGTTTCTCTCCCGATACCCAGATTATGGCCGGCGATGTGCTTGACCCCGATTCTCTCGAGATCGCACTTAAAGGGGTGGACACGGCTTACTACATGGTTCATTCCATGGGTTCTGGGGACAACTTCGAGGAGCAGGACCGTATCGGGGCGCGTAATTTCGCCCGGGTACTCCCGCCAACTGGTTTGGCTCGACCGGGAGGAACTTCGAACAATTCAGACCCAATACTTCGACCGCAGGGATAAGCACCTCAAGACGATGGTCGTGGAGGGCTATGCAAAATACCTTGATCGATTTTGGCGGAGCAGCAAGATAACGATGACAAACCTGCTGACGGGCAAGAGTACTGTGCTGCTATGGTCGGACTACAAGTTCGGGACCGACCTGGACACCAACGACTTTACCCGAACAGCGCTAAAGCGGATACGGTAGAGAGGACATTCGGCATTCGTGCGAGTACGGATACCTTAAGGCCAAGGGGCGTATCCTTGTGCAGGAAAATCCAAAGCGCAACTTTCGATTTTCCTGGTTGAGAGGTGATGTGAGGGGCGATGAGGCACTGGAAAGTGCAAGAAGACTGCCAAAATGGCAGTAAACTGGTCATCCAGAGGCCCGCGGCTTGGCCCCAAGGGGCCTTCAACGAATAGGTCTGCCAAAATGGCAGGAATCTAAACGACACCGTGATGACTGAAACAGCCTTCCACGGCGCGCTGGTGTGGGCGGTGTTCGCGATGGCGATCCTCACCTTCGCAAGCCTGCTGTACCTCAAGGCGCCTTACGGCCGCCACTATTCGAGGCGCGGCTGGGGCCCGGAGATGTCGAATCGGGCAGGATGGATCGCGATGGAGTTGCCGGCGACGGTCCTTTTCGCGGGCATCTACCTCATGGGAAGGGCCGCGAGCGATCCGGTTGCGCTCATCCTCCTGGGAATCTGGCAGTGTCACTACCTGAACCGGACCTTCGTCTATCCGCTTCGCACGCGCACCGCGGGCAAGAAGATGCCGATCGTGGTCGTGGGGAGCGGATTCGCCTTCAACGTGGTCAACGCGTACGTCAACGCACGCTTCATCTCGCACTTCGGTGAGTATGGGCTAACGTGGCTTGCGGATCCACGATTCCTGGCGGGGCTGGTCGTCTTCGCGACCGGTTTCGCCCTCAACATCCACTCCGACAACATCCTGCTGCGGCTGCGCGAGCCCGGTGGGCCGAGCTATTCCATCCCCAGGGGCGGGGTTTTCCGCTACGTCTCATGCCCCAACTATCTCGGGGAGCTGCTGGAATGGGCCGGGTGGGCCCTGGCGACATGGTCACTCGGCGGGCTGGCGTTCTTCAGCTACACCGCGGCCAACCTGATTCCGAGGGCGCTCGCCCACCACCGGTGGTACAGGGAACGTTTCGAGGACTATCCGACCGGACGGAAAGCGGTGATTCCGGGAGTGCTGTGAGGCCCAGGGCCGCGACGGCCTGATCTACTGGTATGGTCTTTACCCAGTCCACTGGCTTATTTTCAGGTGAATGCTCAAGGGAATTGCAAGGCGTGCAGTTTCTTAGGGTTTGCCCAGAATTGACTTGGTTTGTTCTTTTAAACCCGGAATCTTTTTAAGTCTGGTTCGAGTGCAAAACAATGAAATAAATGCAGGCGCTTTTGCCTTTTAAAGAGGGGTGAATTAAAATTTCTGCATACCTAGAAAATCCTAAAAGGGGAATTGCGGATTATGCTTACTTCAGCTCTTACGCAAGAGCAGCTTTTAATCAAGAATCTCGCCTCTGAGTTTGCCGAAAAAGAAATCAAGCCGGTCGCCTCTGAAATTGACAGAAGCTGCACTTTTCCCGCGGAAATAGTGGAAAAACTGTTCGATCTGGGCTTTATGGGGCACTTTGTTGAGGAGCGCTACGGCGGAAGCGGTCTTGATTGCCTGTCATACGCAATCGCGCTTGAGGAGATATCAAAGGCCTGCGCCTCAACGGGGGCGATAGTTATGGCCCATAATTCCCTTGCGTGCGTTCCGATCATTGATTTCGGCACCGAGGAGCAGAAAGAAAGATATCTGCCGCAGATGAGCCGGAGTTCTATAGGATGCTTTGCTCTCAGCGAACCCGAGTCGGGTTCCGATGCGGCCAGCCTTAAGACAAGCGCCGTTAAAAAAGACGGGGCTTATATACTTAACGGAACCAAAAGCTGGATCACAAACGGTCGCGAAGCGGCGGTCGCCGTGGTTTTCGCAAGAACCGACAGATCGAAGCGAAGCGGGGGGATCACGGCGTTTATAATCGATCTTGACGCCCCGGGAGTCTCTATTGGAAAATCGGAGAGCAAGCTTGGAATAAAGGGCACGAGCACAGTGCAGCTTGTTTTTGAGAACTGCGAAGCTCCGGCGGACCAGCTCCTCGGTAAAGAGGGCGAGGGTTTTAAGGTAGCCATGAAAACGCTTGACGCGGGAAGAATAGGGGTCGCTGCCCAGGCCGTGGGGATAGCCCAGGCGGCCCTTGAATCCTCGACGCAGTATTCCCGGGAGAGAGAAGCTTTTGGTGAAAAGATCTCCGGTTTTCAGGCGATACAGTTCATACTTGCCGACATGGCGACCAGGATCGAAGCCGCAAGGCTGCTTACCCACAAGGCTGCCTTGATGAAGGACCGCGGAGAGAAATACACGAAGCTCTCCTCCATGGCCAAGCTCTACGCTTCGGAGACCGCCATGTGGGCGGCGACCAAGGGCATTCAGGTGCACGGGGGAAACGGATATACGACCGATTACCCGGTGGAGCGGTATTTCCGCGACGCCAAGATAACAGAGATATATGAAGGAACCTCGGAGATACAGAGGATTGTCATTGCCAGGCAGGTTCTTTCCGAGTTTGTGTAGGGTGGTATAATCTCCAGTCTGTAATTACTTGTAAGCCGAGGGAAAAGCATGTCTGAATCAAACATAAACACTGTAGGTATCGTAGGGGCGGGTACTATGGGTTCGGGTATCGCCGAGCTTGTCGCCTCTGCGGAAAAAAACGTCGTTCTTCTGGATATTGAAAAAGGTCTTGTGGAAGAGGCGATAGGAAGAATAGAGAAAAACTTCAAGAGACTTGCGCGCAGAGGCAAAATCGACGAAGAGCAGGCCTCCCTGATTATCTCAAGAATCCAGGCAACTGAAGACTACGCCGACTTTCGCGACACAGATATTGTGATTGAAGCCGCAAGCGAGGATATGGACCTTAAAAAAGCGGTTTTCTCTAAAATCGAGGAGAACACCGAGCAAAGCGCGATTATCGCCACCAACACCTCGACCCTATCGGTTACCGAGCTTGCCATGAGCACCTCAAGGCCCGAGAAAGTTCTTGGAATCCACTTCTTTAATCCCGCGCCGGTAATGAAACTGGTCGAGGTAATCAATACCGCGAAAACATCCCCCGAAACCCTTGAGCAGGCGATGGAATTCGCGCGCAGCCTCGACAAGCATCCGGTTATGGCGAAAGACAGGTCGGGATTCGTTGTAAACAGGATTCTGCTGCCCATGATAAACGAGGCAATTTTCACTCTTGACGAAGGCATTGCCGCGGCCGCGGAGATCGATAACGCTATGAAGCTCGGAGCTAATCACCCCATAGGACCTCTTGCGCTTGCGGACCTCATAGGGCTTGACGTCACCCTGAGCGTACTCAGTGTTCTCTACGCTGAGCACGGGGATCCGAAATTCAGGCCCGCTCCTCTGCTTAAGGAAATGGTAAGGGCGGGGAATCTGGGCAGAAAAACGGGAAAAGGTTTTTTTGAATATGGAAGAAAGTAAAGGAGGTATAGATGTACGAGGATCTTTTATTTGAAAAGTCTGATAACGGCGTAGGCGTATTGACGATTAACAAGCAGAGGTCTATGAATGTCCTAAGCCCTGACACTATACGGCAGCTCCATAAATTTGTAACCGAGCAGCTCCCCGCAGAGAACATAAAAGTAGTGATTGTCACCGGAGCCGGAAAAAAAGCTTTTGTCGCCGGGGCCGACGTAAAGCAGATGAGTCAGATGACAACGGAGGGATTCAAGGATTACTGTGTCCTCGGCAGAGGAGCTTTTGACTATCTTGAGAGGGCGCCTTTTGCGGTTATAGCCGCGATAAACGGATACGCCTTGGGGGGAGGGCTTGAACTCGCGCTTTCATGTGATATAAGAGTCGCTTCTGAAAACGCCCGCGTGGGTTTTCCCGAAACCAAGCTCGGTCTTTTTCCCTGCTGGGGAGGAACCCAGAGATCAACCAAACTTATAGGGCCTGGAAAAACCAAGAAACTGATTTTTACCGGAGAAATGGTTACCGCCGCCGAAGCGCTTGCCCTCGGGCTTGTGGACAAGGTGGTTGAGCAGGAAGAACTTATGGATGAGGCTTTGAAGATAGCCTCTCAGATAGCCAGCAACAGTCCGCTTGCCGTCGGTTACGCAAAAAAGGCGATAAATCAGGGATCCGAGATGGGGCTCTCCGATGCGCTTGCGTATGAAATGGAAACGGGACTCGAGTGTTTTGATTCCTATGACAGGGTCGAGGGGATGAGCGCGTTTGTCGAGAAGAGAACGGCTGAATTTAAAGGAGAGTAGTTATTATGGAAAAAGTCGTGCTTTCAGAGCCGCTTAGAACCGCAATAGGGACGTTCGGAGGAACGCTTAAGGATGTCTCCGCGGTAGATCTCGGGACTACGGTGGTCAAGGAGATTATAAGCAGAACGTCCGTACCGCCCGAACAGATAGATGACTGCGTAATGGGCAACATACTCGGAGCGGGATTGGGTCAGAATCCCGCGAGGCAGGTATCGATTAATTCGGGGTTAAGAGTTGAAACCCCCGCGATCACCATTAACAGGGTCTGCGGTTCGGGCCTTCAGTCAGTCGTAAGTGCCGCCCAGGCCATAAAGTCGGGTGACTGCGAATGTGTTGTGGCGGGAGGGATGGAGAATATGAGCATGGCTCCATTCTATCTGCGAAAGGCCAGGTGGGGGTACAAGATGTCAACGCCTTCCGATGAACTTGTGGATGGAATGCTTTGTGACGCGCTCTGGGATGTGTTTAACGACTATCACATGGGCGTTACGGCCGAGAACCTCGCGGAAAAATACGAAATATCAAGGGAGAGGCAGGACGAGTTCGCTTACTCAAGCCAGATGAAAGCCAAGGCTGCGATTGAGAACGGAAAATTCACCTCCCAGATCGTCCCGGTGACCGTCCCCCAGGGCAGAAGAGCCCCCGTTGAATTTGACACCGACGAGCACCCGAGATCTGACGTGACGCTTGAGCGGATCTCTGGGTTAAGGCCGGTCTTTAAGAAGGACGGTACGGTAACGGCAGCTAACTCCTCGGGCATTAACGACGGCGCTGCTGCCTTGATCGTCACGTCTGAGAGCAAGGCGGAGAAGCTTGGCTTAAACCCTCTTGCGTCAATTAAATCCTACGCAATCTCAGGCGTTGACCCCTCGATCATGGGAATCGGTCCGGTTCCCGCGATGCGCACGGCTCTCGACAGAGCCGGGCTCGCGATTGACGATATCGATCTGGTTGAACTCAACGAGGCCTTTGCGGCCCAGTCCCTGGCCGTGCTCAGCGATTTCCCCATTGCCAAGGAGAAGCTAAACGTAAACGGCGGAGCTATAGCACTCGGGCATCCAGTGGGCGCCACGGGAGCGGTACTGCTTGTAAAGCTTCTTCATGAATTTGAAAACGTTCGCCCAGGTGGATACGGGATGGTCTCTTTGTGCGTGGGGGGCGGTATGGGTATAGCAATGATTGTCGAAAAAATGTAAACTCAGACAGTGTGGTTCTGCACCTTAAACGCCAGTTGTCTTAGGGTAGCGTATTACTTTAACTAAGAGCTTGATATGAGCGAAAAGACCAAAATAGAAGTCATGGATGGCGGGCCGCTGATTGTAAGCAACCTGCAGTTGCTTGAAGGTGGGAGCGGTGAAGAGATTGCGGTGAAAAAGAAGATCGCTCTTTGCCGCTGCGGAGCTTCAGGGAACAAGCCGTTTTGCGACGGCTCGCACAAGGGAGCAGGTTTTAAAAGCAGTCTTTCCCCTGCTGAGTCTTCTGCCCCTGCCAAGGAGGGGGACGCGGTTATAAGGTCGTTTGAGGCTGGTCCCTATGAGGTTTGCGGTGATATTGAGCTTTGCGTTGAAGATGATTTGGGGCTCTCGGGGGATGACCCTTACTATCTTTGCCGCTGCGGGGCTTCTGAGAACAAGCCGTTTTGCGACGGCTCGCACAAACGCATCGGTTTCACTGGAAAATAACTTAAAAACCCGGAGAAGATAAGAAATGGTTAAGACTCCTTCAACGATGATTCCCTTGGGGAGCGAGGCTCCTGATTTCCGTTTGCCGGATGTCGTAAGCGGAAGCGAGCTATCGCTAGGCGATCTTAAGTCGGACGTGGCTACGGTGCTTATGTTCATATGCAATCACTGTCCTTACGTAAAGCATCTGCAGGATGGACTGGTAGAAGTAGCCGATGAATACATTCCCAAAGGAGTTTCCTTTATAGCTATAAATTCAAACGACGTTGAGAACTACCCTGACGATTCTCCCGAGAAAATGCGGGAAGTCGCCGAGGAAAAGGGATATTCTTTTCCTTACCTGTTTGATGAGACCCAGGAAGTCGCCAGGGTCTATGACGCCGCCTGCACCCCTGACTTTTTCGTTTATGACCGGGACCTGAGATGTGTTTACAGGGGACAGTTTGACGACTCAAGACCCGGAAACGGAAAACCGGTTACCGGAAAAGATATGCGAAAAGCACTCGACTCCATTATAGAAGGAGAAACGATTGACTGGGAGCAGATTCCGAGCCTCGGTTGCAACATAAAATGGAAATAGTGGGTTTTTCCCCGCCGCGGGGAAACGCCCGGAATTCCATACTCTTGTTCGGTGGATGTCATCACGCGTAATCATGAAACCGAAGTCGGATAGCAACGGACATTCGGAGCCCGAAGATTTCATAAGGGCCAGGGTAAGGAGCGATCTTGAATCCGGCATCGCAAAGCCCATTACCCGTTTTCCGCCTGAGCCCAACGGATATCTGCATATCGGCCATGCGAAATCCATATGCCTTAATTCCGGTATCGCCGAGGAGTTTGGCGGAGAGTGCAACCTCCGCTTTGACGATACCAACCCTTCAAAAGAAGACATAAGGTATGAAGAGGCCATAAAGGAGGACGTCAGGTGGCTTGGGTTTGAATGGGAAGACAGAATTTATTACGCCTCAGACTATTTCGAGCAGCTCTACCAATACGCTCTGAGGCTCATTAGCGAGGGAAAAGCCTACGTTGATGACCTGAGCGCTGAGGAAATAAGAGAGCACCGGGGTACTCTCTCGGAACCTGGCAGGGAGAGTCCCTCAAGGCAAAGACCGGTTGAGGAGAACTTAAGACTCTTCGAGGCGATGAGAAAAGGGGATTTTGACGAGGGACAGTACGTGCTGCGGGCGAAAATAGACATGGCTTCTGGGAACATGAACATGCGCGACCCGGTTATGTACCGGATAATGAAAAAGTCTCATCCCCGCACCAAGGATTCCTGGTCTATTTATCCTATGTATGACTGGGCCCACGGACAGAGTGATTCCATTGAGGGTATCACCCATTCGCTCTGTACTCTTGAGTTTGAGGATCACCGGCCTCTTTATGACTGGTTTATCGCCCAGCTCGGCATATACCACTCCCGGCAGATAGAGTTCGCGAGGCTTAACCTCAGCTACACGGTTCTTAGCAAAAGAAATCTCATGAGACTGGTTTCCGAGGGATTCGTAAGCGGTTGGGACGATCCCAGGATGCCTACAATTTCGGGGTTGCGCAGAAGAGGGTACACGCCGGAGTCAATAAAGGATTTCTGCCGAAAAATAGGCATCACGAAACAGGACAGCGTTATAGACATGGAGCTTCTTGAGCACAGCGTCAGGGAAGACCTTAATAAGAGGGCACAAAGGGTGATGGCGGTGCTTGACCCGCTGAAAGTCGTGATAGTCAACTACCCGGAAGGAACCCAGGAGGAACTTGACGCGGTGAACAATCCGGAAGATCCATCCATGGGAAAAAGAAAAGTGCCTTTCTCAAAAGAGCTTTTTATTGAAAGGGATGATTTCATGGAGGACCCGCCGAAGAAGTTCTACAGGCTCTCCCCAGGTTCTGAAGTACGGTTCCGCTACGCCTACATAGTAAGGTGCGTGGGCTTTGAGCGCGATCCGGAGACCGGAGAGATAGCCGAGGTTCACTGTGAATATGATCCCGACACAAGAGGCGGAACCGCTCCTGACGGAAGGAAAGTGAGAGGCACTATACACTGGGTCTGCGCGAAAAGCGCCTCAAAAGTTACCGTCAGGCTCTATGACAGACTTTTTACCGTTCCCAACCCAATGGCTGACAAGCAAAAGGATTTTACCGAGTTTCTAAATCCGGATTCCCTGCAGATCCTTGAGAACTGCGCGGCCGAACCGGCTCTTGGGAACTGCGCCGGGGAGATCAACTACCAGTTTGAAAGGAAAGGGTATTTCATACTTGATTCCGTGGATTCCGCGCCCGGGGCGCCCGTTTTTAACAGAACGGCTTCCCTGAGGGATTCATGGAAACGTCAGTTGGGCGGCAAAGTGGCTTAATTTGCGCCTCCGCGCGAATGGAGAAATATTATGAGCTGGGAAATTGAAAGAGCAGGCGACGTCGCGATCATGCGCATGAACTCAAACCCTATGAACGTTATTAACGAGGGTTTTTTCAGCGATCTCGAAGAGGCTTTCGCAACGCTTGAAAGCGATCACGCAGAAAGCCCCGTGGTACTTACCTCTTCCCAGGGAGCTTTTTCTGCGGGCCTTGACCTTAAATACCATTTTTCGCTTTTCACTAATGGAGACGAGGAGGAGATCTGGCAGTGGTACAAGCGCTTTCGCGGTGCTTTGCTCCGGGTTTTTAATTATGAAAAACCGGTTGTGGCTGCGGTAAACGGTCACGCCATAGCGGGTGGGCTTATACTCGCGCTTTGCTGTGATTACAGGGTATGCGTTGATTCAGGGGCAAGATTCGGTCTTAACGAAATCACCATAGGTTTTCCCCTTCCTTCGGCCATAGCGCAGATCATGCTTTACGTGCTTGGGACGGCGACCGCGCAGCGGGTCATTACAACAGGTTTTCTTTACGAACCGCGCGATGCCGTCGCGCTCGGCTTTTTCGATGAGAGCTGCGAAGCGGACAAGCTTCTTTCTCACTGTATTGAGTTCGCGGGACAATACGGTCCGTCGCTTATTCCCGGCTACACTTTTTCTAAAAGGGCTCTTCGCCGCGAGGTCGTGGCGAACATGGAGGGAGCTTGCGCCGAGCTTGACCGGGAGCTTCCGGGAATTTTGCGCAGTCAGGGGGTCTTGGAGAGCCTGGGCGCTCTGCTTGAAACCCTGGGGAAAAAGAAATAATAGTCATCTTGCAGGAAAAGTTTTGAAGAAAATCACCGTAAGAAAAGCCACTGGAGAGGATGCAGAGGCGATGGCCCTGATACTAAGGGAGATCGGCTGGTCTGAAAAAAGGAATTCCCTTCCGCTTGAGGAAGTGTCGTCTCCGATTCGGGAACTGATACTCGGAGTCGGCGGAGATCCGGAAGGGCACACCATGTACGTAGCCTGCGATTCAGGGGGAAGGGTTGTCGGTTTCACCACTGTTCACTGGGTACCGTTTGTGATGCTCGGAAGCTATGAAGGTTATGTTTCGGACCTGTTTGTGAGTCCTTCGGCAAGCGGTAGGGGGGCGGGAAGCCGCCTTATCGAGGCAGTTATGGAAGAAGGCAAAACAAGGGATGTCTACCGTCTGATGGTGACCAACGGCAAGGACAAACCGTCGTATCTGCGGGGCTTTTACAGAAAAAAAGGTTGGACGGAACGACCGAAAGTCGCTAACTTTACCTACTACTACAAGGAGCCTTGATCCTGATCATGCCAGAAAAATCCGAAGAGGCAATACTGCTTACATATTCTTCTGACCGCCCGGGTCTTCTCCGCGCAATAATCGACTTCGTATCCAAGCATGGCGGTAACATACATGAAATGCAACACTGTGTGGACAGGGACGACATGGTCACCTTTGTCCGTGTAAAGTGGGGAATGGAGAAATTTTCCATTCCCAAAGAGGAATCCTCCAGACGTTTCCAAGAGGAAGTAGCTTCAGAATTCGACACGAAATTCGACATATTTTTCACCGGGAAAGCGCTACGCATGGCGGTTTTCGTCTCCAAGCTCCCCCATTGTCTCTCCGATATCATATACAGGTTAAGAGTCAAGGAGTGGAATGTGGAAGTTCCCGTCATTGTAAGCAATCATCCTGACCTCAAGCCTATTGCTGACCGGTACGGCATAGAATTCGAAGTGTTCAGGGATGTAGAGAAGAACAAAGAGGAAGAGGAAGCCAGACAGCTTGAACTTCTCGCGGACCACAAAGTGGATTTCATAGTGCTTGCCAGGTACATGCAGATACTTACCGGGAATTTTGTCTCACACTACAAAAACAGGATAATCAACATTCACCATTCTTTCCTTCCCGCCTTTCCTGGAGCGCGTCCCTATCACAATGCCTACAAAAGAGGGGTCAAGATCGTCGGAGCCACTTCTCATTACGTAACCGAGGAACTTGATTCCGGGCCCATAATAGAGCAGGATGTGATAAAGGTTAATTATGATGATTCGGTTAAAGACCTCGTCAGAAAAGGCCAGGATCTTGAAAAACGAGTTCTCTCAAACGCTATCTGGTCCCATATCAACCGGGAGATTCTGATTTACGAAAACAGGACAATAACGTTCAATAAATGACTCACGAAGCTTTTTGGAACTTTGGAGTTTTAAATCTCCCTTGATCACACAGCAATTCCCACTATACGGACGGAAGCTGTAAAAAACCAGGAAACGGGTCTCAACTAAAATGCCGGAAAAACAGGAAGAAGCGATTTTGCTCGTGCACTCCCCCGACCGTCCCGGTCTGGTCCGTGCGGTCACCGACTTTATATTCAAATACGGAGGGAATATCCACGCGCTGCAGCATTGCGTTGACACGACCGACATGGTGACCTTTATCCGTGCCAAGTGGGGGATGGACGGTTTCACCCTCTCCCGCGAGGAGACGGAGGAAATTTTCCGTGAGAAAGTAGCGGAAAAATTCGACATGAAATTCGAGGTCTTCTTTACTGGAGACGTGCCGCGCATGGCGGTTTTTGTCTCCAAGCTTCCCCACTGCCTCTCAGACATAATTTACAGGCTCCGCGCCAGGGAATGGAACGTGGAGATGCCCCTCGTGATAAGCAATCATCCGGACCTCAGGGATGTGGCAGCTCTTCATGGAGCGGATTTTTACGTGTTCGAAAACGTTCGGGACAACAAGGAAAAAGTGGAGGCCCGGCAGCTAAAGCTTCTCCGCGACTACAATGTGGATTTTATAGTGCTCGCAAGGTATATGCAGATTCTTACCGGGAATTTCGTATCGCATTACCCCAATGGGATAATCAATATTCACCATTCGTTTCTTCCGGCCTTTCCGGGGGCCCGCCCCTATCACTCCGCTTACGAAAGAGGGGTCAAGGTCGTCGGAGCCACTTCTCATTACGTAACCGAGGAACTTGATTCCGGGCCCATAATAGAGCAGGATGTGATAAAGGTTAATTATGATGATTCGGTTAAAGACCTCGTCAGAAAAGGCCAGGATCTTGAAAAGCAAATTCTCTCAAACGCTATCTGGTCCCATATAAACCGGGAGGTTCTGATTTACAAAAACAGGACAATCGTATTCAGTAAATAAGCGAGGGGTCTTCGGGGTCTCCCCGTGGGTGGTTGAAAAATGAAGTTTAAGGGTACAAGCGATTACATAGCCACAAAAGACTTATCGGTAGCCGTTAACGCTGCCATAACGCTTGAGCGTCCGCTTCTTGTGAAGGGAGAACCGGGCACGGGAAAGACCATGCTCGCGTTTGAGGTTGCAAAGGCGCTTGGAAAGCAGCTTATAACCTGGCACATAAAATCCACCACGACCGCCCAGCAGGGTCTTTACGAATACGACGCGGTCGCCAGGCTTCGCGACTCACAGCTCGGAGACGGGAGAGTAGACGATATCTCAAACTACATAAAGAAAGGGAAACTCTGGGAGGCTTTTGAGAGCCCCGAGCAGCTGGTGCTTCTGATTGACGAGATAGACAAGGCGGACATAGAGTTTCCAAATGATCTTCTGCTTGAACTCGACAAGATGGAGTTTTACTGCTACGAGCTCAAAAAAACCGTAAGGGCGGTTAAAAGAGTCATAGTGATAATTACTTCGAATAACGAGAAGGAACTTCCGGACGCCTTTTTGAGAAGATGTTTTTTTCACTACATAGCTTTTCCCGACCGCGAGACTCTTGAGGAAATAGTAAAGGTGCATTACCCGGATCTCGGGCGGAAGCTTATGGATAACGCTCTTACCCTCTTTTATTCCGTCAGGGAAATCGACGGTTTTAAGAAAAAACCCTCAACAAGCGAGCTTATAGACTGGATAAAGCTCCTTGCTGCTGACCGCTTGGCCGCTGGGGAACTCCCGGAAATAGATCTTGAAGAGAACCTTCCGCCTTACTCGGGCGCGCTTATCAAAAACGAGGCTGATTATGAGATGCTCGAGATGATGAGGCGAAGATTCAGAAGGTGATGGCAGGGGGATACGTTCATGTTTCTTGATTTTTTCCTGCTGCTTAAAGACGACGGATTTCCCGTTACCCTCAAGGAATATCTTACCTTTCTTGAAGCCCTTGACCGCGACGTAATCGGTTATGACACGACCGATTTTTACTATCTCAGCCGTTGCATAATGGTAAAAGATGAACGGCACATGGACAGGTTCGACAGGCTTTTCTCCGCTTATTTCAAGGGAGCTCAGCTTGCCGATACGGAGCAGTTCATGAAGATTCCGCTTGAGTGGCTGCGCAAGAATTTCGAGAACACCCTTTCCGAAGAGGATAAGGAGATGATCCGTTCCATGGGCGGGCTTGAAGAACTGATGGAGAGACTCAGGGAGATCTTCGAGAAACAGAAAAAACGCCACCAGGGCGGAAACAGATGGATAGGCACCGGTGGCACTTCGCCTTACGGAGCTTACGGTTATAACCCCGCGGGGGTTCGCATAGGACAGGACGGCAGCAGACAGAGACGAGCCGTTAAGGTATGGGACAAAAGGGAATTTCGCGATCTTGACGATTCAGTGGAATTAAACGTCAGGAACATGAAAATGGCGCTGAGAAAACTCAGGGTTCTCACGAGAGAGGGGGTGGGGGAGGAGCTTGACCTTGAGAAGACGATTGACAGGACTTCAAGAAACGCGGGGCTGCTTGACCTTGAATTTGCTCCCTTGCGGAAAAACAACGTCAAGGTTTTGATGTTTTTTGACATCGGAGGTTCAATGGATGATCACGTCGAGCTTTGTTCAAGGCTTTTTTCCGCCGCCAGGCATGAGTTCAAGCACCTTGAGTTTTACTACTTTCACAACTGCATATATGAAAGAGTCTGGAGAAACAACGAAAGACGCTTCAGTGAACAGATCCCTACATTCTCTGTGCTTAACAAATACAACGGTGACTACAAGTGCATTATGGTCGGCGATGCGTCAATGTCCCCGTGGGAACTTGTTTATCCAAACGGAAGCGTTGAACACAATAACGATGAACCGGGTCTTCGATGGCTCGGGAGAGTGAAGGCGAAGTATCCTTCTACCGTGTGGCTTAACCCCGTGCCGCGGGACGAGTGGAAGTGGACTGAAACCATAGGCATTCTAAACGATTTCTACGAAGGCAACATGTTTCCCCTGACGCTGCTGGGTATAAAGGATGCGATTTCGGCTCTCAAGCGGCGTCCCAGCCACAGTGATGCGTCGGGATTCCCGGCGGGTTTCTGATGAGGGTATACACCGTGGATGCGTTTACCGACGGGCCGCGTTCGGGGAATCCGGCCGCCGTGTGTATTCTTGAAAAAGAGATACCGGAGCGGACAAAACAGAGAATCGCTTCCCAGGTAAATCTCTCCGAGACGGCTTTTCTTCTCAGAGGAAAAGGAGCTTTTGAACTCAGGTGGTTTACTCCTGAAACGGAAGCTGAGCTCTGCGGACACGCCACCCTGGCAAGCGCCCATATTCTCTTTACTCTCGGCATCATCCCCGAGGCGGAAGACGCCGTGTTTTCCACAAAAAGCGGGGTTCTTACCGCGAGGAGGAAAACCGATCTTATAGAGATGGATTTTCCCTCGGAAGATCCCCGGGAAGTGGAGACGCCTGAGGATCTGCTAATGGCGGTTTCGGCTGCGCCTCTTTACGTGGGCAGAAACCGCTTCGATTACGTTGCTCTTTACGAAAGCGAGGAAATAGTAAGAAACGCCGTCCCGAGGCTGAGCCACGTTAGGAAGCTTGATTCGAGAGGACTTATAATAACTAGCGTCTCAAGTTCTGACCGCTACGATTTCGTATCGCGTTTTTTTGCGCCCAACGCCGGGATAGATGAGGATCCGGTTACGGGGTCTGCTCACTGCTGTCTTTGCCCTTTCTGGAGTCGCAGGCTTGGCAAAAAGGAGCTTGCCGGCCACCAGGCGTCAAAAAGAGGTGGTCTTGTTCATACAAGACTTCTTGAGAATAGAGTCTTTTTGTCGGGAAAGGCGGTTGTTGGGGGGAGCTTCGAAATTAAT
>JAKZRS010000056.1:0-10002 GCA_047518015.1 Thermodesulfobacteriota bacterium | reverse complement strand
TGGGGCAGTGAAGACAAACGGGGCGCTTTGAAATTCCGCTGTCCGGCAGCCGCGTTCAATCTGCGTTGTGAAGGCTGGGAGAAGTGTCACGGCGATGCCGGCTGCAAGACCAATGGTTATGGCAGAGTCGTCCGTGTTGCGCTTGAGAAGGACCGTCGTATTTTTACTCCGACCCCATGTGGTTGCGCATCATGGAAGCGCGCTTACAGGCGTAGAAACGCTATTGAGCGTATCAACTCCAGGATTGACAACAGTTTCGGATTTGAAAGACATTATATTCGAGGCAAAGCTCGTATGACCGCTCGTGTGGGTCTTGCGGTGGCGGTGATGATGGCGCTGGCTGTTGGTCACATAAAGGCCGGGCGGCCCGAGAAGATGAGGTCTCTTGTTTCGGGGTGTTACGCTAGGGCAGGATAGCGTTTCTCTACTAACTTAAAAAACAATTTGAACGGTAAATAACCCGAAGGTATTGCTGCGTCCGCTGGTTGGTCAGAACTGCCGGTTCTGCGGAAATCAGTACTGCGTTCCGTCTGAATCAGGCAATCTGGCCGTCGGATTACGGCAATGCGGGCTGATGCCGCGCAGACCCCGCTCTCATTACCGAAACCAGAACCCAAAAATCGTTACAGCGCAAATGCCTCTTCTAGGTCGAAGTTTCCGCTAACTACTTTCTCGATTACCCTTTTCTGTTTAGTTTGGATTTTTCAATCCTCCTTTATCGATTATTTTACATGCTATCCCCCTACACCAGACAGAACGCAAGTTTACTTTTATTCTCGAAGTAATACTCTTTGGTAATAACGGAAAATTTTAGGTCTTAATTTCTCGCTTGTTATCAGGCAGTTATGAAACAATCATGGCGGAGAGAGTGGGATTCGAACCCACGAAGGGGCTTTCACCCCTTACTCGATTAGCAATCGAGCGCCTTCGACCACTCGGCCACCTCTCCCCGCTTGGTGAGAAGATGATAACTCAACGGAAAACAGAGTCAAAGCTCCGCTCTTCTGCTTTTTTTAACCCTTAACAGAAAAAACCTCAAGGATGAGCAGAACATCATCTGCTTTATTTTCAACAGTACAGTTCGCCCCATCTTCAAGAAAAACTGTTTGCCCCGGGCCAAGTTCATTCTTGCTTTCCTCACCGATGATCAGGGCTTCTCCCTGAAGAACCAGAAGTCGGAGGTTTTGAGAAGAGGTATTTTCCGTCCTTGCAGATTTAGCGGGAAAAAGAGTCGTTTTCACTACTTTTGAAAACTTCCCTTTTTCAATTTCCTCTCTGCTGCCCCAGGGATAGTGAACCACTGTAAGGCAACTTGCCTCCTTTCTGCCCTCGCCTTTTAGTTCCTCCGCAAACGCACCCGCTTCATTCGAGCGGTCGAGGTCAGAGACAAAAACGGCGTCCTGAGTTTCAATCACCGCTACGTTGCGAAGACCGTTTACACAGACCAGCCTTGAGCCGCTTTTTACAAGAGAATTTTCCGTGTCCCTCAAAATTACATCTCCTTCAAGCACGTTACCTGCGGAATCTTTTGGGAAAAACTCGTAAAAAAGCCGCCATGACCCTATGTCACTCCATGAAAAAGAAGACGGTATTACCGCTCCGCGCGAGGTCCTCTCCATTACCGCGCGATCAACGGGGACAGAAGGAAGCCCGGCGTAAATATCTCCGGCGGTCTCCCGGTGGGAAATTTCGCGCATTGGCGCATACACCTCGGGGCAAAGAGCCGCATACTCATCGATCATAGTCCGGGCACGAAAAACGAACATTCCGCTGTTCCAGAAATAGTTTCCTGAAAGCAAATATTCACTCGCGATCTCGGCATTGGGTTTTTCGACGAATCTTTTTATTTTAAGTCCGCCGTCGCAAAGTGGCTCCCCCCCTTCAATGTAACCGTATCCGGTCTCGGGTGCGGAAGGAGTGATTCCAAAACACACTATGTGATTATCTTTGGCAAGTGAAACCGCCCTCTGCACATGATCACGGAAATTCTCGTCGTCCCCGACGGCATGATCCGATGGGAAAACCATTATCACCGCATCCTCGTCTTCAGAAGCGACCTCAAGAGTCCCAAGCAAAATTGCGGGAGCAGTGTTTCTCCCCACAGGCTCGGTAATAATTTTTATTTTTCCCAAAAAATCCGTGGACCGAAGACTCTGTTCAATCAGCGGGCGCTGTTTTTCTTCAAGTACAACCAATATATTTTCTGTGGAAACAAGATGGGCGGCACGTTTAAGAGTTTCGAGCAGAAGCGAGTCATTTCCGTTTATCCTGAGGAACTGCTTGGGCACGGACTCTCTTGAGATGGGCCAGAGCCTGGTTCCCCGTCCCCCGGCAAGAATAAGACAATAAAGGTTTTCCTTAGGCATTTTGAGAACGAGTCCCACAGAGAAGCTTTTGAGTGTTACTTTACCTGATGGGGCTCCTTCAGAAGGTCCCAGATGGTTTTCACGGGATTAAATGTTGTGGAGGGAACTTCCACGAAAACGGTTATCCAGTCGGACATAGAACCGTTCCAGAGCCCGGGAAGCTCAAGCGCCTTTATCTTCGCGCCGCCGAAAGTTTTCTCAGTGATAATTCCCGCTTCGTGGTCGACAAAATCAGCCAGATTGAATTTCTCGCCTCTAAAATTCTTCACTCCGCAGACGATGTCCACCGGATTAAAGTGCGTTGAATTCTCCCATGCACTGCGCTGGGAAGAACAACCCTGATCAACCTCAACGCTTTCAACTATCTGAAGAGATTCCCCCTGTTCCGTCTCCACCCAGAACGGACCCCCACCCGGCTCACCTTCGTTTTTTACAACGCCACATACCCTGATAGGCCTGCTAAGCAAGCGCAACAGATGCTCCTTTCTCCCCGCCTCAGAAAGCCCGGCAAGTTCCCGGGAGATGTCCATGGAAAGTTCTTCACTGCAAAAAGAAGTTATCTCATGCTCAAGAGATTTTGAAATGCCGGAGGAAGAAAGAACTTCTGTGTAGCGGAAAACCCTTTTCTGGATCGAAAGAAGAAACCCTCCCAAGATCTTTTTCCAGTTAACCGTATCGGGAAGAAGCCCTTCTTTGGCCACATTATCTATATTTTTTATAAAAATACAGTCGTGGAAAAGCTCATTTAAGTTTTTTAGCAGCGCTCCGTGTCCCGCGGGTCTTCGAAGTAAAGATCCATCGGCGTCCAAAACGGGAGTATTGTCCATTGTGACCGCAATTGTATCTGTCTGCGGATCCTGAACCGAGTAGGTTATATCAAAGCAAATCCCTTCGGATGAAAAAAGATGAGCCGCTTTTTTTTCCTCAGCGGCAAATTGCTCGGCGAAATCGGGAGGAATTGTAAAATGCATGGAAACCGCTTCGCGCGAGTTTATATATCCAAGACCTTCTTTGAAATGTTCACAGAAAGCCATTCTCGGTTCCCCGGCGTAGCTGTGAAAAGGCACAAGTCCTTTCGGAATATTCGCGTAGCCGAGGCCTCCTTCACCCAAAACGGCATCAAGAAGGAGCCTGAAATTCCCGGAAGAAACGACCTTCTCAAGCCCTCCCTCAAGCCTTTGTGAAAGAAGTCCCGCAAAAGGGAATCTTGTCAGGTTCGAGATGAATTTCTCAAGGATTTTCTTCTCCTCCAGATCCAAAACCCCATCGTCCGCGGAAAAAACATCCCGAAGCAGGTTAAGTTCCCGAAACATCCTCGATGCCGCTCCCGAGGCCGGAACAAATTTGCATACGCTTATTTTGCAAAGAGAATCCTCGTATTCCCGCTGAAGCACCCGGGATTCATCCTCCCCCAGTTCCCTTATGCCGTCCCCGACTGTCGCGGGGCGCAGGAGCCCCCGGAAGGGATAACCCTTTTCGAACCGCTCAATCTGTTCTTGAATATCCAAGATACGAATTTCCCGCAAACGCGAAAGTATTGCCGAAAGCGCCGCTACGTGCCATCTTTCCTGCATCTGGTCCTAATACCAACTATACATCAAAAAGTCGAAAGAACCGTAGTCCGGATAGACATATGACCTTACAATAATAACAGTTACATTCTACAAATGATGGGCAGTATCCGACTTCTACCCAGCATCGCCCTTGCCATACTGCTGTTTGTCGCGGAGGGACAGGCAAAACTTGTTGAATACACTTTTGATATCAGCTACATAACGGTTAACTACACCGGAAAAAACGTAAAAGCGATGGCGGTCGGCGGAACCATTCCCGCACCCACAATCGAGGCCTCAATCGGAGACACTCTGCGCGTCACGTTCAATAACAAAATGGATGTCGCAAGTTCCATTCACTGGCATGGAGTCCTTCTTCCAAACGATCAGGATGGAGTGCCATATCTCACCACCCCTCCGATTGAAGCGGGCGGATCGTTTACGTACGAATTCCCGGTAATACATAGTGGGACATACTGGTATCACTCACATACCGGCCTTCAGGAACAGCGAGGCGTCTACGGATCAATTGTTTTTCATCCCCGAGAAGAGGAGCCTCCTCGAACGGACCACGAACATGTCGTGGTTCTCTCCGACTGGACTGACGAAAATCCGAGTACTGTTCTCTCCAATCTTAAAAAAGACGGTGATTACTACGCGCTCAAAAAAGGAAGTGTGCAGTCATGGAATAAGGTCATACGGCACGGGTGGGCGGCCGTGGCAAATCGTCTCAGAAGCTCCTGGACGCGCATGGGACCCATGGACATATCGGATGTCGGATACGACGCGTTTTTAGTAAACGGCAGACGCGCGGAAACTTTCTCGGCCACCCCGGGAGAAACCGTGCTCATCCGTCTTATAAATTCGGCCGCGTCAACTTATTTTAATGTGGAATTCGCAGGAGGACCCATGACTATAGTAGCGGCCGACGGTCCCGCCACAGAACCCCTGAAGGTAAAGAGGCTTCGCATCGCGATAGCGGAAACATATGATCTGCTGCTCAGTGTTCCGGATAAAGGTTCTTATGAACTGCGCGCCACATCAGAAGACGGGACAGGCCACGCAAGCATCTTCATAGGCTCAGGAGAACACATCTACGCTCCCGATATCTCAAAACCCAACCTTTATCTCCAAGACCACCATCACCACAGCGGCCAAAAAAAGCATACCGGTATGATGTCTGCAATGAAAAAGAAAAGTAATCCGCACAAAGCACACGGCATGGGCACCCACGGAAATCAAAAAACCATGCGAAAAAGCTTCAATTCCCCGGTCAAACACATGAAGGATTACTCCCGTCTAGTCTCAAAGGAAAACACCTCCCTGCCGCTTGGCTCCCCGCAAAGAGAGATTCTGCTCGAACTTACGGGAACCATGGACGGCTACACATGGTCTTTTAACGGCGAAACGCTCTCTCAGGCGGACAAAATACTCATACGCAGGGGAGAGAACGTGCGCTTCACACTGAAGAACATGACCATGATGCACCACCCCATACATCTGCACGGACACTTTTTCAGGGTTCTAAACGGCCAGGGGGAGCGAAGTCCGCTTAAGCACACGGTGAACGTACCCGCAATGGATACCGTGGTGATTGAATTCGAAGCGAACGCAGACAGGGACTGGTTTTTTCACTGCCACAACCTCTACCACATGATGGCGGGTATGGCGCGGGTGATTTCCTACGAGAAATCGAGCGTAGCGGATGAAAGCACCATAAAAAAAATCTCGCATGACGCAAGCTGGTACACGGCCGCGAGTTTCTCCGCGCTTACCAGCATGACCGAAGGATCATTTGGAATTTTCAATACCGAAAACGCTCTTATGGCCGAATATGAGTACGGTTACGACAACAGGGTCTGGGAGATTGAATCTTACTATAAACGTCGTTTCGGCAGGTTTTTTTCCATGTACGCGGGCGCGGATTTCGAACGCGAGGGAGTAAACGAAAAAACGGAAAAAAAAGCCATGGCGGGAATAAAATACCTGCTTCCGATGTTTATTGAATCCGATTTAGGAATCCGCTCCGGAGGAGAGATTAGGTTTGAAATTCACTCCGGTTTTGATCTCACGCCCCGCACGGATTTCGAGTGGGAATGGGAAACCGATTTCGACGGCGATTATAAATACGAGTTCGAACTTTCCTGGGAACTAAGCAAGACACTGCGTGTCCTGAGTGTATACGATTCCGACCATGGGTGGAACGCGGGACTCAGGGTGACTTTTTAACGGGATGGCGGGACCGACGGGATTCGAACCCGCGACCTCTGGCTTGACAGGCCAGCGTTCTAACCAGGCTGAACTACGGCCCCGTTTAAATCAAATGGTGGGCGGTACAGGATTCGAACCTGTGACCCCCTGCTTGTAAGGCAGGTGCTCTCCCGCTAAGCTAACCGCCCGCAAAAAACGCAAAAAAGCAGGCAATCTGTATAACCGAATAAAAACTCTTTGTCCAAGACCAAGACACAGGGCGGTTAAAGTCCATGCTCTTCTATGAATCTCTCCGCGTCCATAGCCGCCATGCACCCGCTTCCCGCCGCAGTTATAGCCTGCTTGTACCTTGTGTCCTGTATGTCCCCTGCCGCAAAAACGCCGGCAAGGTTTGTTTCAGAGGTGCCGTTTCTGGTAATAAGGTAACCGTTGTCGTCCATCTCAAGCTGTCCCCTGAAAATTTCACTGTTAGGAGTATGCCCGATCGCTACGAACATACCCTGACATTCCTTCACGTAACCCTCCCCAGTTACGGCATCCTTTATCTTAACTCCCGTTACTCCGCTCTCTCTTGAACCCAGCACATCCTCAACAACGCCGTTCCAGATAAAATCTATTTTTTCGTTCTCAGTGGCCCGCTGCTGCATTATCACCGATGCCCTGAGCTTATCGCGTCTGTGAATCACCGTGACTCGGGTGGCGAACTTGGTAAGAAAGATGGATTCCTCCATGGCGCTGTCACCTCCCCCCACGACCACAAGTTCCTTGCCCCTGAAGAAAAATCCGTCACATGTAGCGCATGTGGAAACCCCGTAACCCAGAAGTTCGCGCTCGGAGGGCAGACCGAGCATCCTCGCCGTGGCGCCCGAAGAAATAATGAAGGTAGAGGCCAGTATCTGCTCATCTTCCGTTGATACGTGAAACGGCCTTTTGGAAAAATCGACCGCTGTTACAGCTTTTTGCACACACTGCGCCCCGAAACATTCCGACTGCTCCCTCATAAGATCCATAAGATCAGGACCCATGATTCCATTCGGAAACCCAGGGAAGTTCTCAACATCAGTGGTCGTCGTGAGCTGCCCGCCGGCTTCCGGACCTTCAAATACAAGCGGCTCGAGATTGGCCCGCGCCGCGTAGAGCGCCGCGGTAAGCCCCGCCGGGCCGGAACCCATAATGACCACCTTGTAACTATCTTTCAGTTCTTTCACTGCGCGCTCCTGCAATTTCTTTTTGGAATAGGGACTTTATACTACATTTAGGCAGTGGTTTTTCAAGAGATTAAGATAAACGAAGGTGGCGGGCAAAACCCCGTCCGCACAGGCGCAGACGCTAATGGAATCCGCAAAGAAAACTCCGCTTTATGATAGACACGCGACCCGGGGAGCCGTATTCGGCGAAACGGGCGGATTTTTTCTCCCGAAAAACTACGGTGACTCTCAAGGAGAAGCAAAAACCGTAAGAGAATCGGTGGGCATTATAGATATTTCAAGCAGGGGAAAACTTGTGCTTCGAGGAGCAGACCACATAAAATTCCTGCAGGGAATGCTCACAAACGACGTAAAGGAAAAAAACCCGGGAACAGGTGTCTACGCGGCAATACTCACCCCGAAGGGAAAAATGATTTCAGACATGAGAGTCTTTAAAAAGGAAGACTCAGTCTACGTGGACATAGAACCTGGCATGGGCGGTGACATAGCGCAGCTTCTTCGCAGGTTCAAGCTTTCTTACAAGGCTGAAGTGCTCGACGTCACCGAAGATTACTGCGTTTTGCACGCGTGCGGTCCCGGGTGCGGGGAATTAATCAGCCAGCGCCTCGGCATTAACGCAGAACAAATGAACGAGTATGATCACCGGACTTTTGGTGAGGCAACCGTAATGAAACTTAACAGAACAGGGGAAACCGGTTTTGACGTTTTTTTTGAAAACCGCAGCGCCGAGAAAATCTGGAACCTCCTTTTGGAAAGCTCACCGGCTCCGGGACTTTCGGGACAGGATGCTCTTGAAACTCTACGGATCGAAGCCGGAATTCCTGTTTACGGAAAGGACATGGACATCTCCACCATACCCATTGAAGCCGGTATCTGGGACGCCCTTGATTTCGAAAAAGGATGTTATGTGGGGCAGGAAGTAATAGCAAGGATAAAATGGAGAGGAAGAGTTAACTGGCATCTAGCGTATTTCACGGCACAGCAAGACAGCTGCGCATCACCCGGAGACATGCTTTGGGTTAACGAAAAAAAAGTGGGAAGAATAACCTCATCTACATACTCTCCAACCCTCGGAAAAAATATCGCCATCGGCTATATAAGAAGGGAGTTCCGTGATTTCCAAGGAGAAATAACCGTTGGTGAAAAGCAGTGCGATGATGAAACTCCAAACACGGTAAAGATAATGGAAAAACCTCTTCATAAACGCTTTGAATAGCTAAAAAAAAATGATATGTTTTAAGGGTTAAATAATATTTAATTATCACCTTGTCCGTTTTATAGATGCGTACGGCAAGCATTTCGGGTTTAACCCCCGTCTTAACTGAAAAAAGGGGTAATTATAAAAAATGATATTCGACAAGCTTCTGGAACATTTTTCAAACGATCTGGCAATTGACCTCGGGACTGCAAACACCCTTGTGTACCTCAAAGGCAAAGGCATAGTGTCTAACGAACCGTCGGTGGTAGCGGTACAGGACATTCCGGGGCAAAGACCGAAACTCATTGCGGTAGGCAAGCGGGCCAGGGAGATGGTCGGAAGAACTCCAAGGTCAATCAGAGCCATAAGGCCGCTTCGTGACGGGGTTATAGCGGATTTCGACGCAGCCCAGAGAATGATCGAGTACTTCATAAAAAAATCAAACGGCAACAAAAGAAGCCTAGTGCGTCCAAGAGTAGTAATATCGGTTCCCCTTGAGATTACCGAAGTAGAAAAAAGAGCTGTAAGAGAATCGGCCGAGGCGGCGGGAGCAAGGAAAGTATATCTTATTGAGGAAACAATGTGCGCCGCCATAGGGTCCGGGATAGAAGTGGATCAACCCGCGGGAAACATGGTGGTTGACATAGGAGGCGGCACCACGGGAATAGCCGTTATAGCACTGTCCGGGATAGTTGTAAGCAGCTCAATCAAAATTGGCGGAGACAGGATGGATGATGCCATACAGCAGTGGCTAAAAAGAAATCACAACATAATCATCGGATATAGAACAGCCGAAGAGCTTAAGAAAAAATTCTCCTCATACCCGGAAATAAACCCAGCCAGAAGAATGCAAATGAAAGTAACTGGAAGAAACAACATTTCTGGAGTTCCTTCTATGCTCTCCATTGACATGGAAGAGATTGAAGAGGCGGTAGAAGAGACTGTAAACCGAATAGTTGATGCAATACTGCAGACTCTGGAAAGAACCCCGCCGGAGTTGTCCGCAGATGTCTTTGAATCGGGAATAACGCTTGCCGGAGGCGGTTCGCTTCTCAAAGGGCTGCGCAACCGTATAGAGCAAAAAACCGGCATCAAGATAAAAAGAGCTGAGCAACCCCTTGATTGCGTCGTTCTGGGTTCTGGGAAAGCTCTTGAAGATATAGACCTTCTCAACTCCGTCGCCCTATAGAAGATACAGGGACCAAGTGCACCAGATAAAGTTTAAGGATGTCCTGATTGCTGAATTTGCCTCGGCAATTCACCTTCACTGTAGAGAGTCAATTAAGTTGACCGGTTTTTGAATTAATTGGTTGACCGGTTTTTCTTTTTTTTCAAATCAGCCTTGAAGGGCGAGCCCGGAGAGGCTGATTTGAAAGCGCTTCCTCATCCCAGGGCAACTCTCCTTATCTGCTTTGCCTCTTCAATCAAACTCCCATCCCCGTCATAAACCCCGAGCTTGCGCTTCC
>JAKZRS010000055.1:0-29539 GCA_047518015.1 Thermodesulfobacteriota bacterium | reverse complement strand
GACTCTTCTGGGTAAAACCGGTGCTAAGGAAGTGGGTGTTCTTAATCTGGGTGTCGGCGTGCTTATAGCGATTGCCGCCTGGAAACTGCACACTCTTGGTCTTACGGCAGCGACCGCGCTTGTGTCGGTATTTGCTTTGATCTACCTGCTAGTCTACGCGGTATTCGTACACGGGCATGACGCGAAGGGGCTTGGAGTATTCTGTCTTTTCGCAACGGTAGTGTTTATATGGTACGGAGCTCATTTCCAGTCACTTGGGCTGGCGTACTTTGCGTACTTCTGCTGGGCATGGGCTTTGCTGGTGCTTCTTTGCTTCTTTGCGTTCGCGCAGGGCAAGGATCTGGCTAAACCGATAGCCTATCTGTTCATAGCAGAGTCAATAGTGACTCTGTTGATCCCGGGAATGCTTCTGCTTACAGAAAAGTGGAATCCTCTCGGTGGAGTACCAGGCTAAAGATTTTTGTTGTTTTAGCTGACTTATAACGGACAGGGAGAATCATAATGAATTCTCTCTATCCGTTATTTTTTGTTTTTCTTCCAAATAACCCTAGTTCTTTTTCTTTCCATCTAAACGCAAAGCTAATGCGTATTCTCGTGACATCCAAGGCAAGATAACCACCCCTGTTTCCCTCTTTATTTCATATCGCCCGTTCCGCGAAAAAGCAGTTTGATATAATATTCGATATGATTGATAATAGAGGTTCCGGGACGGTGATCTTATTTGTCTGAAAAAATTCCAAGCTTTCTCAGGAACGGGTACTTGGCCCTTGCCTTGGGAATCATTATCGCCCTTTCTTTTTTCCTTGTCGCCGAGCCGGTCAGTCTTGATCGCAAATACAACAGTCAGAGCATAAAAATTGCCGAAAACGCCCTTAAGCACGTAAACAAATTTTATCTGGACAAAAGCAAGATCGATTATGCGGAAATGCTTGAAAAAGGGGTCTCCAGCCTTGAAACCTTTCTTGACGACGTGCTGGTGGAATTTCCACAAGACCGGGGCGGAAGCTTCACCGTTCAGGTAAATGGGAAAACAAAGAGATTCAAAGAAAAAGAGCTGCCGTCCTCAAACGACGTCGTAAGCACTCTGGGCCAGGTTGTGTCTTTTGTCCTTTCTAACACAGGGGCCGAAGAGCGTGCCGTCAAGAACATAGAATATTCCATATCGGACAGCATGCTGAAGGTCCTCGACCCCCACTCCGCGATGATTCCACCGGAGGTCTACAAGGAGTTTCTCATAGACACCGAGGGAAGTTTCGGCGGGCTTGGAATAGTGGTCGGCATAAGAGACGGTCAGTTGACTGTCATATCCCCCATAGAGGGTACTCCAGCTTACAGATCAGGGGTAAAAACCAAAGACCGGATCGTGCAGATAGAAAACGAGTCGACCATAAACATGCCGCTCCTCGAAGCCGTTGGGAAACTCAGGGGGAAGAAAGGAACTAAAGTGAACCTTCTTATATCCAGGAAAAACTTCGCCAGACCGCGGAAATTTTCGATAGTGAGGGATACCATAAAGATAGAAAGTGTTGAAGGGTTTGATCTTGCAAACAACATTCTTTACCTGAGAATAAGAAATTTCCAGAAAAACACATCCTCCGACCTAAAAAAAGAGATAAGAAGTCGCTCTTATGCAATCAACGGAATAATCCTTGATCTCAGAGGAAACCCCGGGGGTCTTCTCTCAGAGGCGGAGAAAGTAGCCGATCTCTTCCTTTCCTCGGGAACGATAATGACGACAAAAGCAAGGGATTATTCGAAAACCTACAGTGCGACGGCAAAACAGCCTGAGTACAGAGGAAAAGTAATAGTGCTTGCGAATCAGGGAAGCGCGAGCGCGTCAGAAATAGTGGCAGGGGCGCTGAAAAACAACAAAAGAGCACTTGTGATAGGAAAAAGATCCTTCGGCAAGGGATCGGTCCAGAAGGTCTTCGAGTTTGAAGACGGCGCGGCGTTGAAACTCACCATAGCGAAATACCTGACCCCGGGCGATATATCCATACAGGACAGCGGCATAACCCCTGACATTCTTCTTCAGGGATCCGTGATAACCGGAGAAAAAGTCGTCTACAACCCTCTGCCAGAGAAAAGAGAGAACACAGAGGAAGGACAACTGGCGACCCCTGAACTCACGATCAAGTATATTGACAAGAGCCTGATACCGCAGGAAGAAGACGATGATGAAACCCAGCCGGATGAATCGCTTACAAAAGCGCAGAAACTTGAGAAACTGGGAAATGATTTTTACGTGAAGCTCTCAAGCAGCCTGCTTCTGGCAAAGACCCCGGAACAGATACATGCCACAGCCACCGATTTCTCCAACGCCCAGCTTGAGGAAATCAGAACCCAGATCGAAGATACTGGAATCGACTGGTCAGCCGGTGAAACGAAAAAACCCGCCGTATCGGTTGAAACAGTTCCATCGAAGACCGTTTTCCGGGCCGGTGAAGAAAGTTCTCTCGAAATAAAGGTGACAAACTCCGGCCCCGACCCGATATACAGGCTCAGCGCCGTTACCGACTGTGAAAACCAAGTTTACAGCGATGGAGAACTTCTGTTCGGAAAACTGCTCCCCGGTCAGAGCAAGACCTCGAAAGTCAAATTTTTCGTACCCAGGTGGATGACTACCAGAGAGGACAATCTCAAACTTGCTTTCACAAGTTCGGGAAACGAAACCTTTACGGAGAAGAATCTGCTCGTAAAAACCGTGGCGGACAAGCGCCCCGTCTACTCCCATAACCACGAAATAGTGGACAACGGAAAATTTGAGAGCAGAGGCAACGGAAACGGTCGCGCGGAGTTCGAAGAAACGGTAGTACTCAACGTAAAACTGAAAAACATCGGGGATGGAGTATCGGAAAAGACGGTCGCGACTCTAAAGAATCTTTCGGGCGACAACGTGTTTCTTGAAGAAGGAAGAGTTGAGATTGAAAATTTCCGTCCGGGGGAAACCCGCTACGCACCGTTTCGTTTCAGGCAAAATGGCGAAGGCGGTGAAACAAAATTTGAGCTTTTTGTAATGGATGAAGACTTCCGGGAAGTAAAAGCACAGAAAATAACCCTGCCGGTCTTTGCGCAGGAAAGACCGTTTTCTCCGGCTTCGGCAAAGAAAACCGCCGTGTTCAAAGACACAAGCTCCATACTTGGTGGGACTTTCCCCGAAGCCTCCGTAACGGCTCTTGCAAAGAAAAATTCCATGGTAAAAGTTCTCGGCACATCTGGGCAATGGGTCCGTGTTGAGGGAAAGAACTCAGTTGTGGGCTGGGTCGAGGAAAAGGCCGTCAGGGTTAATCGGGCCGACTACGACGATTCATCCGGCGAAGCGTCAGAAAAAAACGGAGCCGACGGCACAGTACAGGAGATTTCACTTCTCGAAGAAACATTCGAAAAACCTCCTTCGATCCTGATTTCGGATTTCCCGACGTCCACAGAAGCTTCCAAGATAACAGTAGAGGGATTGGTTAAGGACACCGACCGCATAGAGAGCGTGTCGGTGTGGAAAAAAGACGACAAAATAAAGCTTTTTACACCGGGGAGAAACAATGTTCCCCTGCTTTTCCCCTTAGCTCTTGAGGAAGGAATGAATCTTTTTACCATAGTGGCCAAAGACGAAAAAGGAATGACGTCGAAAAGAACCCTGGCCATAAGAAAAGATCTTTCCTGAGCTTCGGATATACAGCGAGGAAGCACTGAGAACAGCGGATGAAACCCCGGCAACGAAGTAATGCTTAAATTCCTTTCCTTTAGAATACTGACCGGAGCAGTTGTAATCCTCGCGGTCGCGAGCATAACCTTCTTTCTCCTCAGGGTCCTTCCCGGAGGTCCTTTCGACACGGAGAAAAGCATTCCCCCGCACATACTCGAGAATATCGAGAAGAAATATCACATGGACAAGCCGCTGCACAGACAATACCTCATCTACATGGGAGACCTGGCTCGCGGGGACTTCGGACCTTCCTACAAATACGACGACAGACCAGTTGCCGACATAATAAAGAAAACCCTGCCGGTTTCAATGGGGCTCGGTTTCGTTTCCCTGCTGTTCGCGTTTTTCATGGGAACTGCGGTCGGTATGATCTCCTCGCTGTTCCCAAGAAGCATCCACGACATCGCTTCTGTGCTGATCTCCACTTCCCTGGTATCGGTTCCAAGCTTCGTCGTGGGAGCGGCGCTCATATATTTTTTCTCCGTTAAATGGGGAGTTCTGCCAGCGGCCCTCTGGGGAGAACCAAAACACATAGTTCTTCCCGCGTTGACCCTGAGTCTGGCTCCGTTCGCTTACATATCAAGGCTTGTCCGCTCCAATATGCTTGACGTGTCGGGACAGCTTTTCGTAAGAACCGCCAGAGCAAAGGGACTTGGAAGAACGAAGATATTCACAAAGCACATACTGAGAAACGCCCTGATACCGGTCGTAACTGTTCTCGGCCCCCTGACTGCCTATCTGGTAACGGGATCGTTTGTCGTCGAGCATATATTCGCGATACCGGGGATGGGAAGGTTTTTCGTCTTCGCCGTGGCGAACAGGGATTACTCCGTTGTGCTCGGAATAACCATCATCTACGCACTCCTGCTCGTAATAGCGAATCTCATTGTCGACCTTCTCTACGCCATTCTTGATCCAAGGATAGAGCTTAAAAAGCAGGAACCGGTCACCTGATCAGACGCAGACAAAAATGAAAAACGTAAAGATAATTATCGAGTATGACGGCACGGATTACCACGGCTGGCAATGCCAGGCAAACCTGCCCACCGTACAGAAGACAATAGAGGACGCCATCCGGCAAATCACAAAAGAAAACGTGAAAACAGCAGGTTCGGGCAGAACGGACGCGGGCGTGCACGCCATGGGCCAGGTAGCCAGTTTTTTTACCGAAACGCAAATGGATACCGAGACCCTGCGAAAAGCGTTAAATTCCACCCTTCCCCGGGACATATCCATCATCAAAGCCCGAGAGGTTCCCGACGGTTTTCACGCACAGTTCAGCTCCCGAAGCAAAGTATACGAATACAGAATTTTCAACAGGCCGCATCCCCCTGCCCTGCAGAGAAACAGAGTATGGCATATCCCGGGAAAGCTTGATACAGGGAAAATGAAAGAAGCCGCCACCTATCTTGAGGGAACTCATGATTTCTCCGTTTTCGCCACGGCCGATATAACCGTGAAAAGCACGGTGCGCACCGTAAAACGGGTTCACATCAAAAAAACCCGCGAAGGAATAATCCTGGTTGAAATAGAGGCGGAAGGGTTTTTAAAAAGAATGGTGAGAATGATAACCGGGACCCTAGTGGAAACGGGAAAGGGAAAACTCACCCCGGAGGGATTTGGGCAAATACTCGCCGAAGGACGGAAGACGAAAAACGTTTTCACCGCTCCTCCCCAGGGACTTTTTCTTAAAAGAGTCCTCTACTAAACCCAAAAACACCTAAAGACCGATACTCTTACACAAGATTCCCGTATATAATTAGAGGCATTTAAACGAGGTGCGCTATGAAATTTCTCAGATTCAAAAACGCAGAAGAAAAACCGGTATTCGGAAAATATCTCGACGGATCAGTTTTTGAGATAAAAGGGGATATCTTCGGCGGATACTCGGTAACGGACACAAAACATGATTACGCGAATATAAAGCCGCTTGCTCCCTGCCTCCCGACGAAAATCATAGCCGTCGGACTTAACTACGAAGATCACGCAAGGGAAATGAAAAGAACTCTTCCCCAAGACCCCATGCTGTTTATGAAACCCTCAACAGCGGTCATCGCACACCAAGAAGAGATAAAATACCCCGCGCACATGTCAAGCAGAGTCGATTACGAAGGAGAGCTCGGGGTCGTAATAGGGAAAAAGGCCCACATGGTGGAGAGGGAGAAGGCCCTTGAATATGTCTTCGGGTACACCTGCATAAACGACGTGACCGCGAGAGACCTTCAGGCAAAGGACATACAGTTTACAAGGGGCAAGGGGTTTGACACGTTCGCCCCGATCGGACCTTTCATAGAAACGGAAGTTGACCCCGCCGACCTTCGCATAAAAACTTTTCTAAACGGTGAAGTAAAACAGAACTCAAGCACGAAAAACCTGATTTTCAGCGTTCCGGAGCTTGTAAGCTTCATATCAAAGGTAATGACGCTTCTTCCCGGAGACATAATAGCGACCGGAACTCCTTCCGGGATAAGCCCCATGAGCCTGGGGGACGTAGTGGAAGTGGAAATCGAGGGGATCGGAAGACTCGTAAACCGCGTGGCCCGGTAGAGGGTCCAGATTCCCATGCGCTTGCGGTGGGGCAACGGGGCTTCGGAATTAACAATCATTCAGGTAGGTTAATGCCCTGAAAAAATCAGAAATACAGAGGAAACCTGAAATTGCCTAAAGTACTAGTAATCCCAGGAGACGGGATAGGAGTTGAAGTAACCGAGGTCAGCGTGTCCATACTCAAGGCCGTGGGCGAGAGAAACGGGGTCGAGTTCACGCTTGAGAGTGATCTTCTCGGAGGATGCGCAATAGACGCGCACGGGGTTCCCGTAACCGAAGAAACAATAGAAAAGGCAAAACAAAGCGACGCGGTGCTCCTAGGGGCCGTTGGCGGCCCGAAATGGGAAAATATCGAGCATCACCTGAAACCCGAAAGAGGGCTTCTTGAAATCAGGAAGCAGCTAGACACCTTCGCGAACCTTAGGCCCGCGATCGTCTATACAGCCCTTGCCGACGCGTCCACGCTTAAAAGGGAAGTAGTGGAAGGGGTTGATATAATGGTCGTGAGGGAGCTTACAAGCGGAATATATTTCGGACATCCGAGAGGAACCGAACAGCTCGGTGAACAAGAGTATAAGGCGTTTAACACCCTCCATTACACCACTTCCGAGATAGAAAGGGTAGCGAAAATGGCGTTTGAGATCGCCAGAAAAAGAAAAAACAAGGTCACTTCGATAGATAAATCGAACGTTCTTGAATCAATGGTGCTTTGGAGAGACACGGTCACGGAGCTTCACGACCGCGAGTTCTCCGACGTGACGCTTGAACATCTGTACGTGGACAACGCTGCTATGCAGCTTATAAGAAGGCCCGCAGACTTTGACGTGATGCTGGCAGGGAACATGTTCGGCGACATAATAAGCGATGAGGCCGCTCAGCTCACCGGTTCCCTCGGCATGCTGCCCTCGGCAAGCGTCGGCAACGAAGGAGCGATATACGAGCCGGTTCACGGAAGCGCCCCGGACATCGCCGGGAAAGGCGTAGCGAATCCTATAGCCTCAGTTCTCTCGATGGCCATGATGCTGCGTTACTCCTTTGACATGGACGGAGCCGCCGCACAGGTTGAGCAAGCGGTAAGAAGGGTTCTTGACAACGGCTACCGAACATCCGACATATACGAGGAAGGAAAAACAAGGGTAGGCACAGAGGAAATGGGGGCTCTCATACTCGGCGAACTGTAAGAAAAATGATTCCGGTCCCAGAGAGTGAACGCTAATAACCCCACGATCGAACTTTCATCCCACCTGGAAAACCCCTTGGTGGAGAAGTTCTTTGCGTACCCGCCCGAAAAACCGACGGATCTTGCCGGGCTTTACGGAAACTCAGCCTATTTTCTTCTGGCACTTCTCTCCGAAGTGCCCGGCAAAAAGGTGCTGCACATCTGCGAGCAAAGAGAGCAGTGCGCCGCCGCGGCACGGAGCATCTCTTCTTTGAAAGGAACGGAAATCCCTGTTCTTCTCTCAAGAGGAATGGAGAAAAACCGCTCCCTTTTCGAAAAAAAGGAAATCACCGAACCCGAGAGGCTCCACTCTCTTTTCAGATGGAAGCAAACGGGAGTTCTCTGTGCAGACGCGGCATCCATTGCCGAGATACTGGCTCCACCCCGCACACTCGAAGCTGAAAGCTTCACCGTAGAAAAAGGAATGCAACTCGAGCGGGATGAGCTTGCGGAGAGATTATTGCAAATCGGTTACAGCAAGGTGGATTTCACCGAAAAAAGAGGAGGCATGAGCATCAGAGGCTCCATAGTGGACCTGTTCTCGCCCGGCGCTCGGAATCCTCTCAGAGTGGAGTTTTTCGCAGATCGCGTGAATTCGCTTCGGGAGTTTTTTCCTTCAACCCAGAAATCCATCGGAAAAACGCAAAAAGCCGCGATCAATCCGGCTTCTTTCGCCATTTACCGCCAGAGAAGCAAAGACGCCTTAGTCAAGCAGATACTCACCGGAGCCGACAAGCGGGGACTTACGTCAAGCGAGGTGGAACCTCTGGTCGAGGCGTTTGAAAACGGCTCGTACTTCAGAGAAATCGAATGGTTCACGCCGTTTTTCTGGGATTCACGGCAATGCGTGCTCGATTACCCGCAAGAAGATATCATCATAAGCCTTCCCCTCGGGTTTGACGAGGACGCGCTGCTGTCAAAACTTAAGGAAAAATTCGAAGCCAGAAGAAAGTCCTTGGGAAAACTCGAAAAATCACTGCCCTCGTTTAAAAAACTTTATCTCAGGGAAAAAGAACTTGCAGAAAAACTCGCGCAATCAAGGCTCGTATACCTAGGCACGGTGGGAATAGGGGCCGAAGGAAAAAACAGCCTTAAATTCAGCACCCAAGAAATATCGTTTTCAAAACCTTCACTCAAGGTCTTTATAGACAAAGCGGAGGAACTCATCGAAGACGGTTACGCGGTGTTCGTATTTTTCACCTCGCAGGCCGAGAAGGAAAAATTCCTCAAGCTAACAGAGGACCGCCCCAACAGGGGAATGGTACATATAGTCGGAGAACTTTTTGAAAGTACCATTCTTCACGATTTCAAAATCGCCCTTTTCACGGAAAAAACTCTGGTTGTGAAAACGAAAAGCCGAGACGCCCAGTTTAGAGGAGGCGATATCCCATCTGCGTTTCTTACCTCGTTCAGCCAGCTAAAACCCGGAGAATACATAGTTCACAAGGAATTCGGAATAGGAATTTTTAAGGGGCTTAAAAGACTTTCGTTTGAAAACCGTCAAGGTGATTTTCTTGAGTGCGCATACAAAGACGGGGACAAAATATTCGTCCCGGTAGAAAAATCCAGACTGGTTCAGAAATACATGGGAGATGGACGGGAACCGAAGATTGAAAAACTTGGGAGCGCGAACTGGAAAAAAACTGTCGGCAGGGTTAAAAGGGCCGTAGAGGAAGTCGCAACCGAACTTGTCGAGCTCTGTGCGGAGAGAAAAGTTGAAAAAGGTTTCCGGTTTTCCCCGAGGGATCAGATGTTCAATGAATTCGAGATGGGTTTTCCCTGGAGCGAGACTCCGGACCAGTCAGCGGCGATAGAGGACGTAATGTGCGATATGGAATCCGAAAAGGCCATGGACAGGCTTATCTGCGGAGATGTCGGGTTCGGAAAGACTGAGGTGGCCCTGCGTGCCGCTTTTAAAGCGTGCCTTGATGGAAAACAGGTCATGGTAATCGCCCCCACCACTCTTCTCGCGAGCCAGCACTACCGGACCGCGACCTCGAGGTTCGCGGACTACCCCGTAAGAGTCGAGATGCTGTCGCGATTCACAGCGGCCAAGAAAGAAAAGGAGATTCTAAAAAGGCTCGAAGACGGATCCCTCGACCTCATAATCGGAACGCACAAGCTTCTCGGAAAAAAAATAAAGCTGAAAAACCTAGGGCTCGCTGTCATAGACGAGGAGCAGAAATTCGGTGTGAACCACAAAAAATCCATAAGATCGATGAAAAACGCCCTTGACGTGCTCACGCTTTCCGCAACTCCCATCCCGAGAACTCTGCAGCTTTCCCTAGCCGACGTAAGAGATATAAGCGTAATAAACACTCCTCCCGAGGGTCGCCAGCCGGTGGAGGTGTATATTCAGCAGTTCAATGCCAAAGTTATAAAAGAAGCCGTGGAAAAAGAGATCGAAAGGAACGGCACGGTTTTTTTCATACACAACAGGATAGAAGACATATTCGAGAAGGCGAATCTTCTGCAGGAACTCATGCCGGAACTGTCAATAGGGATAACACACGGACGCATGAACGAAACTCGGCTCTCAAGAACCATAGAACAGTTTGCCAGCGGGGAAATAGACCTGCTAGTGACGACGGCGATAGTGGAATCCGGACTCGACATACCGAAAGCCAACACGATGATAGTAAACAACGCGCATGCGATGGGGCTTGCGGACCTCTATCAGCTAAAAGGCAGGGTCGGAAGATCAGACAAAAAAGCGTACGCCTATTTCCTCATACCGTCTGTGCACTCCCTCACGGAAGAAGCCAGAAAAAGGCTTGAGGTTCTCTCTCGCCTCACCGACCTTGGAAGCGGTTTCAAACTCGCCACTGCTGACCTTCAGATAAGGGGAGCCGGTACTCTCTTCGGAGAAAAGCAGTCAGGGCACATAGCTGATATCGGTCTTGAGTTTTATCTCGAACTGCTAAGAGACACGATCGAGAGCAAAAGAAGCGGCGAGGGCCGCGTTCGTGAAATCAGACCCGAAATAAAAACAAAGGACGACGCATTTATTCCCGAGCATTACATCCAAAGCGGCTCCGAGAGGCTTTTTTACTACAAAAAAATATCATCGGAAAGGAACCGCAAGGGATTAAGAGAAATTGCCGGAGAAATCGAAGACAGGTTCGGGGCTATGCCCGATCCGCTTAAACAGCTGATTCTCATTGCGGAGCTCAGAATCGCGCTTGGGGAAAAACTCATAAAAAGAGCCGAAATAGGAGAAACCACAGCGACCCTCAGCCTTGTGGACGCGGAAAACCTTGGCCGGGAAAAGAAACTCAGTATTCCCCTCCCGCCCAAGCGCAGGTACGAAACACTCATAAGCGCTGTGGAAAAGGTAGAAAAACCGGCCCAAGCCCATGTATAGTATAGTCGCGGGGTTGAGGCAGGAGAGAAAAAACGGTTTGCAAGGAGATTTGAGATGGAAAAACCATGGTGGCTTACGGCCTTGGCGCTTTTCGCGGTTTTTACACTGATCCCCGCCCACGCGGCACAAGCGGCGACAGTGGAAAAAGTAGTGGCCGTGGTAAACAACAGAATAATAACGCTTAGCGAACTGAATCAGGAGATAAAAGACGTAAGAACTAATCCGGAGGCGGAAATCAACAGCCGCGAAGTGCTTGACGCTATGATAGATCGTATCCTACTCGATCAGCAGGCGGCAGCGAGGAAGATATCGGTAAGCGACGAAGAGGTAAAGGCGATAGTAAAAAGCCAGCAGGAAGCGATGGGCCTCGATGAAGAAGCCATAGCCAAGGAGCTTAAAAAACAGAACATGCCGGAGGAACTTTTCCACCGCCAGTGGAAATACCAGATACTCTCAAGAAGGCTTCTTGACTCGGTCACACAGGGGAGCATAGCGGTAACAGATGAGGAAATAGAGGAATATCACAAAAAACATTATGGAGAAGAGGACGGCGGTTACGAAAAGCAGACAAAGATAGCTCACATACTGATCGACCAGAAAACGGAGAACGCCCTTTCGAAAGCTGAAGAAGTTCTGGAACTGGCAAAATCCGGGCAACCCTTCGCGCAACTTGCCAGAGAATATTCGATGGACGAATCATCGGCGCAAAACGGCGGGTTGCTGGGATATTTCGTCAAGGGAGACCTGGTAACCGAAATTGAAAACGCAGTGGAGCAGACCGAAGTAAGCGGTATCTCAGGGCCGGTTAAGACATCCCGCGGCTACCACATAATAAAGGTTCTTGAAAGAACCGAAGACGGGGAATCATCGGTCTCCCGGTACGGAGACCGAATAAAGCACCAGATCTACATAGAAAAGGTTGAGCAGTTCATAACCTCCTGGCTTGAGGACATCAAGAAAGACTCTTACATAGAGATAAAAATCTGACTTCCCGTATTCACTCCTCCGCCGCGTAAGCTTCGGGGGGAAGGCACGTGCACACCAGATTCCTGTCGCCGTAGGCGTTGTCTATCCTTGATACCGACGGCCAGAACTTGTTTGTCCTGAGATACGGAAGCGGGAAAAATGCCTGCTGGCGGGAGTATGGATGTTCCCAATCGGAAGACACAAGATCCAAGACCGTATGGGGAGAATTTCTAAGCACATTGTCTGAAGGGTCCGCACTGCCGTCGATGATATCCTGAATTTCCCCGCGTATTTTTATCATCGCATCGCAGAACCTGTCCATTTCCTCCATGGATTCGCTCTCCGTGGGTTCCACCATCAGGGTTCCCGTAACCGGCCACGACATCGTCGGCGCGTGAAACCCGTAATCCATCAGTCTTTTAGCGACATCTTCCACGGTTATTCCCGCGCTTTTTCCGAGCTCCCGAAGGTCGAGTACGAATTCATGAGCAACTCTTCCGTTTTCCCCTTCGTACAGAATGTCGTAATGCTGTTCAAGCCGGGTCTTAAGGTAATTGGCGTTTAGTATCGCGTATCGGGAGGCCTCGCTCAGCCCACCCTTTCCGAGAAGCCTTATATATCCGTAGGATATCAGCAGTATGCTCGCGCTTCCCCACGGAGCCGCGGATATCGCTCCGCAGGACTCTTCTCCCCCCACCCACTCCACGACGGCGTGTCCGGGAAGATGCGCGGCAAGGTGAGACGCGACGCATATGGGACCCATTCCCGGGCCTCCACCTCCATGGGGAATGCTGAAAGTCTTGTGCAAGTTTATGTGGCATACGTCAACACCGATGAGCGAAGGGAAGCAAAGACCCACCTGCGCGTTAAGATTCGCTCCGTCCATGTATACCTGCGCGCCGTTTGAGTGAGTTATGTCGCATATCTCCCTTATTCCAGATTCGAAGACCCCGTGAGTCGAAGGATAGGTAATCATAAGGCATGCCACTTTCCCCTCATTTTTCCGGCAGCATTTACGAAGGTCGTCTATGTCCACGTCCCCGTTTTTCCGGCATTTTACCACCACGACATCCATCCCTGCCATCCGGGCGCTTGCTGGATTGGTTCCATGCGCGGAAGAAGGGATCAGCACTACTCGCCTTTCGTTCTCTCCTTTCTCCTTGAAATACCTGCGTATGACCATAAGGCCCGCATACTCTCCCTGAGCTCCAGAGTTGGGCTGAAGTGAGCAGGCCTGAAGCCCTGTTATTTCGCAGAGATATTTCTCGAGTTCACCGATCACCCGCGCGTACCCCGCTGTCTGGTCCGGGGGCGCGAAAGGATGAATTTTCGAGAATTCCCCCCAGCTTATCGGTATCATTTCCGTCGTACCGTTGAGCTTCATCGTGCAGGAACCTAGAGGAATCATGGAATTGGCCAGGGAAAGATCCCTGCCCTCGAGGCTTTTTATGTACCTCAGCATCGAGGTTTCCGAGTGATAGCGGTTAAATACCGGCTGGGAGAGAAAATCCCCCTTCCTCAAAAGGTTCTCGGGCACAGACGAAGAGGCGAAAGCCCGGCCTACAGTGACAGAAACCTTCTTGCCCAGCCCCAGAGATTCTGAGAAAAGCGAAAGTATCTCTGCGATATCTTTCTCGGTGACGGTTTCATCAAGGGATATGCAGACTTTTTGGTCCGGAAGGTATCTGAAATTGATTTTCCTTTTAAGGGCGTTTGCGCGAAGCGTCTCGCCAGACCCCTCTCCCCAAGGTGAAAGATCCACAAGCAGGGTATCGAAAAACGCCCCGTTTAGCTGAGCTACTCCAAGTTCCTTAAAACCCAGGTCAAGCATTTTCGTGAGTGTGTTTATCCTGCCGGAGATGCGCCGCAGTCCCGCCGGACCGTGGTAAACCGCGTACATCGAAGACATTATGGCAAGCAGAGACTGTGCGGTGCATATATTGGAAGTGGCCCTCTCCCTCCTTATGTGCTGTTCCCTGGTCTGAAGGGCCATTCTGTAGGCGGGGTTCTTGTCCCTGTCAAAAGACACCCCTATTATCCTTCCGGGAACCTGCCTTCTGAACTCGTCCCTCGTGGCAAAATACGCGGCGTGGGGACCGCCGTAGCCGACCGGGACTCCGAATCTCTGCGAAGTTCCCACGACGGCGTCGGCACCGAAACGCCCGGGAGGTGTAAGCAGCACGAGACTCATGAGATCGGCCGCGACCGCAACCATGATGCCGTGGCTATGAGCACTTTTAACGAACTCTGAGTAGTCCCTGACTTCTCCGAAGGCGTCTGGATACTGCAGAAGCGCGCCGAAGAAACTCCCGTCAAGCGAAACCTCTTCCTCTTCTCCCTCTACAATCCTTATTCCCAAGGGCTCGGCTCGGGTCTTTAAGACATCAATGGTCTGGGGAAAACACCTTCGGGAAACGAAAAACCCGTCGGCGTCCGCCTTCTCCCGCTTTGAGCCGCTTAGCCTGTGAAACATGGCCATAGCCTCGGCAGTCGCCGTCGCTTCATCAAGCAGCGAGGCGTTTGCAAGCTCCATCCCAGTAAGTTCCGAGATCACGGTCTGGAAGTTAAGAAGGGCTTCGAGGCGTCCCTGTGATATCTCCGCCTGGTAAGGAGTGTACTGAGTGTACCAGCTCGGGTTCTCAAGAACGTTCCTTGATATGACTGTCGGGGTCACGCAGTCGTAATAACCCAGTCCTATGTACGATCTGAATATCGCGTTTTCACGCGCGATACCCCTTATGTGGTCAAGATAGGAACTCTCGGTCATGGCCACGGGAACGGCCATCTCGGTCCCCGAAAGCAGGTCTGCCGGTATTGTCTCCCGCACCAGTTCCTCAAGACTCCGCGCCCCGGTGCGCGAAAGCATGTGGCGCGTCTCCTCCGGCGTGGGACCTATATGCCTCGCCGAGAAAAAATCCTCTTCTTCATAAATGCCGTTTTTTCTTTGCAATCAGAACTCCCCGGAAAAACTCAGGCAGACCGCCTTGTCCTTCAGGCACTTAAACCGCCCGGACATATCAGTCATCTTTCTCTTCTTCTATCAGTTCTTCGTAATCCGAAGAATCAAGAAGTTTTTCGATCTCGTTTTCGTCAAGCTCTCCGATATGGATTTTTATAATCCATCCGTCACCGTAAGGGTCGGCGTTTACAAGTTCCGGGGAGTCCACGAGAAGATCGTTTACCTCGACAATTTCCCCGGAAACCGGGGCGAAAAGTTCCGAGACCGCCTTTGTCGACTCCGCTCCACCAAAGGAATCCCCCTGAAACAGCTCCTCCCCTTCAACAGGCAATTCGACATAAACTATCTCCCCGAGGGCTTCCTGCGCGTAATCGGTTATTCCTATCACGGCCCTGTCTTGCTCAAACCTCACCCACTCGTGCTCTTCGGTATATTTCAAGTCTTTCGGTACACTCATAACCTCAAATACTCCTTATATATTTCTGCTCTCAATCTTTATGAAGTGGAAATTCAGAAGAAACCGCCTCTCTTATATGTCCCCGGATCTCAATCCCTATTTCATCTCCGCACTCAATTTCACCCGAGGACACCCAAGCGATACCAACACCCATATCAAGAACCGGAGACATGGTACCACTTGTGACCTCTCCTATCTTCTTTCCATTTTTCATTACCCCGTAGCCGTGTCTGGGAACCCCTCTCTCAAGCATCTTAAAACCGATGGTTTTTCTTGCCGTTCCGTTTTCCACCTGCTCCAAAAGCGCGTCTCTTCCGATAAAATCGCCTTTGTCCATCTTCACATATCTCTCCAGGCCAGCCTCAATCGGGGTCGTTTTTTCATCCAGCTCGTTTCCATAAAGAGGGTATCCGGCTTCTATTCTAAGCGTATCGCGCGCTCCGAGACCGCAAAGAGCAATCCCGAAGTCACTCCCGCTTTCGCGAAGCCTCTCCCAGACCCAAACAGCGTCCCCCGCGGGCACGAACAACTCAAAGCCGTCTTCACCCGTGTAACCTGTTCTCGCAGCTATCACTCCGGCTGCCTCACCTCCAAGGATTCTGAAAGAAAACCTAGGGAAATCCCGCATGTTCTCCTCACCAAGCGTTTTTTCCACAATGGGTACCGCATGAGGCCCCTGAACGGCTATCTGCGCGTAAGCAGGACTTGAGTCGGTCACTTCAACGTCAAGCCCCCCGCAGTTATCCCCAATCCAGCGATAGACTTTGTCAATGTTAGACGCGTTTACGCAGACAAGGAAATGTTCCGCCGAGAACCTATAGGTTATAAGATCGTCAACTGCCCCGCCATCTGGATAACAGAAAAGACCATACCGGGCCCGTCCATCGCGAAGCTTCGCCATGTCATTTGTGTTGAGTTTCTGGCAGAGAGTTTCAGCCTGAGGCCCCCTGATTTCTATTTCACCCATGTGACTTACGTCAAAAAGACCACAGGCCTGCCTGACAGCCATGTGTTCCTGCCTTATGCCATCAAACTGAAGAGGAAGTTCCCACCCTGCAAAATCAATCATCCGCGCCCCGAAACTCTTGTGCGTTTCGTACAAAGGGGTGTAAGCCATAATCGTAAAGATTAAACATTCAAAAGAGTGGACTGTCAAAACAATGTCCGGGAATCGCCCGAAATCACCCTGCCCAAGCGAGACAGGCAATGCGCGGGGTTTTGTCTGCGGCAGCTTTTTCATTATAATCGATAGATTAATTGCAGCTTCGCCGTTGGCTTTTACAGTTCTGCGAAGCCCCAGGATAAGACATGAAAAACCTGAGAAGCCTCTTTTCCCCCACGGGCGCCCAGCCTCTTTTCTCGTTCTCCGACGCCGAGGGCTTTTTCGGTCTTATGGTGGACAACCTTGTCCAGTACATCCTGATCGTGATACTGCTTACCAGTCTTGTGGGGCTGCAAAGGGAGTTTGTCATTTCGTCCGTTCTCCCGGCCGTAGCCATATCGCTTATTATCGGCAATCTCTACTACGCCTGGCTCGCGCAACGCCTGTCAGCAGCTACAGGAAGAAAAGACGTAACGGCGCTTCCCTACGGAATCAACACGATTTCCGTTTTCGCCTTTATCTTCCTGGTAATGATTCCCGCGAAGCTCCTAGCCCAGAGCCAGGGAGCCACGCCGCAGGAAGCCGCCCTCGTGGCGTGGCGCGTCGGGGTGGCGGCATGCTTCCTCTCGGGAATCATTGAACTCGCGGGGTCTTTTGTGGCCGAGAAGATAAGAAAAGCGACTCCGCGCGCCGCGCTGCTCACTTCGCTTGCGGGAATAGCCGTAGCGTTTTTGTGCATGGACTTTGCCGCGCGATGCTTCGCCTATCCTCTGGTCGCCCTGCTCCCTATGGGAGTGTTGCTGTTCACCCTGCTCTCAAGGACAAAGCTTCCGCTTGGAATTCCCGGGGTGGGTCTTGCGCTTGCCCTCGGAATATTCGCCGCGTGGCTTCTCTTCGCAGCGGGATTCGGAGGGGAAACATCAGTGTCGGGGCCCGCGGTGGGCAAAGCGCTCGGCGACGTGGGATTCTACCTGCCCGTTCCCGTCGTGGGCGATCTCGTTGCGGGGCTTTCGGATCCCTTGGTGCGTTCGGTACTGATTTCCGTCGTACTTCCAATGGGACTTTACAACATCCTCGGGTCTCTTCAGAACATAGAGTCCGCCGAGGCCGCGGGAGATCCCTATCCCACGGGACCGTGTCTCGCGGTTAACGGAGCAGGATCAATAGCTGCGTCTCTTTTCGGGTCGTGTTTCCCTACGACCATATACATAGGCCACCCGGGGTGGAAGGGAATGGGGGCGAGAGGAGGCTACTCGGTGATAAACGGAGCTTTCTACGCCGTAGTGTCGCTTGTCGGTCTGAGTTCTCTCGTCGTAGCCATGGTGCCAGTTGAGGCCGCCGGAGTAATACTTATATGGATAGGTCTCGTGATGACGTCCCAAGCATTTCAGACCACTCCCCGCTCCCACGCCCCCGCCGTGGCCCTGGGGTTGATACCCGCGCTTGCGGCGTGGGGAACCGTGGTGGTTTCCCAGACTGTCGGAGCGGTGGGAGCGGCAATGTCGGACGGCTCAATTGCTCACCGCACGTTTGAGAATCTGGATGTTTTCGTTTCGTCCGGGCTTCAGCTTCCCGGGCTTGTGGCGCTTTCTCAGGGATTCATGCTTTCCTCGGTTGTCTGGGCCGCAACGGCCGTGTGTCTTGTGGAACGCCGGCTTGGCCAGGCGGCTGCGTGGATGGGCGTGGGAGCCGTGATGGCGTTTTTTGGCTTCATACACGCGGGGAAAATCTCGGTTGAAGGAGGTCTGTATTCCCTCGGTTTTGCGACGGGAGCGAAATGGGCGGCGGGATACGCGCTTACGGCAGCCTTTTTCATGATTGTCTCCCACGTGAATCGCAAAAGGAGTTCGGGTCAGACATGTTGAGCTATATTAAAAGCTCTCAAAGAATACGGAATTTTTACTCCGCTCTTTACGAAAGATACGGACCGCAGAACTGGTGGCCTGCACAAACTAGGCTTGAGTGCGCCACCGGAGCCATACTAACGCAGAACACATCCTGGAAAAACGTGGAGAAAGCCATAGCGGCACTCAGAGAAAATTCCATGCTCTCGGCGGAAAAACTCAGATCGGTATCATATGGGCAGCTAGCGGCCCTGATCCGCCCCTGTGGATATCACAACCTGAAAGCCAGGAGGCTTAAGAATTTTATTGATTTTCTATTCGCCGATTACGGAGGTGAAATGGAAAACATGCTCGGAGAGGACACGGACAAACTCAGGGAGGAACTGCTTTCAGTAAATGGCATCGGCGAAGAGACGGCCGATTCAATACTGCTCTACGCACTTGAGAAACCCGTGTTCGTGGTCGATAACTACTCGCGAAGAATTCTCCGCCGCCACCACCTGATCTCCGAGGGCGAAAGTTACGGGAAGATACAGAAACTTTTTGTGCAAAGTCTTTCGGCCGACACTGATGTTTTCGGAGAATACCACGCACTCATAGTAAAAACGGGGAAGCTTCACTGCGCAAAGACCCCTCGCTGCGAAGGGTGCCCGCTTGAGAATGATCCGCACGATCCCCGGATAAACCCGTTTTAAGAGAAAGCAGGAATAAAACCAAAACCGAAGGTCCAGTCGGAGGTCTACCCCTTTTTCGAGGTCGCCAATTCCACCACGGCTTTGAAACTCTCGGGTTTTCTTATGGCGAGTTCCGAGAGACTTTTCCGGTCAAGCTCGATGTCCGATTTCTTCAGCGCGTCGATAAACCTGCTGTAGGAAAGTCCAAAAGGCCTTACCCCGGCGTTTATCCTCATAATCCAAAGCGCCCTGAAATCCCTTTTTCTGCAGCGCCGGTCCCTGTAGGCATAGGCAAGCGCCCTGAGTATGGTTTCTTTTGCTCTTCTGAAATTGTTCTTTCTTCTTCCCCAGTATCCCTTGGCAAGCTTAAGAACTCTTTTTTTCCGTTTTCTGGAAGAAACTCCTCTTTTTATGCGCATCTGTATTCTCCGTCTGTATCAGCTCACAGGTAAGGAACATAGGTCTTGATCCTCTTGGCGGCGGAACCTTCCATAAAATCCGGTTCCAGGAGCCTCCGCATCCTCTTTGAGCTTTTCTTTATGTTTGTATGGCTTTTACCGCCCTTGTTTCTTCTTATCTTTCCGCTTCCCGTAGCGGAGAACCTCTTGGCCGCGCTACGGTTCGTTTTCATCTTAGGCATCTTGCAAATCCCTCACTGTTTTTTTACCGGTGTAAGAATCATTATCAGGTTCTTACCCTCTATTTTGGGCTCCATGTCCACGGAGGAGATATCGGACAGTTCTTCGCAGACATTCTGGGCGAGTTTGCGACCGAGGTCTGAGTGAACTATTTCCCTGCCCCTGAAAAATATCCTTATCCTGGTTTTGTGACCCGCTTCAAGAAAACCCCTCATTCGGTTCACTTTGACTTCAAGGTCGTGATCCCCTATGTTGGGACGAAATTTTATCTCCTTTACCGTCTGATCTTTCTGTTTTTTCGCGCCCTGCTGCTTTTTCAGTTCGTACTTGAACTTCCCGTAATCCATCAACTTGCATACGGGCGGAGTGGCCTTTGACGCAATCTCAACCAAGTCGACTTCCTTTTCCTCGGAAATCCGCAAAGCATCTTCAATGCTTACGATTCCGAGCTGTTCCCCCTCGACATCTATGAGCCTGACCTCCTTAGCAGCGATCCTTCTGTTAATGCGGGTCTCCGGAACGCGGACCCTGAAATTATTACTTTTCCTTCTAGCTATACCGTTACCTCCATCCAACTATAGGGATCGTTCTCCCCCGCGACGATCTCAATAAAATCCTCTACCGGCAACGCCGCCATCGCATCTCCACCGTATTTCCTGGGAGCAACCGTTCCCGTTTCGACCTCCTTGTCTCCTACAACCAGCAGATAGGGAATTTTCATCACCTGCGCTTCCCTAACCTTATACCCTAGCTTCTCGTTTCGCAAATCGCTGCTGACCCTGATCCCCCGGCGCTGAAGCTCAGCGCAGACTTCCTCGCAATACTCAGCCTGTCTCTGTCCCACGGACGCCACCCTCACCTGCTCGGGGCTGAGCCAGAGCGGAAACGCTCCCCCGTAATGCTCTATGAGGATTCCGAAGAACCGCTCAATGGAGCCGAATATGGCCCTGTGTATCATTATCGGGGTATGTCTTCTGTTATCCTCACCCACAAATTCCATGTCAAACCGTTCGGGCAGGTTGAAATCTACTTGAATAGTTGAACACTGCCAAGCCCTGCCTATCACGTCCTTTATCTTGAGGTCTATCTTGGGACCGTAAAAAGCTCCCCCGCCGCTGTCGATTCCGTACGGAAGCCCCACATCTGAAAGAGCCTGCTCAATGGCCTCTATCGACCTCTCCCAGTTCTCTTCGCTCCCCACGAACTTGGCAGGACGCGTCGAAAGAAAAATCTCGTAATTATCAAACCCAAAAGTCCTAAGAAAATCCAGAGTGAGGCGAAGCACCCCGGTTACCTCTTCGCGAATCTGGTCGGGCCGGCAGAATATGTGGGCATCGTCCTGGGAAAAACCTCTCACCCTCAGAAGACCGTGCAGAACCCCCGAGCGCTCGTACCTGTACACGGTTCCTATCTCGGCCCACCTGATCGGCAGATCCCTGTAGCTTCTCGTCTTTGTTTTGTATATCAGTATGTGAAAGGGACAGTTCATGGGCTTTATCTGGTAATCGGAATTCTCAACTTCCATGCACGAGAACATGTTCTGCGAGTAAAAGTCTACGTGACCGCTCGTGCGCCAGAGATCAAGCTTGGCCATGTGCGGCGTGTAGAGCACCTCGTAGCCCCGGGAGACGTGCTCCCGCTTCCAGAAATCCTCTATTACGCTTCTTACCTTCGCCCCTCTCGGATGCCAGAGGATGAGACCGGGTCCTATCTCTTCATTTACGCTGAAGAGGTCAAGCTCCCTTCCAAGCTTGCGGTGATCCCTTTTTTTCGCCTCTTCAAGGTCGTGCAGATGCTTGCGCAGATCCTTTTTGTCCCAGAAAGCCGTTCCGTAAATTCTCTGGAGCATCGGGTTGTTCTCGTTGCCCCTCCAGTAAGCCCCTGCGGAACTTGTGAGCTTAAAAGCCTTTATGAGGCCCGTTGAGGGAAGATGGGGACCCCTGCAGAGATCATACCAGTCAGTCTGATCGTATATGGTTATCTCCTCCCCTTCGGGAAGGTCGTTTATTATCTCCACCTTGTAATTCTCCTTTATGCCGGAGAAAGTGGCGATGGCCTCTTCCCTAGAGACCGATTTTCTTACAAGAGGCCGGTTCTTCTTTACTATCTCAAGCATCTTTGATTCGATACTCTCAAGATCCTCGGGAGTAAAGCCCCTTTCGAAATCAAAATCGTAGTAAAACCCGTTTTCTATCACGGGACCTATAGTAACTCGCGCTTCGGGGAAAAGAGACTGGACGGCTTCGGCGAGCACGTGGGCGGTCGTGTGACGCAGGAGTCCGAGGCCTGCTTCTGTATTGCTTTTTACGGGCAAGAGGTCGCAGTCGCCCTCAAGGCGGTGCCAGAAATCAACCATCTGGCCGTCTATCACGGCGCCTATGGTACGGTTATCCCCGTCAAGCTCCGCGAGCGCATCTCCCACGGTGGTTCCCGAAGAAAACCTGCCCCTCTTCCCGTCTATATTTACATTTATATCCAACCGATTCGTCCTCTGGAATATATGGTGAGCACGGCAGGAATTGAACCTGCGACCCCTTGCACGTCAAGCAAGTGCTCTGCCCCTGAGCTACGTGCTCAAAAACTTGGTATTGTCTTTTAATTATAGCGTATTGTCAAGAACGGCGGGGACGTTTGTGTAAGGAGTCAATTAAGTTGACCGGTTTTTGAATAAATTGGTTGACCGGTTTTGCTTTCTTCACATCAGCCTCAAAGGGCGTAGCCCGAAGAGGCTGATGTGAAACTGCGGTGCCCGCCTATCCGGGCCTTCGCTCTGCTCATCCCTCCTTCTCTTTTTAATCTGCCTTCACTGTCATAACTCCCCACCCTGCGCTTCCCAATATATCGCCATGCTCCCATTCCCATACTCACGCACTTCCACCTTTGCCCTCACAAAGTGATAACGATCCTCTACAGGGGGAATCTGAAGACCCAGACCCTTGTAGCTCACGCAGTTGTCGTTGCCCACAACCCGCCGATGCTTCAAACACAGTATCTCGTCAAGCTCCACGTCGAGCAGCGGCACAAACCCACTGCCCTCTTCCCTCGGTTCCACCGCGAACTTCTCGTTAAAGGCCGGGATAAACCTTTTTGCCAAGAACTCGTTTGCCTCCTCCATCTCCCTGATCCCAGCTTCCCTCAACTCCTGAGGCAGTCTCCCCTGCAAAGTGCCGAACATCCGCTCGCCGCGCCCCCTGGCTTGCGGTGAATACGCCGCTATCATCACAATCCCAAGCTCCCTCATCGCCCTCCCGAACTGCATAAGATTCTTCTTGTCCACTCGACCCCCTGCCTCAGGAGTGCTCCAGTACTGAGACCCCCTGTCAGTGTATAAACTTGAGAATATCCCCCTGCTCTCCAATACCTCCCCCACTCCCCGCAAACTGCTCCGTGTCCCCTCCTGAGGGACAAACAAAGCGCTGTATATCTCCCCAGTAGCGTCATCCATCGTTACAACTAGATTCCATACCTCCGCCGGAACCCCCCTGTGCTTGCTTGCGTCCTGGTGTATCATCACCCCAGGCCTCGCTTCGCGCTCCCTGAGTTGACGGTGCGTCCCCCTGCGCCGAGACGCCATGACCAGCCCCGCGGAGTGAAGACAACTCTTTACCCAGCCATAGGAACGCTTCCCCCCGTGACGCTCCGTGTACGCCTCGTAGAAATGAGTCACGTTACGCCCGCTGTAGCAATCCCGATACAAACTCTCAACCGCTTCCACCTCTTCAACCGAAGCCCGCCTCGGGGAAACGCGGTCAAGACGCTTGTCCAAAAGACCTTCGCTTCCTTCCTCCTCGTAGCGAACCACGTAGCGGCGAAAGGTCCTCTCGCTTACGTTAAGTATCCCTGCTGCGTCTTTTTGCCCCAGCTCCCTGCGTTTCCACCTCCGGTACATCTGCTCAAATTGCATAGTCCTTATCTTCTCAAGCAACCTTGTCCGGTCCATAAATCCCTCCTTTGTAAGAGAAATTTAAAACCGGTCAATCAATTTGCTAAAAAAGCGGACATATAATGTACTAACAACAGAACGGCGGGGACGCTTGAGAATAGCCGTGGTTTCGGGTAGTTTCACCATTCAGTCAAAGCGTCCCGGAAAAAACGGGAATCAAGTGGCGGAACCATTCACAAAACCATACTCAACACGGATTTCATCGGACTCGCAGAACCCAGAAGGGGAAAGGTAAGAGATATCTATGACCTCGGCGAGAGCATTTTGATGATAGCCACCGACCGTATCTCAGCTTTCGACGTGATACTCCCAAACGGAATACCCGCAAAGGGCGAGGTGCTGAACCGGATCTCTGAATTCTGGTTTCGAAAAACAGAGCATATCATCCCGAACCACATGATCTCAACGGACCCCGGGGATTTCCCTGAGCCCTTCGGGGACCATGCCGAGACACTCGCCGGCCGTTCCATGCTCGTCGAAAAAACCGACCCCCTTCCCGTAGAGTGCGTCGTGAGAGGCTACATAAGCGGTTCTGGTTGGGAAGAGTACAAAAAAACCAACTCCGTGTGCGCCATACCCCTTGGAGAAGGCCTACTTGAGTCGCAGAAGCTTCCAGAACCCATTTTCACCCCGTCAACGAAGGCAGAGCAGGGAACCCACGACGAGAACATAACGTTCGGGATGGTGCGCGAGATGATAGGCGAGGAACTGGCGCGCAGGATAAGGGACATAAGCATCGAGATTTACGTTGCCGCCGCCGATATCGCCGAAGAAAAAGGCATAATAATAGCCGATACAAAATTTGAGTTCGGGATAAGCCGGGACACCGAAGAGCTTATTCTCATAGACGAGGCCCTGACGCCGGATTCGTCAAGATTCTGGCCCCGGGAGCACTATACCCCAGGGGGACCGCAGATAAGTTTCGACAAGCAGTTCGTAAGGGATTACCTGAAGCAGACGGGCTGGGACAGGAACCCTCCGGCCCCTGAGCTTCCGCCTGACATAGTCAACAGAACAAGTGAAAAATATCTTGATATGCTCAGGCTGTTTTGTGGAGGATAGGGCCTTGGAAAAACCGAGTTCTCCCTGTAACGGCATATGCATAATGGACGAGGACACGGAACTTTGCGTCGGATGTCTTCGCACGAGCGACGAGATAGCGAACTGGGCGGAATACTCAGAGGGGCAGAGGGCAGAAATTCTACGTGAAATAACGCGCCGGGAGGCTGAGCAGAACCAGTGAGGACGGTGAGCATTCTTGGCTGCGGCTGGCTCGGAGAACCGCTTGCGACCTCCCTCAAAGAAGCGGGTTTTTCGGTCAGGGGATCCGCAAGGGACCCCGAGAAGCTCCCCGCCCTTTCGGAAAAGGGGATAGAACCTTACCTAATAGACATCGCCCCCGAGGTAAGCGGCGAGGGCACGGAAGAATTTTTCTCCTCGGACATTCTCTTCATAAACTTTCCCCCCGAGCGAAGAGACGATATCGAAACCTATCATGAAAAGCAGATCAGAAATCTCATCGGGGCGATACCGAACCCCGAAGGGAAAATGGTCATCTTCGCCAGCTCAACATCCGTTTATCCGAACACAAACGGGGTCGTAAGGGAAGAGGATTCCCTTTGCCCGGACAAACCGTCGGGAAAAGCCCTTCTGCGCGTGGAAAGGCTTTTAATTGAGCACCCGGGAATCGATACGACCGTGATACGCTTTTCAGGACTTATAGGTTACGACAGGGCTCCCATAAAATCGATCAGAAGAAAAAAACTCGTGCTAAACCCCGACTGCCCTCTTAACCTCATACACCGCGATGACTGCATAGGAATCGTCAGAAGCGTAATAGATCTTGACGTAAGAAATATCATACTAAACGCCACCTGCGACGAACATCCCACCAGAAGGGAGTACTACTCGCGCGAAGCCCTAAAATACGGAATCGAACCACCGCTTTTCGAAACGGAAAAACCCCCTCAGTACAAAATAGTTTCAAACGAAAGACTTAAAAAAACGCTCGGATACAGACTGATTTACCCGGACCCGCTTGGGATTCCGTAAAGAAATAAAATTATCTGAAAAACTCTTAGCGGTATCGTATCTCCAATTATAGGTTCACAACGGAAAATTTTTTACTGGAAATGCTGTTTATAAAGAAACCCAGCCTGGAATCGGTTCGTATAAGAAGCCAACAACTTCGCATTTTCCAAAGAATTTTTCCCAAAACATGGTAGCATATTCCAATAGTTTTGCGTCAGGAACAGGGCGTGTTGTTTCTGGAGAAAAGCACTAGCATCTTGCTTGAAACTGCAACCGGAGAGCAACAATAACGACGAGATAAGAGACCGTTTCTGTTTCGCAGTAACGTGTTGACGTCGTTGATAATTCCCGGTTTCAGAAAGAATTTTCGGACAGTCATCGTACTAATATCCCGAGTTCGATAATATCATTGGAGGAAAACAAGTAGGATTGAATTAATGGTTAAAGCAATTCATCTCATGCGCCAACCATTTCTGCCTGGAATTTGCACCGTGGAAGCCGAAGCGGCAACAATGGCAGAGGGTAGTATAAAGGAACGCGGAGCAGTTTCAACCCGTCGTGAAGTGGTGGATTTCATTCTCGATCTGACAGAATACACAACCGACAAGGCCCTTTATAAACAGCGTCTTCTTGAACCATCCTTCGGCGATGGAGAATTCCTTCTAGCAGCTGTAGAGCGTCTTCTGACCACTTGGCGCAACTCCGAAGCTCCCGACACTGTTTTGCTAGATGCCATCTGCGCGGTGGAATTACATCATCCTACCTTCAAAAGAACTCGCGAATGTTTGGACAAGATCCTATCCCGTGAAAAACTTACCGCGCAGACACGGACCGCTTTGCTGGATAAATGGTTGATCCAAGGCGACTTTCTTCTTGAATCGATAAGCAGCCATTTTGATTATGTGGTTGGCAATCCGCCTTACGTAAGACATGAAATGATTCCAGACGTTCTGATGAAAGAATACCGCCAACTGTTTCGCACGATTTTTGACCGCGCTGACATATATGTCCCGTTCATTGAAAAATCCCTGTCTCTACTGTCCGGAGATGGAAAACTGGGATTCATCTGTGCGGACAGGTGGATGAAAAACCGCTATGGAGGACCTCTTCGTAAACTCGTGGCGGAACATTATCATTTGAAATTTTACGTGGACATGGTTGATACACCCGCCTTCCGTTCCGAAGTGAGTACCTACCCGGCTATAACAGTCATCTCCAAAGAGCCTCCAGGTCCAACTCGTCTCGCCCGCCAACCCGAGATCAGCGTTAACGGTCTGGCTGCTCTGTCTCAAAAAATGTTGTCGGATGGACTGGCAGACGATGAAAATGTTGAAGAGGTTAGTGGAGTCGCAACAGGCACGGAACCATGGATATTGGAGTCGTTTGATCGGTTGGCTTTGGTGCGGCGGATTGAAAGGGAATTCCCCTCACTGGAAGATGCCGGTTGCAATGTAGGAATCGGTGTGGCCACCGGCGCAGACAAGTTTTTCGTCGCACCGTTTGACACACTTGACGTGGAGGAGGATCGCAAGCTGCCTCTTGTCACGACGCGCGACATAGTCTCGGGTCAAGTACAGTGGCGCGGATACGGTGTCCTCAATCCATTTGATGACGAGGGTGGTCTTGTGTCCCTAGACAGCTACCCGAAACTGGGTGCCTATCTTAACCGCTATGAGCATGAAATCAGGAAACGCCATGTTTCCAGAAGGAACCCTCGTAGCTGGTACAGAACTATTGACCGCATCTATCCGGCACTGGCAAAACAGCCGAAACTACTGATTCCAGACATCAAAGGAGAAGCACATATAGTATATGAAGACGGGCTGTTTTATCCGCATCATAACCTCTACTATATTACCTCGGAACAATGGGATTTGAGGGTTCTGCAGGCTGTTTTACAGTCAGGTATCGCCGAACTGTTCGTCAACACTTACTCGACGAAAATGCGCGGGGGGTATCTCCGCTTTCAGGCTCAGTACCTGCGTCGCATATGCGTGCCGTTCTGGCAGGATGTGCCGGAATATCTTCGTTGTGAACTTGTCGCCGCAGTTGAAAACGGGGATATCTCTAGACGCAATGAGGCAATCTTCAAGCTATACGGTATGAATACAACTGAACGCATTGCCTTCCGTGGAAACGGAAACTGAAAATCATGGCACTTGATCTTGCAAACTATGAACGCAAAGCCGCAACAGCGGTAAGAAAATTCTGGAAAAATCGAGAAGCGGCACGTCAGCGTCAAGCCGACTCTGGAAGAACTGACCAAGGGGAACGTGCAGGTGTAACAGCCGGAAAAGATATGGATGGTTTTCTCGATCTGGTGTCTAACCTTGTTCGCAGAAACGGCATGAAGGATGCTAAAGTCCTGAAACACGGGCGCGTATTAACTCTTCCCGGTTACTTTCGCCCGACAAAGATTTGGGATTTGTTGATATTGAGAAAAGGCCGCCTATCGAGTTGAAATCACAGGTTGGCCCTTCATTCGGTAATAATTTTAACAACCGCACAGAAGAAGCCATCGGAACCGCCGTCGATCTGTGGACAGCCTATCGTGAAGGTGCGTTCGGTGAGCAATCGCGACCATTCCTAGGCTGGCTGATCCTTCTTGAAGATGCACCTGAATCGCGTGGATCGGTAAAAATTTTATCTCCCCACTTTCCACTATTTCCAGATTTTCAAAACGCCTCCTATGCAGACCGTTACAACATTTTTTGCAAAAAGCTGGTTCAGGAACGACTCTACTCGGCCGCGTGTGTTCTCGTGTCTCCCCGCTCCGCCGCGCGTACTGGCAAATACGTCGAAATGAGCGAGACTACCGGTCTCCGCACCTTTGTAACGGAACTCGCAGGCCATATAGCTGCCGAAGCAATGAGGTAGTGAACAGAGCCGTTCAATATGCCCGGTTCTCTAACATGATCTCACTTGAATATATCTAGTCATGATGAGCTTAGCGTTTTTATCGCTCGGCAGGAAAAATAGACAGTCCGATAACGAATTTCTACGTGATATAATGCTATGCTGATCATCCCTGAATCGAATCGGGAATAATGGTACTGGACAATATAAGTTTGATAGTATCTCTACGAAGAGAAGAAGAACTATGACCAACGTGGCCATATTGGTTGGTAATACTGACTATCAGTCCTTAGGTAAGCTATCGTGCTGTCATGACGATTTAATGGCCATGAAAGAGTTGCTTGATGCTACAGAAAAATTCCCTAAAATCGAAGTAATTGAGAATTCTGACGCAGACGCACTAAAATCTCAGTTGCGTACGATAGTAGACACAAATTCGCCTATAGGAGAACTGTTTTTTTACTTTAGTGGCCACGGCTGTCTACATAAGAATGAATTCTACTATTGTGCTACAAATTTTAGCCAGAAGCGACCGAATGTGACAGGAATTTCTAATAGTGACCTGCACACTATGTTGAGATTAGCAAATTCTGAACTTGTAATTAAAGTGATTGACGCATGCAATTCCGGCACTTTACTAGTCAAGTCAGATGGTGAATTTATATTTAACCGAGAGCCCCAATTTAAAAATTTTATACAGATATCTTCCTGCCTTGAGTCACAGAATTCTCTCACTGGAAAACCACTTAGCCCATTTACTGAAAAATTCCGTTCTTCCGCTCTCCGCAAAGAACAAGGGCCGGTATATTATATAGATATTATTAATTCGTTAAAAGATGAGTTTCTTCTCAACAACGATCAGATACCTTTTTTTGTATCGCAAGGCACTGGGCGAGAACAGTTTGTCGATGACGCTAAGCGGATGGATGCTTTGAGAAAAAAATTAGCAGCAGAAATAGATTCATCGGTGCAGTCTGAAGGTGGAAATGTTCAAACCCAGCCCACAACACCCAACCTGCAAAGCTTCCTTTCTAATGCTGAAGAAAACATAGCGACACCGGAAAAGATCACCTCTTTTGTAGATACTTTTTTTAACAATTTGATAGAAGCATTGTCAGGAGTCGAATTTACAAATTATTTCGATGTAGAGACTACCGAACACTCTGACTTCGTGGAACCAACCGCCGAAGCTTTTATCATACGTGTACTCACTACAGAACAGAGGTCTGACGAGTT
>JAKZRS010000054.1:0-2995 GCA_047518015.1 Thermodesulfobacteriota bacterium | reverse complement strand
TTTTTTTCACCTTCCTGATATTTCTTTCCATAATACTCGAATTCCGCAAAAAAGAGTTCAGCGACTGCCTGAAAGACCTGGGCATGACTCTTCTGCCGCTTATATATTTCGGCTGGATGCTGGCCCACGGTGTGCTGTTAAGAAATATCTCGGATAACCCAAGCCTGGGGAGTTACGGTTTCCCTGATCGGGGTTTCGAGGACATAGGCTTTTTCCTTGTGGTGCTTGCCGTTTCGTGCACCTTTCTTAACGATGCCGGGGCATATTTCTTCGGAAAAAGTTTCGGGAAAAAGAAGCTTGCCCGCCATATAAGCTCGGGCAAGACCGTGGTGGGGCTAATAGGCGGGGTCTTTGTTTCAGTCGTAGGCGCCTTCGTGGTGAACCTCATATTCAATAGGCCTCTTTCCATGACCTGGGTAGTTGTTTACGCGGTAATAATAGTCGGGGCCGCGGTTGCGGGCGATCTTTTCGAGTCCTCCATAAAAAGAGGGGCGGGGGTAAAGGACTCCGGTTCCCTGATCCCCGGACACGGCGGGGTGCTTGACAGGTTCGACAGCCTGATATTCGTCTTCCCCTGTACATATTACACTTCCCTCGTTTTCTATCGCCTAAGCGATACAGGCGCTGTTGTATAGGGGTGAAGATGGAAATATCCATAGTGGACAGGGAGGAGTTCATTGACGGCCCCGCCAGGGAAAAACTGGTCCGCCTGGTTGAGAAAATACTGGCGTATCTTGATCTTTCCCCCCGAAGCGAACTCTGCGTCTCACTCGTAAACGACAGGGATATAAGGGAGCTTAACCGGCAGTACAGACAGATTGACAGGGCTACCGATGTGCTCAGTTTCCCGCAGAAAAGCGAAGTAAGCCCCGATCTTTTAGGCGATATAGTGATATCCTACCAGACGGCCGTCCGTCACTCCCGAAGGCTTGAGATCACGGTTGATGAAGAACTGCGCCTGCTTATAGTTCACGCCGTCCTGCACCTGCTCGGATTTGACCACAAGAAGAAAAAGCAGAGGGAGGCTATGCGCGAGAAAGAAAAAGAGGTGCTTAACTACCTTGCTGAGGCAGTTCGTCTTGGTACCATGTCCTCTGGAGAATAGAAAACCCGGACATTGTTAAATCTTCGTACCGTGGTTTCAAGTGCCATAACGTTTTTTTTTCTTAAAGCATAACTCCGAAACCTTCCGACAAGGTTTACGTTTTTCATGCCAAGCTGAGATGACATGAATTTGCGGAAGATCCAATATGTTGTCTTTTTCGTCCTCTTCCATCAATCACGATGCTTGAAACCATTATCGCCGAAGCGTTTGCCGGCTTCATACGGGAGCAATTTTTTTGTCAACTTTACAATGGTATCTTATAGGTTACTAATATATCGTGGAGGTGAGAACTTACGAACAGAAAGATGGGATAAAACCGTTTGAGCAATGGTTTAATTCCCTCAGTTCTGGTCATGCGCTGAAAATCCAAAAAAGGGAGAAAATAATGGCATTAACGCGTAGTTTCAGAGAGATCGTAAAGGAGCGCGCGATGAGAGACCCCGAGTTTCGCATCGGACTTCTGACCGAAGCGATTGAGTGTGTGCTCAATGATGAAATCAACGTGGCGAAAGTATTGCTGCGAGACTACGTTAACGCGACAGTCGGTTTTCAGGAGCTTGGAATTCTTACGCAAAAAGATCCGAAGAGCCTGATGCGCATGCTCAGTCCGAGAGGAAATCCGAGTCTCAAGAATATTTCCTCTCTGCTCGCATCTTTAAAAGAACATGAAGGTGTCAAGCTTCACGTGCGGGCGGCTAGATAATCAACACGGCCGCAGATTCACTATCTGACATTCAGATGGCTGCGTAGAGGCGTCTTTGATTTACAACAGGTGCTTAATTGCCTTGCCGAGGCGGGGTAAGGCGCGTCGGTTACCTGGGTTCTTTCAGATCTTCCTTAATCTTCTCGATTTCCTTTACGGTAGGGAGATCCTTCAGGTCTTTAAGGCCGAATGTCTCGAGAAAAAGATTGGAAGTCCTGTAGAGAAAAGGTTTTCCCGGAACTTCCTTTCTTCCGGCGATCTCAATGAATCTTCTCTCAAGGAGCACGCTTACGCTGCTTGAGCAATCCACTCCTCTTATCTTTTCAACCTCGATTTTCGTGACGGGCTGCTTGTAGGCGACTATCGCAAGCACTTCGAGGGAAGCCTTTGAGAGTCTGAATTTTTTTATTTCCTTATTGAACTCGACTATGTACTGCGAATACTCTGGGCGGGTTCTGAACTGATACCCTCCTGCAACGCTGTTTAGTATGAAACTCCTCCCCATCTCTTCCCAGCGCTCTTGGAGTTCATCAAGAGCATCGTTTATTTCTTCTTTCTCGGCGTCTTTTAGAAAACTGGAGATTTCCTGAATGGTTAAAGGGTGTTTTGAAACGAATATCAAGCATTCTATTATGTTTGCAAGAGAACTTCTATCGTCCATTTTTCTCCCTCAGAATTATCTTTATGGGCTCTTCGAAGGTCGGCTGAAAAACATCCAGAATGCCGTCTTTCAGCAGCTCAAGTATCGAGAGAAAGGTTATCACGAGTTCCATGCGGTTTATATCCACTCCGAAAAGGTCTTCGAAAAGAACCTCTTTCTTGCTTCTCATTATTCCTATCATCTGGCTTTTTCTTTCTTCAACTGTATATGTCTGCGGGGTCAGGGATATCTCTTCCGTTTCCGATTTCTTTCTGTTCTCATATATATTTGAGAAGGCGTCTACCAGGGACCAGAGGTCAAATTTCACGAATTCCGTTTCTTCCGCCGGTTCCCCGAATAGTTCCTTGCGGTCATAACCCGCCAGGAAGACGTCTTTTCCGAGAATTTCCATCCCACCAAGCTCCGCCGCCGCGTCTCTGTACCTCTTATACTCAAGCAGCTGCCTTACAAGTTCCTCCCTTGGGTCCTGCCCCCCATCTTCATCCTCATCCTTTATTCTGGGAAGAAGCATCCGCGATTTTATGTA
>JAKZRS010000053.1:0-19058 GCA_047518015.1 Thermodesulfobacteriota bacterium | reverse complement strand
GTGTAACCTGGGAAAGGTCGACTTCGTTTTGCTCGGCGATGTTCCTTGCGACGGGAGTCACGCGGGTTTGAGGTTCTTTTTCCTGCTGGTTTTCCTGCGGAATTTCTTCTGTTGGCGGTTCGGGTACAGTCTCAGTCTTCTTCGCGGCTTTTTCTATGGCCTCTTTGCGTTCTGATACCTCAATGGTTCCCAGTATGTCTCCTACCTCGACGTCCTCATCGGCTTTCTTTGCTATCGAAGCCAAGATCCCTGTTGCTTCGGCAGCGACTTCAAAATTTGCCTTCTCAGTTTCAAGCTCAACTACGGTTTCCCCAAGTCTTACGTTATCTCCCTGCTGCTTGGTCCACTTTATTATTGTGGCTTCTATTACGGAATCTCCCAAGTGTGGAACGACGATGTTTTTGGCCATTTTTTCCTCGTTTTTGTGTTTGTTCTAGATATCCCTGTGCCAGGTTATGCCACTTTCTTCATTTCCTTCCACTACATCGTCTATGCTGAAAGCCTGTCTTACAAGCAGGTTCTGGTTGTATTTGTGCATGGAGGAAAGTCCTTCCGCTGGGCTTGAGTAACGTTTTCTCCCTATATAGCTTAGAGGAAGGCGTTTTTGGATAATCTTTCTTCTGAAAAAAGGCAGCATGTATTTCCAGGCCCCCGCATTCTGGGGTTCCTCCTGCACCCAGACTACCTCTTCAAGTTTACCATACCTTTGTATAATAGCGCTTACCTCTTCCTTGGGTCTTGGGTAAAGCTGCTCGATTCTGGCTATTGCCACGTCGGGCGATTTAGCCCTGAGTTCACTTGATATAAGATCAACGTAAATTTTGCCGCTGCAGAATATTAATCTTCTGACTTTTTTCGCCTGCCTAGTGCTCATGGGATCGTCAATTACCGGAAACCACTTCCCCTCGGAGAGATCTTTAAGGGACGAGTTTACCTTCGGGTTTCGCAGAAGTCCCTTGGGCGTCATGATGATCAGAGGAAGGGGGTCTTTTTCAAGCAGCAGGGCTTGGCGGCGAAGCACATGGAAAAACTGCGCTGATGTAGTGCAGTTCACTATCCTTATATTGTATTCCGCAGCTGACATAAGAAACCTTTCAAGCCTTCCGCTTGAGTGGTCCGGTCCCTGTCCCTCATGGGCGTGGGGAAGCAGGAGAACCAGGGATGGGGTCTGACCCCATTTGGCCCTTGCCGATACGAGATATTCATCCACTATCGCCTGCGCTCCGTTTATGAAGTCTCCGTACTGAGCTTCCCATATTACAAGGCAGTTCTTTCTCTCGATGCAGTATCCGTACTCAAACCCCAGACAGGCGTTTTCGCTGAGCGGACTGTTTTTTATCTCAAACGCGGCTTTTGCCTGGGGGATTTTCTGCAGGGGAGCGTGAATTGCGCCGTTTTCCGAATCATGAAGTACCGCGTGGCGGTGGCTGAAAGTTCCCCTCTCGCAGTCCTGCCCGGTTATCCTGATGGGAATGCCCTGCGCGACTATGGATGCGTAGGCAAGTTCTTCCGCCATGGCCCAGTCGATTGTCTTTTCCTTTGGGTCATTGAGAATATTTCTTCTTCTGTCACGTATCCTGGCGATCTTTGAATTTACAGTGAATCCTTCTGGAACCGAAAGGAGGGAATCATTGAGTTCGCGCAGGGTTTCGTCCGGAACCTTGGTAACCGTTCTTTTCGCTATCCCTCGTTCCGGGGAGGGTGCCGTTGATTCCTCGGGGGAATCGTCAGGAGAGATTGATTCGAATTCCTTTGAAATCTTCTCCATGTGTTTTTCCTGCAGTTCCTCTACCTGTTTTTCAGTGACGGCGCCCTTCTCTACCAGTTTTTTCGCCCAGATGTTCATTACTGTGGGATGATTATCTATGTTTTTGTATATCATGGGCTGGGTAAATCCCGGTTCGTCAGCCTCGTTGTGCCCGTACCTTCTGTAACCGACGAGGTCTATCAGGAAATGTTTTTCGAATTTGGATGTGTAGCCGAAGGCCAGGCGTATTGACTCTATGCAGGCAACCGGGTCATCCGCGTTTACGTGGACAATCGGTATTTCAAACCCCTTGGCAAGATCGCTTGCGTAAAGGGTGCTCCTGCTGTCGCTTGGAAGCGTGGTATAGCCGAGCTGGTTGTTGGTGATTATGTGTATAGTTCCACCGGCGTGATAACCCGGAAGGGCGGAGAGATTAAGCGTTTCCGCGTTTATTCCCTGTCCCATGAACGCTGAATCTCCATGTATCTGCACGGGAATTACCGCGGAAGGGTCAAATTGCGGGGAACCCGGAGCGTCATCGCTTGTTCCGCATGCTCTTGACATCCCCTGCACTACCGGATTTACCGATTCCAGATGACTGGGGTTGGGTACCAGCGTTATCCTCATGCTGCGGTCAAGCATTTCTCCCTTAGGAATATCGCGTCTTACGGCCTCGTGGTACTTTACGTCTCCCGTCCATCCCATGTCATCGGCAAAATCCCTTACCAGAACCGGATCCTTGAACTTAAGCAGCGTGTATTTGTAGGTTTTTTCCATTACGTGGTGCATGACGTTCAGCCTTCCGCGATGGGCCATTCCAAGAATTATCTGGTGTATGTCGGCTTTAATCGCGAGGCGTATAAGTTCATTTAGCATCGGCACCAGCATGTCGACGCCTTCTATTGAAAACCTGAATTTCCCGGGAAAAATCCTGTGGAGAAAGTTTTCGAATACTTCTACTCTGGTCAGGTTATCCAGAAGCTCTATTTCGTTCACGGGGTTTATGGGAGGGCGGTAGATGCCCGATTCTATGGCACCCCTCATCCACCTTCTCTCTTCGGCTTCGTAGATATGATCGTAATTATATCCCGTCGTGGACGAGTAGAGCTTTCTCAGTTTTTTTATTCCGTCAAGCGCGTCAAGGGAGTTCTCGGAGAGAGGCCATCCTATGAGCGTTGAGGGAAAGTCTCTTAGCTCTTCCTCATCAAGTCCGAACGTTTCGGCGTGCAGGGTGAGTTCTCCGTGGAGGGGACCTCCAAGAGGGTCTATCTTGCTTTCCAGATGGCCGTGTCTTCTGATTGCCTGGGCCATGTTCGCGATGGCGACGGCCTTGCTCACGTCCTTTACGGATGACTGCTTAAAACCGTTTTTCTCGATCTCAGGCTCTATTTCAACCCTGAGGGACGAGTCTTTGTTATCGGGTTTCCACCCATCAAAAATGGTTTTCGTGGCGGGGTCAACTAAAGAGGAGTCTCTTACGTAACGTTCGTAGAGATCCATTACGTAACCGGAATTGAGTCCGTGAAAATTTTTCCAGATGTCCATGCACCTTCCGCCTGCTCTGAAACGTAAACGGATAGAATCATAGCACAAAAAAACATAAAGCAAACAGGGATTCTGGGTATCCCGTCAAAATAACGTGCGAACGGTTTTAGATGGCGCGCGACGCAGGTTCATGCTCCTGGCAGATCTGTTCGGTTTCGTATTCAAGAAGCTTTTCCAACGTTAAACCGCATTTCAATGATCCGTCGCCTTCGTCAATGAAAAAACCACAGGTCCTGCATACTCCGAACGTGCGGTTTTTGTTTGAAATCTGAATGGACCTGAGAATGATCCTCAAGACATCTTCGGTGACTTTTATGTTTTCCTCGTCAAGAATCTTTTGGGAACTCTCAGAGGACAGCTTTTTGAGCAGGCCGACAGCTTTTTCCGTAAGGTGAAGATTCACTACCCTTTTATCGTTCTCCGCCTTTTTTTTGAGCACGCAACCCTTTTCCTTAAGCACGTTTACACTCTGGGAAGTGGTACCCTTGGTATTACCGAGATATTTGGTCAAAGCAGCCGCGTTATTGCTGTATTTATTGCATATCGACAGATAATTAAGAATGGCCAGATGAATTGGCAGAAGCTCAAGGGGCTTGAGGAGCTTTCTTTGTTCTGAACGAAGCAGGTTGCCGATTCTTTCTATCAGGTTCAGCAGATTCGCAAGGCTCATGAAAATTATAATATCGCATCGATACTTGCTTGAGAAGCGGTAGTTTCTCATGATAGTATTGAGTCGAAACTAAATAGTGAGGTTTAAAACTATGAAAACCAAAGCAGTTTTTTATCATGCCGGGTGCCCGGTTTGCGTGGATGCCGAACAAGGTCTTGCAGATTCTCTTGATAAAGAGAGGTATGAGCTTGAAATCGTGCATCTTGGAGAAGACAAAAGCAGGATTTCGGAGGCGGAATCAAGCGGCGTAAAATCCGTTCCCGCGCTTGTCATAGGCGACAGCGCGTTTCATATAAATTTCGGCGCAGGCATAGACGATCTTAAGTAACTTATGTTTCGGAAGCGGAGCATCCGGGTGGAAAAAGTCAGTAATAATTGATAAATGGCGTGTTGGGTATTCCGGAATTTCCAGGCTTTACGGACAAACAGCAGGAAAGTCAGTTTTCTGATCTTCTGGCAATAATGCTTATTCCCGCTTCAAGAAGCTGCTCGGGAGAGACTTCAGACGGCGCTTCTGTAAGCGGGCATGAGCCCTTCTGCGTTTTGGGAAAAGCTATTACGTCTCTTATCGAGTCTCCTCGGGAGAGAATCATCAAAAGCCTGTCAAGACCGAGCGCTATGCCTCCGTGGGGAGGAGCTCCGAATTCAAGGGCCTCGAGGAGAAAACCGAATTTCTCCTGTGCTTCATCCTCTCCGATTCCTATTGCGTCAAACACTTTTTGCTGTATGTCTTTTCTGTGAATTCTTATGCTTCCCCCGCCTATCTCAACTCCGTTTAAGACTATATCGTAGGATTTTGAAACGGCGCTCCCTGGGGAACTCTCGATTTTTTTGACATCCTCGTCCTTGGGGGCGGTAAAAGGGTGGTGAACGGCGACGTGTCTTTTTTCCTTGGGGCTGTACTTGAAAAGCGGAAAATCGACTACCCAGAGGAATTCAAGTTTTTCTTCGTCAACAAGCGAAAGAGTTTTACCGAGGCTTAGCCTTACGTTTGACATCACCTGGTTTACCATCTCAACGGAGTCCGCACCGAAAAACACTATGTCTCCTTTTTCCATCAAGAGAGCGGAGGCTAAAAGCCCGCGTTCCTCTTCGCTTAGAAACTTCACTATGGGAGAGTTCCATCCATCCTCGCCGACTCTTATCCATGCAAGCCCTTTTGCCCCGAGAGAGACTGCGTATTCGGTAAGATCGTCTATTTCCTTTCTGGTGAGTTTCCCGGCTCCTCCCTTGAGGTTAAGCGCCTTTATCGCTCCGCCTTTTTCCAAGGCTCCGCGAAACACCTTGAACTGCGAGTTCTCGAATATGGAGGAGATATCTTTTAGTTCAAGACCGAACCTTGTATCGGGGCAATCAGTTCCGTATCTCTCCATGGCTTCTTCATAAGGCATTCTCAAAAAAGGAGTGGGTACGTCAATTCCTTTCGTCTCCTGAACGACCGTTTTTATCATGCCTTCAACAATGGAAATCACGTCATCTTCTGAGACAAAGGACATTTCCATGTCTATCTGGGTGAATTCGGGTTGGCGATCCGCTCTTAGGTCCTCGTCCCGAAAGCATTTTACTATCTGGTAGTATCTGTCAAAACCCGAGATCATCAGGGTCTGTTTCAATATCTGGGGCGACTGGGGAAGCGCGTAGAACTGTCCTTCGTTAAGCCGGCTCGGAACTAAAAAGTCCCTTGCGCCCTCCGGAGTTGATTTCGTGAAATAAGGGGTTTCGATCTCAAGAAACCCATTTTCATTAAGATAGTTTCGCACTGATGCTGCGACTTTGTGGCGCAAGATTATGTTATCCCGCATTGGCGGTCTTCGCAGGTCGAGATAACGGTACTTAAGCCTCAGAAGCTCATCGGCGTTCACCTCGTTTTCTATGAGAAACGGTATTACCTTTGAAGTGTTAAGAATCTTTACTTGCTCGGCGACAATTTCGATCTCACCGGTTTTAAGGTTCGGGTTTATGGTTTCCTCCGTTCTCGGCGTTACCTTACCCTTTATCGCGATTACCCATTCGTCGCGGAGCTGCTCGGCGATCCGGTGGATTTTTGGGTCACGCTCCGGGTTAAAAACGATCTGACAGAGTCCGTCTTTGTCGCGCAGATCCACAAAAATCACCCCGCCGTGATCTCTTCGGGACTGCACCCAGCCCATTAGCGTAACGGAGCGATCAACGTGTTTTTTTCCAAGCTCTCCGCAGAAATTCGATCTTTTCCACTCTCCCATAAGTTCAAGCATGAAAACGCGGTTCTCCCGGCAGTCAAGAATTGGCTAATCATACTAGATTGATTTGCATTGGCAAGGTTTTCACGCCATTTCAAGAGAAGGTTAAGGCGTGATTCTTTAGTTTTGTATTTCTGAGAAAAAAGGCCTGGGTGGCGCATGTCCTTCATGCTCTTTTTTCCCATTTGTTTTTTCCTTTTTTTTACATACCATTTTAATTCGGAAGGCGGAAATTTTTCCTCCGACACTAAGATTAAAGGAGTTCCGACTAATGAGAAAAGAGCTTGTTTGTAAAGAAAACCTCTTTTTTGCTATAGCTATCTGTTTTGTTTTTCTTGTAAACGGTTGTGCGGCGACTAGGACACTTATCGAGAAAAGGAAGCTTACCGTTGAGACCAAGATGTCGGAGACGATTTTTCTTGAACCGGTGTCGCCTGAAAAGAGAGTCGTATACGTCGACGTAAAAAATACGACCGACAAGGAACTGCCTGGAATTGAGTACGGAATCAAAGGCAGGATAGTCTCTAGCGGTTTTAAGGTCACAGAAGACCCGGCCGAGGCGACTTTCATTCTTCAGGCTAACATTCTCAAGGTCGGGAAAACCAATCTTGAGGAAACAAATGCAATGTTTGGAGAGGGTTACCAAGGCGTAGTTGAAGGCGCGGTTATCGGAGGAGTAATAGGCGGCGCCATAGGCGGAGATGTTGATGAGATAAACAAGGGCACTGTGATTGGGGGAATCGCCGGGGGAATCGCAGGATTTATTTTTGACGCCCTCGTAACGGATGATCTTTTCACGATGGTGACCGATATCCAGATCAGAGAACGCGCCAAGGAAGGAGAACTTGTTTACCAGACAGAGGATACTGATGCACGGCAGGGCACCGCGACGCAGACTAGGCAGACTTCACATGCTGATGATATAAAGTGGAAGATATACAGGACCAGAATTGTCAGCGTTGCCAACAAGGCGAACTTGGATTTTGAGGATGCGAAACCGCATCTTCAGGCGGGTCTTGTTAGGTCTATAGGCGGGATTTTCTGAGTGTTTAAGTCTCTTTTATAGAGAGGAATTAAGACCAGATACTGAGAGAACTCCCGCCACATAATCTGACGAATAAAGGATTTTAAGCTGCTTTCCGCTTCGGGCTTTATATGAGATAGAACGCCGTGGCAGCATAGCAGTGGCGATATCTCGCCGAAATGAAAATGAGGCGAAAGCTTGGAAGTCCCGGCGATATCAGGCCGGTCGCGTTGGGTTTCGTATCCTGCTACTGGCTGTTCCAAGAATGGATCAAGGCACAAGAGTGCTCCTTGTTCACCCGGCGTCCATATATCAAGCCACCCCGAACTCCAGTCGGGTTTTGTTGGTGTGTGGGCTTTTGTGTTAAAGCTTGCGGTGAATTATACTGGGAAGAACGAAATTGTTTACGGGATTCAGATAAATTCCATGTCAGGCAAACATTCAAGAGAAAACTTCAGATCCGGGTTCATTTCCGTTATAGGACGGCCCAACGTCGGCAAGTCCACTCTTGTAAATTCCATCGTGGGAGAAAAAGTCTCGGCCGTTTCGGATAAGCCGAGCACTACCAGAAACAGAATCTTGGGCGTAAAGACTTTTGATGATTCGCAGCTGGTTTTTCTTGATACCCCGGGAGTTTACAGGGAAAAAAGCAGGCTTGGAAAATCCATGGCCCGAGCGGTAAGCAGTGCTCTGTCGGATGCCGACCTAGTGGCATTTGTTACGGACGTGGAAAAACCTTTCGGAGCGGCAGACGAATCCATACTGAAGATGCTCAGGAAACCTTCTGTGTTTGTCGTAAACAAAATCGACAAGGTAAAAAAATCAAAGCTCCTATCGGTACTTTCGGCTGCTGAGAGATTCTCTGAGAAGTTCCTTGAAATAATTCCCATCTCGGCGCTTAACAACGACGGGGTAGGGCAGCTCACGGAACTTCTGAAAAAACACCTCCCCGAGGGACCGAAATATTTCCCCGATGATGTTTTCACGGATCAGCCCGAGATCTTTTACGTTAGTGAACTCATAAGGGAGAAGGTATTCAACCTCACGCGGAAGGAAATCCCCTATAGGGTTGCCGTGGTGGTTTCAGGGTTCAGCGAGGATAAGGAGCGAAACCTGATAAGGATAAACGCGGAAATCTACGTTGAGAGAAAAAGTCACAAGGGAATTTTGATAGGGAAGGGCGGGGGGATGCTCAAGCAGATCGGTTCTGAGGCCAGGGTTGAAATTGAAAGAATCCTGGGAGTAAAGTTGTTTCTGGAACTTTGGGTGAAGGTTAAGGAAAACTGGACCCAGAGTGATCTCCTGATAAAGGAATTCGGTTACGGAGACTGAATTATAAAAGCCGCTATTTTCCCTTAAAAACGGGCTTTCTTTTCTCGAGAAAGGCTTTTTTCCCTTCTCTCGCGTCGCTGCTTTCCCTTACTTTGGCAAGAAGCGATTTTATAAGTTCTTCATTTTCTCTTGAAAGCGGATTTTTCTCTTCCCAGATATTTATCATCTTTTTCATCGATATCATGGAAAGCGGCGCGTTTTCGCTTATTTCCTCGGCAAGCGCGTAGGTGAATTCTTCAAGCTCGTCTCTTCTTACAACATAGTTGACAAGCCCTTTTTCCAAGGCTCTTTCGGCTTTAACGGAGTTTCCCGCTAAAAAAAGCTCCCTTGTAAACCCGGAACCCACCAAGTTCAGAAATTGCTTTATTCCGCCGTAATGGTAAGTGACTCCAAGTTTTGCAGGCGGGATTGCGAGCTTTGCGTCGGCAACGCACACTCTTATATCGCAGTTCACCGCAAGCTCAAGCCCCGCCCCGAAAGCGTGACCGTTTATCATTGCTATTACGGGAAGGGGGTAAGACTTTACTGCCTGCATGGCTTCGGTGAGGGGATGGTTGTTTTCTATAGCAATTTCTTCATCGGATATTGAAGCTATATCGTATCCTGAGCAAAAAGCCCTATCACCGCTTCCTCTTATTACAACACATCTGATTTCGGAGATTTCCCCCAGTTTCTGAAATTTTTCTGTTAACAGTTTGAGAGTCTTTGGGGTAAGAGAATTCCTTTTCTCGGGGCGATTAAGCGTAAGGGTGCATACGGAATTTTCAATTCTTGTGAGGATCTCTTTATTTTCGGTCATGGAGAAATTATATATTACAAGGACTTGGTGTCTAAGCGGAGGTGAGGTTTTTAAAAGGTTCTGTCTTCTCGACCATTTAGCGTGCTTGCAGAAAAGTAATCAGGGTATAATTGCCAAAGGGGAGAGTCATGAAAGAAAAGCAGCCATCGTGTGAACGGATCTATAGGGTGCTGTTTCTTTGCACAGGCAACTCGGCACGTTCGGTCATCGCCGAATCTCTTTTGAACCACAATGGCGACGGAAGATTTGTCGGCTACAGCGCGGGGAGTCATCCGCGGGGAGAAATTCACCCCCGCGCTCTAGAGCTTCTGCTCAGCCGGGGGCACGACACGGAGAATCTGCGTTCCAAGTCCTGAGACGAGTTTGAGGCGGCGGGCGCCCCACTAATGGATTTTGTTATTACGGTGTGCGACAACGCAGCGGGTGAACCTTGTCCCGTGTGGCCGGGGGGCCCCGTAACGGCTCACTGGGGTCTTGCGGACCCCGCAGGTATTAGGGGAACTGAAACCGAACGGCGCGAAGCTTTTGAAAAAACCTACGAATTGCTCAAAGAGCGTGTCGCCGCGTTTCTGCCCCTTCCGTTCGACTCGCTTGACAGCGTGGAACTTCGTGCGAGACTTGAAAAGATCGGACGCCGTGGGTCTGGAGCGGACGGAGGATAGTGACTGATGCTTGAAGCGTTTCTGGCCGACCACTGGATGTGATCTGAATTGTTCTGACTCTCAGGCGGAAACACTTTTTTAACATGACGAAACGAAAAACCCTGTATCTGGCTAATCCCTACGGCTTTTCCGTACAGCAGCGAGAAGGTCCCTTGGCGGCTCTTGTTGAGGTTCTGGAATCAATGGGAGCCGAGGTATGGGAACCGTTTTCCCGGAATAATCAGGTTGATAAGGCCGCCGCCGGTTGGGCCTACAGGGTTGGACAGTCGGACCTTCGGGACGTACGCGAGGCCGATGGATTGTTCGTAGTTGTCAATGGATGTCCGCCGGACGAAGGAGTAATGGTGGAGCTGGGAATGGCGATTGCTTGGGACAAACCCGTATTTCTGTTCCGGGATGACTTCCGCAGATGCACCGACAGCGAGGTCTATCCGCTCAACCTGATGCTGTTTGCCGGAATGCCTGAAAAGGGCTGGGAGGCTTACTTGTATGGTTCCGTGGAAGAGATAACCGATCCGGACAAGGCGCTGGCGAGATGGCTTAAGGATAAGGACTGATTCGATTTCTCTTTTTAAGGCTGGGTCATGAAAAAATTACCGGTCGGCTATTTTTAGAACCTTGGCCCCTTTTCCTCCTCCCCTTCTGATTTCCAAAAGCGCTGTGTTTGCCTCCTCAAGTCCGTACTCGGTGACTTCAGCCTCTATTCCCAGAGTGGATGCGACCGAAAGAAAACCAGCGACATCCTCTCTTGTAACATTAGCTACGCTTTTTATCTCTTTTTCAAGCCAAAGGTGCGACTGATAGTCAAGACTCAGCAGCGAGTCAATATCTGAGTCCTCCTTACTTATGGCGTTTATGACCAATCTTCCCCCGGAAGCAAGATTCTCAAGTGAGCGTAGAACTGGTTTCCATACAGGCGTGGTGTCAATGATAGCGGAAAGTTTCTTGGGGGAGCGCTCTTCAATTCCTCCCGACCAGGATGCTCCAAGTTCCATGGCGAATCGCCTTTCCCTTTCTCCTCTTGCGAATACGAACACCTCGCTTAGTGGGTATGATTGGCGAAGCAGCCTTATCACAAGATGCGCAGAAGCCCCGAACCCCATGAGTCCTACTGTGTCTCCGTTCGTTATTCCGGAAAGTCTCATGCAGCGGTAGCCTATAGCTCCGGCGCATAGAAGAGGGGCCGTCTTCACTGGATCCATTTCCTCCGGTATAGGGTGAATGAACCCTGTGTCGGCGACCACAAACTCGGCGAAACCTCCATCTCTGTCCCTGCCGGTGGCAATGAAGTCATCGCAGAGGTTTTCCCGTCCGCTCCCGCAGTAGCCGCACTCTCCACAGGCTCCTCCTATCCACGCGACTCCCACCATGTCGCCTACGTCGAAATTTCTTACTCCCAAGCCGGTCTCTTTAACCATCCCCACCACCTGGTGTCCCGGAACAATCGGAAAAGCCGGAGGCACCACTCTTCCCTCCACCTCGTCCATGTCGGTGTGACAGACCCCGCAGGCCAAAACGCGTATCAGAACTTCTCCTCGAGAGGGTTTCGGGGTGGGAATTTCAAGCAGCTCAAGAGGAGCATCATTCTGAGACAGATCGTGCGTACCTCTTAGAACCATTGCCTTCATCGCGCTACCAAGTATAACACGCATATCCGGCAGGTTGTTGAATCAATTCGGGGGATATGATTTAGTGGCAGTGGCGGATGTTTCCCCGTTGCTTGTAAGGTCCATTTTTAAGGGGCTTATAAGTTTGTGTTGACATACTCGCCTTGATGCCTTATATTCTTGGGATAGCAAGGAGGTTGGTTATGGGATACAAAGCACCAGGAAAATCAGACCGCGAAGGGCTCACGATGGTGCAGCTTTGCGACATGTTTCCGACCGAGGAAAGTGCGCGGGAATGGTTTGAGGCCCGCGTATGGCCCGACGGGCGGTATTGCCCACAGTGCGGTAGTACCCGGACCCATGAGGCGGGCCACAATCACATGCCCTATCGGTGCTCGGATTGCCGGTCATATTTCTCCGTCAAAACCGGGACAGTGATGTGCAAGTCCCACATCCCTCTTCGCAAATGGGTGTTCGCGATCTACCTTCACCTGACAAGCCTCAAGGGCGTCTCCAGCATGAAACTGCATCGGGACATTGGGGTTTCGCAACCGTGCGCGTGGTTCATGCTCCAGCGCATCCGCAAGGCCTGGGGCCACGATGAACTTCAAGAGTTTGCCGGGCCGGTCGAGATTGACGAAACCTACATAGGCGGCAAAGAGCGCAACAAGCACAAGGGTAAAAAGCTGAAGGCCGGTCGCGGCACAGTCGGCAAGACCGCCGTTGTGGGGGCGAAGGATCGCAAAACCAACAAGGTCAAAGCCAAGGTCATCAAGAACGCCGACGCCAAAACCCTACAGAAGTTCGTCATTGAGACCGCCGCCAAGGGCGCAACAGTCTATTCCGATGATGCCGCCGCCTACAAAGGCATACCCTTCGACCACGCGAGCGTGCGTCACAGCGTCGGTGAGTTCGTAGATGGTATGGTTCACACTAATGGAATCGAATCATTCTGGAGCATGCTCAAGCGGGCGCACAAGGGCGTCTACCACAAGATGAGCGCCAAACACTTGCAAGCGCTACGTGGACGAATTTGCGGGCCGCCATGGCGTGAGGGAACTTGACACCACCGACCAGATGGAAGTAGTGGCAGCTAGGATGTGGCCGGGAAGCGGCTCAGCTACAGGGAATTGATTGCATGACCAAGGAAGACGTAGAACGCGATATCGGCCGCGCGTACATTGAGCACCGCGAGCTGGAAAAAAAGATCGCCTGTCTGCGGCTTCGCCTGCGCACGGTAGGGCGGGCCTGCACGACCCTGGCCGACAACGCACTTCACGACGACTCAGAAGAAACTATAGTGAAGGCAACCGATCCTCGCGAGGATTTTGCTGAACTCAAAAAAGCTCTTGCCAAGCTTGACGAGTTGTCGGTTCTACTGCGCTAGTGTCAAATGGCCGGGCGGTGGCAGGCGATGATTAGATGGCTGACGATAACTGCCAACGCTGCGGTATTTGTTCTCTTGTTGTTTATGTTCATAAGGCAGGGGAATTGGGAGAAATGGTGGATTGTCGCTCTAATCGCAGTTCACATTTCTCTAAACACCTATTTCATCATTCGAGGAAACCACACACGATTCGATGACACTATGCTAGGCTTATGGATACGTTCGAAGAAGGCTGAACTTAGGCGCAAAATTGAACGCACTGAGGTCGATGATAGATAGCGCATGATCGCCGACCAGACGTAGAAACGCCCCGCAGGTTTGACGGCCAAGGCGGGGCGGGAAGACAAGGGAAAGCGCCTTCGATTAGAACAATCTAACCGAGGTGCTTTGCCGAGAAACGGCATCCTGATCTAGAGAGTCAGCGGCTTGTAATAGCTGGTGAGCGAGCGAGCGCAGTTCTTGAGGACGGAGTGCTAACAATCTTTGCAGAGGACCGTGACGGCCCACCTGCGGCGACGCCTCTATTGGTCCTCCGTGTGTGTCACGATGCAACTCTAGAACTAGTAGAACCGAGTGATCCGGGTAATGCACCCGAGGTTGCGCAATCGGCTCCATAGAATGAACGCTTGCATTACGAACAAAGTTAACAGCCATTGATTGGACCCTTCAGAATCTCAGAATCATTGGGCTAAGGAAGGATTTCTCATGACTACTGATGATCTCCATCAGGGCGGGACCAAACAAGCCGCGGGCTGGCCCTCTCCTTGGGAGAACGATCCGGAGTGGATGAAACTGTATCGTGAAGAGCGGCGACAAGCTCGGAAACGAATTTCACGTCAACTCCAAGCCTTCTGGCGTCGCTATCAAGCCGCTCAACCTTGGAAGCAAGAACGGCCATAAAGTTCTCTGCTGAAATGTCTTCACGGTGCTGAACGTGGTCTAGCTCGCGCACGGTATCGGCCAAGGCCCAGCCGAAAACCTCAAAGACATTGATCATGTGTTGATGGGAGATATTCGCAGTTGGTGGCACAGCGCCCTCCTTTCCGATTGGAGAGCACTTGACATCGTCCGAAGAATCGATACGATGTCTCCGTTCACGAAGGCATAAGCCACAGCGCTCTCAATTAAGACCCCTCGCCTAGCCCGAGCAGCAACTCGGGCTTTGGCATTTCAGGGCCACCGCGATGCGTCGCGGCCACATTTTGTAGTTTACGCGAGGCGGACTACCAAATCAAGCGTATTCAACACAAACTTATAATTCCCTTTTTTTGCGGGGCAGCGTGCGATTGTGCTCGGGCCGACAAGACTTTATGAGTTCGACTTCGAAGGGGAGCGCGGCGGCACATACCGCCCGTCCCTTACCCTGCCGCTAAGCCATCCGTCGAATGATGGCAGGAGTGGAACGGATGCACGTAGGGGGAGCGAATGATTGCGAAATGGCGGAGACGCATTCGTTCAGTAACCGTTGATTTCGTGATGTCATGGGGAATCAACGGTGCAATGCACCGCTTATACGTGCACATGCTAAGGGGTTAATGGAGCCATAAAATGGAAAAGCACATTGGGCGAATTTGGGTGTCGCTGGCGGAGTATGGAGAATGAGAAAAATCGGGCCCGACTCAATCAGAGTGGCCATCGCCGGCGTCGGCAACTGCGCGAGTTCCCTTGTCCAGGGGTTGGAATACTACCGGGGCCGTAACGAGGGGTCATTCAGCGGTCTTATGAACGCAAAGATCGGCAACTGGGGGCCGAGCGACATCGAGATCGTGGCCGCCTTCGATATCGACCGCCGCAAGGTGGGTAAGTTGGTGGAGGAGGCGATTTTCGCCCAACCCAACTGCACCAAGGTCTTCCAGAGCACCCTGCCGGTATCCGACGTGGTGGTGCGGATGGGGCCGGTTCTCGACGGAGTGGCGCCTCACATGGCCGACTATCCCGATGACGAGGCTTTCCGACCCTCCAAGGAGCAACCGGTCGATGTTGTCCAGGTCCTCAAGGAGGCCGAGGCCGAAGTTCTGGTCTGCTACATGCCGGTAGGTTCGGAAGAGGCGGTTTGGCACTATGCCCGGGCCTGCCTGGAGGCCGGAGTGGCCATGGTTAACTGCGTTCCGGTTTTTATCGCCTCCGACCCCGAATGGGTTGAGAAATTCCGTCACGCTGGCCTGCCCATCGTCGGCGACGACATCAAAAGCCAGGTCGGCGCCACCATCGTGCATCGAACCCTGACCCGCCTGTTCGGGGACAGGGGCGTGCCACTTGACAGAACCTATCAGTTGAACACGGGCGGCAACACGGACTTTCTCAACATGAAGGCCCTCGATCGACTGAAGTCCAAGAAGTTTTCCAAGACGGAATCCGTGCAGTCGCAGTTGGACGAACGTCTGGAATCCCGGGATATCCATATCGGACCGTCCGATTACGTGCCGTGGCAGGACGACAACAAGGTCGCTTTCATCCGCATGGAGGGGCGCGGCTTCGGGGACGTGCCGTTGGAACTGGAACTCAGACTGTCGGTCCAGGATTCCCCCAACAGCGCGGGCGTGGTCATCGATGCCATCCGTTGCGCCAAGCTGGGGCTGGAGCGCGCAATCGGCGGCCCCTTGGAAGCCGCTTCCGCCTATTACATGAAGAGCCCGCCGAAGCAGATGCGTGATTCGTTGGCCTATGAATTGACCGACGCATTTATTCAAGGCGGAGATGTCGGCGAGGGGACATCTCGAACGGACGCCGGTGACTAGCCGCGACGGTCGGGCTGCCAACAATGGTCCGGGCGGTGGCAACACAGTCCGGACTGTGGACGCGCCGTGGGTGGAGCTGCTGCTCGCGCTCCACTGCCAGGTGCGGAACGCGCTCGCGAAGGCCGGCCGCGGCAGCACCGGGGCCACCAACCCCAAGGGCGACGAGGTCAAGGTCTTCGACCTCGCCGCCAACGACGCGGCAGTGGCCTGCCTGAAGGCGGCGGCGGTTCCGCTGATTGTCCAATCGGAAGAGGCCGAGCCCCTGGAAATCGGCCGCGACCGGCCCCGCTACCGGCTGATCCTCGATCCCGTGGACGGCTCCGACAACCGGGCGCGCGGGCTGCCGTTATCGGCCTTGTCTTGCGCCGTGCTGCCGGTCGACGCCCCCTTGCATCCCGATTGGGTCGAGGCGGCCCTGGTCGGGCCGCTCGAGGAGGAAACGCCCCTGATCGCGCTCAGGGGCTCCGGCGCCTGGCGCGGGAACGACCGGCTCGAATCCTCGGACGTTCGCGGCATCGCCGAGGCCATGATCTCGGTCGAGCTCAATCACTTTTTTTCGCCACCGGGCTTCGCCCGCATGATGGCCGCCGCCAGGGGGGTGCGGTGCTACGGTTGCGCGTCCCGAGCCCTCTCCCTGGTTGCCGCTGGTGCCACCGACGCCCATGTGGAGGTGCGTCGCCGTCTGACGGCGGAAAGCTATCTCGCTGCCGCGCGGCTGGTGACCGAGGCGGGGGGATGGATTGGCGGCCTCGACGGCACGCCCCTGGCGGAGGCCGAAGGTTTGACCGACCGCATCTGCTTGATCGCGGCGGCGAGCCGGGATCTGTACGACGAAATCGTGGAGGTCTTGGGCGATGAAGGACACTGAGTTGGCGAACGCGGCGCCGGAGGTGGCGCTGATATTGGCCGCCGGGCTGGGATCGCGGCTTCGTCCGCAAATCAACACGCCGAAGCCACTGATCATGGTGCTCGGACTGAGCCTCGCCGAAAGGGTCATCTGCACGTTGCTGGCTGCCGATGTTTGGCGGTTCCTCGTCACCCTAGGCCATGAGGCCGAAAGGGTCAGGGCGCATTTTTCCGATATCGCCCGGCGTCGCGGTGTCACGGTCGACTTCGTCGAAGTCGAGGGCTGGGAGCGGGGTAACGGCGCCAGCGCCCTTGCGGCTAAGGGTCGCATCGGCGACGCGCCTTTCTTCGTGGTCATGACCGACCATCTTTTCGACCCCGGGATTGCGGGGGCACTGACCGACGACCCGCCCGCACCAGGAGAAATGCGCCTCGCCGTGGACTGTGACAAGGACGCCATCTTCGATCTCGACGATGTCACCCGAGTCAAGATCGACGACGGACGCATTCAGGCGATCGAGAAAAACCTTGTCGATTGGGACGCGGGCGACGTCGGGGTCATGCTCTGCACGTCGGGCCTGTATGAGGGTCTCGAGCGCGCGGCGGCAAGAAACGAGCATGGGCTTTCCGACGGGCTCAGGGAACTGGCGGGCGAAGGCCGGGCGAGAACCGTCGATGTGACTGGAATGTCATGGCTCGACGTGGACACGCCCGACGCATTGCGTGAAGCCGAACGACGTCTGATGCGCGACCAGGGTCGCAAGACCCGGGACGGGCCGGTGTCGCGCCATCTCAACCGGCCGGTTTCCCGGTGGTTGAGCCGCTATCTGGTGCGCACAACGGTGACGCCCAACCAAATCTCTCTGATCTCGTGGATGCTGTTGTGCGTTGCCGCAGGATTGATGGCTGTGAGCGGTTATCCTGCTCTGGCCGCCGGTGGCGCCTTGGCTCAACTGGCCTCGATCATCGACGGCTGCGATGGCGAGATCGCCCGGTTGAAACGATTCCAGAGCGAGTTTGGCGGCTGGTTCGACGCGGTCCTCGACCGGTATGCCGATGCCTTTCTCTTGTTCGGCCTGATGTGGCACGAATATGCCGCGACCGGCACGAATCTATCCGTCGTGCTGGGGTTCGCGGCGATTATGGGGTCGTTCCTGAACAGCTACACGGCCGACAAATACGACGGCCTGATGGCCAGGAAATTCCCTGGCGTTGTCTATCTCAGGCTGGGCCGGGACGTCCGGGTTTTCGTCATCTTCCTCGGCGCCCTTTTGAATCAGCCCTTGCTCACCCTGGGCGTTATTGCATTAGTGATGAATGTGGAAGTGGTCCGGCGGATCGTTGTTTGTTCCCGCGCGGACGAAAAACGATGAAGCACCCCCCTGAATTCCGCGGGTTCGAGAGAAGCCGGGAATGACCGGCGGGACGGGATCGGGACCGTCGTCAGCTTCTCCAAAGGACACGACGAGGACAACCCAGGCACCCTGGATCCTGAGATGCGGGAATTCGCTCTCGGGATCTACCGTCTCGACGACCGTCCGATTGTAGTTACCGACGTGGATCGGGTGCTGGACATCACGGTCCAATAAGAATGGATCAAATTTCAGCCAATCGGGCACCAATGTTGTGAGACGATGAGAAAGCCAGGAATTGAGATCGGGGACAGATTAGTGAAGCTTGGGGGGCTGAAACTGTTTTGATCGTGCAGCGGTTCGTCAATCCTCCTGGTCTGCCCCGGCATGTTGAGCTGAAAGCCCCGGGGCATCTCGACCGAAAAATCACGCTTTCCGTATCAACCATCATGGACCGGAATTTGTACCGGCGGGTCGAGAAACACTGATCAAGGATTGTGGTATTTGTCCGTCATCAAAACAAATGGGACTGTTGAGCGTGTTTCATAAGGGAGGATCTGGCTCATCTTTGTTTGATGTTAAGCCGCTTGGCGTTGATGGTTCAAGCGGCGGTTTTGGGTGGTCAGTGTTTTGATCCTTTTTCTCTTTTCGATGATGGCGGTGTGGCGTCCAAAGTAGGCGTCGGCTGGAGTTACGTTGCCGATGCTCTCGTGGTAGCGTTGGTTGTTGTAGTGATCGACGAAGGCGCTGATCTGGTTTTCGAGATCGCCGGGTAGATAATAATTTTCAAGCAGGATCCGGTTCTTCAGCGTTTGATGCCAGCGCTCGATCTTGCCCTGGGTTTGCGGGTGATACGGTGCGCCCCGAAGGTGATCCATACCGTGGTCCTCGAGCCATTCAGCCAGGTCGCCGGAGATATAGGACGAGCCGTTGTCGCTGAGCAGCCTCGGCTTGTGGACGACATTGGCGCGATTGCAGCCTGAGGCTTCCAGCGCCAACTTCAGTGTTGCCGTCACATCGTCCGCCGTCATGTTGGTGCAGAGCTTCCAAGCAATGATGTAGCGGGAATAGTCGTCCAGGATGGTCGACAGGTAAAACCAGCCCCAGCCGATGACCTTGAGATAGGTGAA